>DASTMN010000165.1:0-7428 GCA_035714165.1 Rhizomicrobium sp.
GCATATTCCCATTCCGCCTCGCTGGGCAGGCGATAGGGACCGTCCTTGCGCGATGCCAAAGTGGGCCGCGCGGCGCGCACCCGCTTGTTCAGCCAGGCGACATAGGCTTCCGCATCCTTCCAGTCGAGACAGACGGCGGGCCAGAGCGGCGGCTCGACATCAGCGGGCGTCTGCACCAGCCCGCGCCCGATGATGCGCCATCCCATTCCCAGCAAGGCGTTGCAGGGCTGCGGGCGATAGCCGGTGGCGGCCAGGAAGGCCATGAACTGCGCGCTGGTGACGGGATATTTGCCCAGCGCGAAAGCCTGGATGCTGACGGCATGTTGCGGCCCCTCGGAATCGAAGCGGCCCGGTTCGTTTGCCGGGCTGCCCATCAGGAACCGGCCCGCCGGAATGCCCACCATGCGCGGGCATTCGGGACATTCCGTGAATTCCTTTTCCAGCGGCGCCTGTTTTTCCAGCGGCGCTTGGCCGCCCGCCACGAGGACCAGCGCCAGCAGCGCGGCAAAACGCAGAATCGTCATGGCGGCATCAAACCAGAAAATTTGACCCGGAACATGAAATCCCGACAATCGTTGTCTTGCGACAGCCCCGGAGCCCGCCATGCTGATCGATACCGACCCTGCCGCCGTCATCGCCTTCTGGCGCGCGGCGGGACCGCGGCAATGGTTCGCCGCCGATCCCGGCTTTGACCAGCAGATCCGCGACCGCTTCGCCAAGGCGCACCATGCGGCATCCTGCGGCACGCTGTTCGCCTGGGAGGATGACGCGGTGGGCGCGCTGGCGCTGCTGCTGCTGACCGACCAGTTTCCCCGCAATATCTATCGCGGCTCCGCCCATGCCTTCGCCACCGACGCGCTGGCGCGGGAAGTCGCCGGCCGTGCTTTGGCCAAGGGCTTCGACCAGGCGACGGACCCTGCCCTGCGCGCCTTCTTCTACCTGCCCTTCGAGCATGACGAGACTCTGGCCTCGCAGGACCGGGCCGTGGCGCTGTTCGAGCAGCTGGGCGACGCCGACAGCCTGAAATGGGCGGTGCTGCACCGCGACCTGATCGTGCGGTTCGGCCGCTTTCCCCACCGCAATGCGGTGATGGGCCGCGCCCCCACGCCGGAGGAGACGGCCTATCTCGCCGATGGTGGTTTCACCGGGTGAAGTTCGGCTATAACCCGCAGCCATGAACATTCTCGTTGCGTGTGACTCCTTCAAAGATGCCCTTTCCGCCGACGGCGTCTGTCGCGCCATCGCCAGCGGCCTGAAAAAGACGCATCCCGACGCATCCATCACCGAAATGCCCCTGTCGGACGGTGGTGAGGGCCTGCTGGATGTGCTGCGCGGGCCGCTGGGCCTTGGCTGGGTGGAGATGGACGTCGCCGATCCGCTGGGCCGGACCATTCGCGGCCGCTATGGCCTGTCCGCCGACAGCCGCACCGCCGTGATCGAGATGGCGGAAGCCTCCGGCCTGCAACGGCTGACGCTGGAAGAACGCGACCCGCGCAAGACCTCCACCTTCGGTACCGGCCAGATGCTGGCCGATGCCAAACGGCGCGGCGTGGACCATGTGCTGCTGGCGATCGGCGGCAGCGCCACCAACGATGCCGGCATCGGCGCTGCGGCGGCGCTGGGCTGGCGGTTCCTGGACGCGGACGGCCAACCGCTGGAGCCGGTGGGCGGCAACATGGCGCGCATCGCCAGGCTTGTGCCACAGCCTGCGCCCTTCGCGCGAGTGGAGGTGCTGTGCGACGTGACCAATCCGCTCCACGGCCCTACGGGTGCGGCCTGGGTCTATGGCCCGCAGAAGGGCGGCACAAAAGAAACGCTGACCGAACTGGATGCGGGCCTGCGCCACATCGCGGCGCTGGTCGAAGCGCAACTCGGCAAAAGCATCGCCCAGGCGCCGGGCGCGGGCGCGGCGGGCGGGCTGGGTTTCGGCGCGATGGCGTTCCTGGACGCCACCCTGCGGCGGGGCATCGAGATCGTGCTGGACATGACCGGCTTCGACGCGGCGGCGCGTCAGGCCGACCTGATCATCACCGGCGAAGGCCATCTGGACGGCCAGAGCGCGCAGGGCAAGCTGATCCAGGGCCTGTGCGGCCGCGCCGGTGGCACGCCGGTGATCGCGCTGTGCGGAAAGCTGTCGGCCTCGCCCGACGAAGTGAAGGCCATCGGCCTCAGGGCGGCCTATTCCATCAATATGGAAGAACGTCCGCTGGCCGAGATGCTGGCGAACACCGCCGCCAATCTGGAACGCGCCGCCGCGCGCCTGGACCTTTAGACGGCGACCTAAACCGCGAACAGCGTGCTGTCTTCGATGCTGGGCAGCACGGCAGTGACGGGGCGCATGTCCAGCACCATTGGATGATGGTCGGACGGCCCCTTGTCCAACACTTCGGATGCATGGCAGGCGATATCGCGCGCGATGCAGCGATCCAGCCGCACCGCCAGGATATTGCCCGCGCGATGGGTGTAGCGGCGCGGGCCGATGTCGCGGAAGCCCTGAAAACCCACCGGCCCCAGCGCGTTGAAATCGCCGATGATCGCGGCGGGGCCTTCCATCTGCTCCATGATGTGGCGGAGCTGGAACCGGTTGAGGAACTGGCCGTGGCTGAGATGGACATTGGCGATGGTGACACCGCGAAAGGAAATGATCTGGGCCAGGCGCGGCGGCACCCGGCCCGGCAGGATCGAGGCGGGCAGCCGGAGCGCGGTCGAGGCGGGAAATTCGTGCGGACTCCAGGCGGCCAGGCCATAGATGCGCGACTGCATGGGATGGCGGAAGAAATGCCCCCCCACCAGACCCGGCAGGGCCGCGATTTCCTCCGTCGCTTCCTGGAGCAGCAGCAGGTCGGGCTTGTGGGCATGCACCAGCCTGGCGACATCCTCCACCGCCGCGCCGACCCGGCGCAGCAGGTTCCAGCTCACGATACGCAGGGATTGGGGGTCTTCGCCGGGATAAAAGCCAGGTGTCATGCGCGTCCTTCACCGATTTAACTGGTGACGGCCCATCCGGTTTCCAGTCAAATGGTGTTAAGCCTTGTTACCATAACAAGAAACCGGTGCGCGGAAAATGTTCCCCCTCTCCATAGACTGGCCGTGGCCCTGGCTGGAGGCGCTGGTCCTGCTGGCCCATATCGGGCTGGCGGGGAGCGTGACGGTGGACGCGCTGCTCAAGAAAAGCGAGGTGCGGACCGCGCTTGGCTGGATCGCGGCGGCCTGGCTGTCACCGATTTTCGGCTCGCTTCTTTATTACCTGTTCGGCATCAACCGCGTCACCCGCCGCGCCCTCAAGATGCGGCTGCGGGACCGGCAGGCCGAGCCGCGCCATGCCCAGGGCCTCACCGATTCGGACCCGAATATCGCCCTGCTCTGCCAGGTCAGCGGCCGCGTCACCGGCAGCCCCCTGACCCAGGGCAATGGGATGACCATCCTGCGCGACGGCGATCAGGCCTATCCCGCCATGCTGGACGCCATCCGGCAGGCGCAACACGGCATCGCCATCGCCTCCTATATTTTCCGCGATGACACGGTGGGGCGCGAATTCACCGACGCGCTGATCGCGGCCCACCGGCGCGGCGTGGCGGTGCGCGTCCTGCTGGACGGAGTGGGGACGGGCTATTTCCTCTCCGGCATCCTGGCCCGGCTGCGTGCCGCGGGCGTTCCCAGCGCGCGCTTCCTGCACACCTGGCTGCCCTGGCGCATGCCGTTCCTCAACATGCGCAACCACCGCAAGCTGCTGGTGGCGGACGGCCGCATCGGCTTTGTCGGCGGCATCAATATCGGGATCGAGAACAGCACGATCCTGCACAGGAAACGCCAGGTGCAGGATGTGCATTTCCGCGTCGAAGGCCCGGTGGTGCGCGAACTGATGGACGCCTTTGCCCGCGACTGGACCTTCGCCACCGAGGAGATGCTGGACCAGGACCATTGGTGGCCTGTGCTGGAAGAAAAAGGCGCGATCTTCGCCCGTGGTCTGCGCTCCGGTCCCGATGCGGATATCTACAAGATCGAGTTCATCCTGGGAGCGGCGCTGACGCTGGCGAAAAAGCGGGTGCGCATCGTGACGCCCTATTTCCTGCCCGAACAGCGGCTGCAATTCGCCATCGCCCAGGCCGGGCTGCGCGGCGTGAAGGTCGAAATCCTGCTGCCCCAGGTCAGCGACCAGACCATCATGGACTGGGCGATGCGGGGGCACCTGCGCTTCTTCCGGCATGTGCGCGCCGACTTCTTCCTGACGCCGCCGCCCTTCGACCATTCCAAGCTCTGCACGGTGGACGGGGAATGGACCCTGATCGGCAGCTCCAACTGGGACACCCGCAGCTTCCGGCTGAATTTCGAGTTCGACCTGGAATGCACCGGCCGCGAATTCACCCGGCAGGTGGACGCCATCATTGACGCCAAGCTCGCGGCGGCGCGGCGCATCACGCCGGAAGAACTGTCGCGCGAACCGATGTGGAAACGGGTCCGCAACGCCGCCGCGCGCCTGTTGATGCCGTATCTGTAAGGCTTAATCCGGCCCTTCTTCAGTCCGGTATGGCGCGGGCCACCGCCCAGATCGCCAGGCCGCCCAGCGCCAGCGCGCTGCCGACCAGGCCGGTGGAGGTCAGGCCGAAGCCCGCCGCGATGGCCAGCCCGCCCAGGAACGGCCCCAGCGCATTGGCGACATTGAAGGCGGAATGGTTCAGCGCCGCCGCCAGGGTCTGCGCCTCGCCCGCCACATCCATCAGCCGCGTCTGCAAGGTGGTGGCCAGCGCCCCACCCAGCCCGATGGCGAAGACAGTGGCCATCAGAGTCCAGACATTGGCGGCCGCGACCGTATAAAGCGCCAGCATCACCGCCGACCAGACCAGCAGCCAGCCCGCCGTGGGCATCAAAGCGCGGTCGGCAAAGCGGGGAATGACGATATTGCCCAGCGTCATGCCGATGCCGAACACCGCCAGAACCAGCGGCAGAACCTCCGGTCCCACCCGCGTGACCTCCAGCAGCGTGTTGGACAGATAGGTATAGACCGCGAACAGGCCGCCAAAACCGACCGCGCCGATCGCCAGCGTCAGCCAGACCTGCCGGCTCTTCAGCGCGCCCAGTTCCTTGAGCGGGCTGGCATCCTCGCCCGGCGCATGATGCGGCGCATAGATCCGCACCAGCAGGGCCGTGAGCAGGGCCAGCAGCGCCACGATGCCGAAGCCCCAGCGCCATCCGACCGCCAGGCCCAGCCAGCTTGCCAGCGGCACGCCGATGATGGTGGCGACGGTCAGGCCCAGCAGCACCCGCGCCGCCGCCTGGGTCCGCTGCCGGGCCGGCACCAGCGAAGCCGCCACCAGCATGGCGACGCCGAAATAGGCGCCATGCGGCAGGCCGCTGAGAAAGCGGAACAGCAGCATCCAGTGATAGGAGGGCGCCAATCCTGACAGGCCGTTGCCCAGCGCGAACATCGCCATCAGCCCCACCAGCAGGGTACGGCGAGGCGTGCGGGCGAACAGCACCGCGATCAGCGGCGCGCCGAACACCACGCCCAGCGCATAGGCGCTGATGACATGGCCCGCGGTGGGAATGTCGATCCCCAACTCGGGCGCGAAAAACGGCACCAGGCTCATGCTGGCGAACTCGGTGGTGCCGATGGCGAATCCGCCCACGGCCAGCGCCAGATGGACGATTCCAGGATGATGGGCATGCGCGCGGGCTGTCATGGCCGCGCTCTAAGCCGCAAGTGGGCGGGCGTCCATGCGGCGAAAACGCCCGTCACTATCGCCCGGGGCCTTGCACATCCGGCGTGGACAGCAGTGCCGTGCTTCCGGCATTCTCCCGGCCGCTGCAATTCCTGCCGGCTGGGGTCTTCATGTCTGTGAAACGGCGTTCGCGCAAATCCATCCTGCCCACCCGGCGCGCCATGCTGGGCGGCATGGCGGCCGCCACCGGGCTTGCCGCCAACACGGTCCAGGCCCGCACCCGGCGCCAGGTGGATGCGGCCCTGCGCGAGAAAATCCACACGGTGGTGGTGATCTATGCCGAGAACCGCAGCTTCAACAACCTGTTCCACAATTTTCCCGGCCTGCAATCGCCGCTATCTTCCGTGCCGAAGGAAAGGCTGATCCAGAAGGACCGTGACGGCAAGCCGCTGACCACGCTGCCGCCCATCTGGGGCGGGCTGGTGCCGACCGAACAGACGGTGGGCGGCGTGACGCACCAGATCGGGCCGGACGCGATCAAGGGCCTGGAGAACGGTCCCTTTGTCCTGCGCACGCCCGGCGGCGAGTTGCTGCCGCACGGGCTGGTGACGCGCGACCTGGTGCACGCCTTCTATCACAACCAGATGCAGATCAATGGCGGGCGCAATGACGGCTTCGTCGCCTGGGGCGACAGCGGCGCGCTGGTGATGGGCCAGTATGGCGACACCGCCGCCGAAATGAAGCTGGCGGCGCTGGCGCGCGAATTCACCCTTTGCGACAACTTCTTCATGGGTGCCTTTGGCGGCTCGTTCCTGAACCATCAATACCTGATCTGCGCCCAGCCGCCCTATTATCCCAATGCCGGCACCAGCCCGGCGGCGCATCTGATCGCGCAGGTCGAGGGTGGCCCCAAGGGCACTCGGCTGAAGCTGCAGGAGGGTGCGCCCGCCAGCGCGATGGACGGGCCGCCCAAATTCGCCGCCAACAACATTTCCCCCGACGGTTGGGCGGTCAACACCATGATGCCGCCCTATCCGCCCACCACCCGCGACGAAAGCAGCCCCCTGCGCCTGCCGCCCCAGACGCATGACACCATCGGCGACCTTCTTTCGCGCAAGGGCGTGGACTGGGCCTGGTATGCGGGCGCCTGGCAGGCGGCGCTGGACGGCGAAACCGCGCCGCGCAAGACCTTTCCGCCCTCGCCCAATTTCCAGCTGCATCACCAGCCGATGAATTATTTCGCCAGCTTCGCGCCGGGCACGGCGGACCGCGACAGGTGCCTGCGCGATGGCGGGCTGGGCAGCACACCGGACACCAACCGCTTCATGGCCGATGCCCGGAACGGCAAGCTGCCCGCCGTCAGCTTCTACAAGCCGCAGGGCGACCTCAACATGCATGCCGGCTATTCGGACGTAGCGGACGGCGACAATCACATCGCAGCCGTGGTGGAGACGCTGCGCGCCTCGCCGCAATGGCCGAACATGCTGGTGATCGTGACCTTCGACGAGAATGGCGGCTGGTGGGACCATGTGCCGCCGCCCAAGGGCGACCGCTGGGGTCCCGGCTCTCGCATTCCCGCCATCCTGATCTCGCCGCATGTCCGCAAGGGCCATGTGGAGCATACGGTCTATGACACCGGCTCCATCCTGCGCTTCATCACGCGCCGCTTCGACCTGCCCAAGCTGGCGGGGCTGAAGATGCGCGACCGCGCCATGACATCGCGCGCGGGCTTCGCGCCCGGCGACCTGACCGAGGCGCTGGAGGTCTA
>DASTMN010000166.1:0-12053 GCA_035714165.1 Rhizomicrobium sp.
CTGGAATGGCCCGTGACAGGATTGCCGATGAACAGGCCGGCGACATCCATGCGGGGCTGGAAGCTGAACAGCTTGACGCCCAGATTGCCGTCAATCCGCACCTCGCGGCCGGTGCGCTCGCTGAGATAGCGCCCGATCGGGCCGCGCATCTGGTTCCAGTCCAGGAAATAGAGCGTGACGATCAGCGCGATCAGAATCGCCAGCAGGGTGATGCCGCTCCAGCGG
This sequence comes from Rhizomicrobium sp., assembly GCA_035714165.1. Classification (GTDB taxonomy): domain Bacteria; phylum Pseudomonadota; class Alphaproteobacteria; order Micropepsales; family Micropepsaceae; genus Rhizomicrobium. Next base: position 226 of record DASTMN010000166.1, read on the forward strand.
AAGAAACCGCCCCAGGAAAAGCGCGACTCGCGGAAGTCGCTGACAATCCGCGTCCGGGCCTCGTCAAAGGCGGATTTCCAGCGGGGTTTGCGCGAATGATCGGTAACGGACATAGAAAATCAATCACTTACGGTTTGCTGACCTTTGGCTAACGCCTCAACCGCCATAGGGCTTCCGGGAAAATGCAACTTCATCCTGCCTGTGGCGTTCGATGAAGGGAACTTTTCGGGAGGCCGGGTGCATCCAAAACGTCTGACCGCCTGGCGGTTCTTCAGCGAAGGTATCAACGCCTTTATTGAAGACCATGCCCTGACGCGGGGCGCGGCCATCGCCTTCTATGCGGTCACCGCCATCGCCCCGGTGCTGTTCATCACCACCGCCATCGCCGCGCTGGGGCTGGGCCAGGATGCCGCCAGCGCGGCGGTTCATTACCAGCTGCGCCGCATCATGAGCCCGGAAGCCGCCGACATGGTGCAAAGCGCCATCCTGCATGTGCGCGGCAGCCGCCATACCCTGGCGGGCAGCCTGATCGGCGTGACGGCGCTGGTGATCACCGCCTCGGGCTTCTTCACCGAGATCGAGGACGCGCTGAATGTGATCTGGAAGTCCCCGCGCAATGAATCCTATTTCTACCAGCTGCTGCGCGGCCGGGTGATGAGCCTGGTGCTGGTAATCTGCCTGGGCCTGCTGCTGCTGACCTCCATGCTGATCGCCACCGGAATCCGGCTGGTGGGACATGTGCTGGACCGCTACGCCGCCGCCTCCGAAACCATGATGCTGCTGTTCAACAGCGGCGTCTCGCTACTTATCGTGGCGCTGCTGTTCGCGGCGATCTACAAGCTGCTGCCCAACATCCGGCTGGAATGGCGCGACGTGGCGGTGGCTTCGGTCGGCACCGCCCTGCTGTTCGAGGCAGGCCAGATCCTGATCGGCTATTACCTGGCCAATTTCATCACCGCCAATATCTACGGCGCGGCGGCGGGCATCATCGTGCTGCTGATCTGGATTTACTTTTCGGCGCAGATATTCCTGCTGGGCGCGGAGTTCACAAAGGTCTGGGCGCGCCATTACGGCAGCCAGCGTCCCCGCGCCGCAAAGGCCGCCGACCCGGCCGCTACAAATCCGGCAGCCGGTTGGCCTGGACCAGCGGCGAAAGACGAAGGACGCTGACCGCCGCATCGGCCGCGGCGCGTGCCTGTGCCGGGTCCACCTGCTGCCGCAGGAAGGCAGCACGTTCCTGCGACGGCGCATCCCCCGCCAGCGCCGCCACGCCATACCATTTCAGGGCCAGTTTCAAATCCTGTGGTACGCCCAGCCCGCGCTCATGCAGCACCGCCAGGTCAAAGGCGGAATCCACATAGCCGCGTTCGGCGGCTTTCAGGAACCATTCCGCCGCCAGCGCCGCATCCTTTGCCGTGCCTTCGCCCTGGGCATAGGCGATGGCCAGGTTGTGCATCGCCTTGACGTTGCCCCTGGCGGCGGATTTCGCGAACCAGTCGAACGCCTGTGCCGGATCGGGGGCCACCCCGTCGCCATTGGCATGCAGCGCGCCCAGCAGATATTGCGCCACCGGCTGGCCCGCCAGCGCCGATGGCCGCAGCCAGCGCGCGGCGGTGACGGGATCGGCGGCCACGCCCTCGCCCCGCAGATAGGCCAGCGCCAGACGCGCCTGTGCGGCCGCATTGCCGGAATCCGCCAGCGCCGTCAGCCGGTCCAGTGGCGCGGAAGCAATCCGTCGCACGGTCACGCCGCTGCCGCCATCGGACTGGGTGGCGCGCGCCGGATCACCCAGCAGCAGCCCGGCGCACAGGAACACCGCCACCACCGACAGGCCCGCCACCGCCAGCCAGCGCATGCGCCCGTCCCGGCGCGGGCGCGGCGCCTCCTCCGGCACGACCTGTACCTTGCCGCGCGCCTGCTGCAACAGTTCGGCCATCTCTTCCTTGCTGGGCATGACCAGCGGCAGCGCAGGCAGCAGCGGATGCACCGCCTTTCGCGGCGCTTCCTCATCCGTATCCTGCGGCTCCGGCGCGGACGGTTGCGGCGGGAGAACCGTATCCAGCGCAACCGGCGCGCGCGGCTTCTGCCGGCGATCCACCGGCATCGGCGCACCCAGCGCAGTCAGCCGGTCTTCCATCGCCGCCAGCGCGCGGGCCGTCTCGCGGGCGCTGGTTTCCGCCCGCGCCTCCAGCGCGTTCAGGGCGCGTTCAAAGACCCTAAGGCGGCGCTCCAGCCATGCGTCGGGTGTGGAAACGGCAGGCTCTTGCGTGGTTTCCGCCTTAGGGATCTGGGAAGAAGATGTTTCTGAAGGCGCATCCAGCGCCGCCATCAGCGCCGCGCGGCCCGGAAAATGATCGCGGAAGACATCACGCGCGACGCCCGCCTCGGCGCAGAGCCGGGTGATGGAGAACCGGCTCTCGCCCCGCGCCACCAGCGCACGCGCCGTCTCCACAAGTCTTGTCCTGTCGGCGGACGGAAATTCTTCCTGTCCCATGACTGCCCCGGTCTTGCCCGGACAGGAGGCTAGCGCGGCGCCTCTTACCAACCCGGTTCCGCATTCGCGGCAATTCGACATGAATTTGCCGAGAATACTGTCCGGCGCGGCCTCAGAACGCCGCCCAGAGCGACACGACCAGCCCCCGTTCGTCCAGCGCGTTCCGTCCGGCGGGCGAGAAGAAGAGGCCCGACTGGACGGAAAAATTGGGCGAGAGTTTCCACACGGCGGAAAACTGCATCTTGTGGATACGGAACTGCTGATAGGGCAAGCGCGCCGGCCCGCTGATCAGGTTGAAGCTTTGCGCCATCGCCATCCAGTCCGGCGACAGCCACAGGCCCACGGTGAGATCGATCGGGGTCTGGTTGGGCCGGGGATGCGAAACCCAGCGATGGCCCAGTTCCGCATTGACGAAGCCGTCGCGCGCGAAGGCCTGGAAGCCCGCGCCATACAGCAGGCGGATGCCGCCATCCTGCCCGGCCGCGGCGGCATTGGACGACACCGCGAAGTTGAACGCCCCGGCCATGCGCGCGGTGGCTTCCAGCGACAGGACATCGTCATCGGCCAGCAGGCCCAGTCCCCTGACCAGCCGGTAGCGCGCCCCGGCCTCGAAGGCATTGTCCACCGCCGTCACCAGCGGGCCGTCATTGTCGCGGATACGCGCATAGGCGGTTTCGGTCCGCAGCAGCAGGGTCAGTTCGTCATTCCAGCCATAGGCCATATCGGTCTGGAGCAGCATCCGCTGGAACAGCTTGGGCGTCACGGCGCGGCCCTGCCCGTCATAGCCATGCTGCGCGTCGCTGGAGATCGCGCTGCCGATCACCTGCCACTGGCCCGCGCCTTGCGTCCATGCCGCGCCTCTCGCCTTGAGAGGCAGAAGCAGCAGGCAGGCCAGCATCCATTTCATGCCGCTATTTCGGAACCGCCAGGCCGTGCATGGTCTTTTCCCAATAGAAAGGCCGGGTGACGAGTTGCCAGGCGGCGCGATAGCCCGCCGCCGACACCAGCCCCCAATAGGCGATCACCGTCAGGCCATAGGGCGCCAAGGCCTCCCAGCCCTGTCGGCGCGGCGCCAGCACCGCCATGTAGGTCAGCAGCACATTGCTGACGAACAGTCCCGCGCCAGGCACCGCCATGCCGGGGCCGCCGCCGGTCCAGGCCTGCCACAGAAAGGCGGTGGCCAGCGCCAGCCAGAGCAACGGGTTGGCCAGCGCGAAAATCACCCCGCCGCCGATGAAAAGCTGAAAGGCGATGAAGCCGGACAGGCCGGTGCGCCGCAGCAGCGCCAGCGGATCGCGCATATGCACCAGCCAGGTCTGCATATAGCCCTTCAGCCAGCGCGACCGCTGGCGCAGCCACACGTCCAGCAGGATGGGCGCTTCCTCATGCGTGGCGGAATCCAGCATGGACACGCGATAGCCCAGTTGCGACAGGCGGATGCCGATATCGGCATCCTCCGTCACATTGAAGGCGTCCCAGCCGCCAATGTCCCGCAGCACGGCGGTACGGAAATGGTTGGAGGTCCCGCCCAGCGGCATGGGCACGCCGATCCGGTCCAGTCCCGGCAGCAAGGCCCCGAACCAGAGATCGTAATCCAGCGCGAACATCCGGGTCAGCCAGTTGTGTTCCGCATTGTGGATGGACAGCCGCGCCTGAAGGCAGGCGGTGTTGCGCGGGCTGGCGCGGAACAGCGACACCGCCTTCAGCAACTGGTCCGGTTCCGGCCTGTCCTCGGCGTCATAGATGACCAGATACTCGCCCCGCGCGAAGGCCAGTGCGTAATTGGCTGCCTTGGGTTTGGTGCGCGGCCCGCCCGGCGGCACGCGGATGATATCGAAACCGGCAAAGGCGCGGACCGCTTCCGCCGCCGCGATGGTTTCCGCATCGTCCGCCTCCACCACCAGTTTGAGATCGAGCAGCGCGGGCGGATAATCCAGCGCCCGAAGGCTGCGTATCAGATCGGGCACCACCGCCGCCTCCCGGTAGAGCGGCACCATCACGGTATAGCTGGGCAGGGTCCGGGGCCGTGCCCCCAGCGGCGGCGCGGCCCGCTTCGCGCCCAACAGCGCCAGCAGGGCGCGGAATATTCCGCTGGCGGCAAAGGCCAGGGACAGCAATGTCACGAGCAGTTCCACCGTATGGCCCGGCGACAGCGCCAGCGCGATCAGCGCCAGAACGGCGGCAAGGCAGAAGACAATGCCCTGTTCCCGCGTCACCACGGTCTGGGCCGACAGCGCCGGAAAGCGGCGGCCCAGACCATGCACCGCCTCATCCAGCAGCGCCGCGCTATGACGCGCCTCGATCATGGCCAGAAGGGTATCGCGGGCGACCGGTGTCAGGCTGCGGCAGCCGGTATGGGACCTGACCCAGTCCATATTTTCCGCCGACAGGTCGGCGATCAGAACCGTGTCGCCGTCCCGCAGGAACAGGCGCTGCAGGCAAAGCCCCAACGAGCCGGACGGCGTACCGTGCGCGTCACACCCCACAATGCCCCCCGGCAATGCGCGACCTGTCGCGCAAGGCAGACCCGCGCGGGATCGTCTTTCTGATGTTCAGGAACGCATCACACCAACTCGCGCGAAACGAGCTTGCGGGTTGTGGTGAAACATTTGCGAATCAACCGGCCGCCGTCAACCGGGCTTGTGACGTTTGGCGCTGAAGAAAAGTCAGCGCACGTCGTATCCGGCCTGACGTGTCAGGCCGGGCGCAGGGCGCGGGTCAGGAAGCGGGTGAGATTTTCCACCAGCAGGCTGCGATCGCGGCCCGAACGGTGCGCCTCGCGGCTGGTCTGGTGCAGGGCGCCGACAATGGCCTGGCCGATAATATCGGCGTCATAGGAGGAACAGGCCATGCCGCTGCCCGCCGCGAAGCGGATCATGTCGGCCCATTCCCGGCCCCACTGCATCAGCAGCGGCGGACCCTCGCCACCTTCCGCATCGATCACCAGCATGTCGGTGGTCGCGGCGCGCAGCACGCCCGGATGGCGGTCGGAATAATCATAGATGGCGTTGAGCGTGGCGGCGATGCGCGCTTCCAGAGTCTGTCCCGGCTTCTGCCCGGCCTGGAGATGCACATTCAGTTCCTGCCGCGCATCCTCGACAAAGGCCATGAAGCAGGCGCGTTTGTCAGGATAGTGCAGATAGAAAGTACCGTGGCCCAGCCCCGCCTCGCGCGCGATGTCCTGCGGGCGGGTGGCGTCATAGCCGCGCTCCACGAACAGGCGGCGCGCCGCCGCCTTCAGGCGGCCGAGGCTTTCGGCCTTGCGGCGGCCACCGCCGGCGGGCCGGTCGGACACGGATGGAAAGAGAGCGACGTTTCCGGACATGGACCGGACTTTCCCGATGCCCGGACAAACTGTCAATGGGAATAAGTATTATCAATGGAGCGGGCGCCTTCGCGCCTGCAAAATCATTGCATCAGCGAACGCGCGCCACCGCGCGCTTCCAGCCTGTATACAGTTTGTCGCGCGCCGCTTTTTTCAGGACCGGCGTGAAACGGCGATCCAACGCCCAGTGCCGCGCAATGTCCTTTTCATCGCGGAACAGCCCCGCGCCAAGCCCCGCCAGATAGGCCGCGCCCAGCGCCGTGGTCTCCGTGACCTTGGGGCGCTCCACCGCGAGGCCGGTGAGATCGGCCAGCCGCTGGCAGAACCAGTCATTGGCAACCATGCCGCCATCCACCTTCAGGGCGCGCAGGCGTTTCAGGCCCAGGGATTGCATCGAAGCCACATCGCGCGTCATCGCTTCCAGCAGATCGCGCGTCTGGTAACAGACCGCGTCCAGGGCCGCGCGCACGATCTCGTCACGGCCGATATCGCGCGTCAGCCCCAGAATGGCGCCCCGCGCTTCCGGGTCCCAATAGGGCGCGCCCAGCCCGGTAAAGGCGGGCACGAAATACAGTCCATCCGCAGAACGGGCGCGCTTGGCCAGCGCCTCGCTGTCGGGCGCGCTGGCGACGATCTGCAAGCCGTCGCGCAACCATTGCACCACCGCGCCCGCGATGAAGATGCTGCCCTCGATGGCATACTGTTTCCGCGCCAGGGCTGTGACCAGCAGGCGGTTGCGGGAGCGGGGCGGCTTGCCGCCGGTATTGACCAGCGCAAAACAGCCGGTGCCATAGGTGGATTTCACATCGCCCGGCGCGAAACAGGCCTGGCCGAAACTGGCGGCCTGCTGGTCGCCCGCCACGCCCAGGATGGGAATGGCCGCGCCCAGCAGCATGGGATCGCAGCGGCCGAAATCGCCACGGCTTTCGCGCACCTCCGGCAGGAGGGAGCGCGGCACGCCGAACAGCTTGAGCAGGTCGTCATCCCAGTCGCGGGTCTTGAGATTCCACAACAGGGTGCGCGACGCATTGGTGACGTCGGTGGCATGTTCGCGCCCGCGGGTCAGGTTCCAGATCAGCCAGCTGTCGATGGTGCCGAAGGCGATATCCTTGAAACGATCCGCCTGCCCTTTGCGGCGCTTCACATGCTTCAGCAGCCATTCCAGCTTGGTGGCCGAGAAATAGGGATCGAGCAGCAGGCCCGTCTTGCGCGTGATCCAGGCCTCCAGGCCCCGTTTCTTCAACGCCGCACAGCGCGCCGCTCCGCGTCGGTCCTGCCAGACGATGGCATTGTGCAGCGGCGCCCCGGTCTTGCGGTCCCATATCACCGTGGTTTCGCGCTGGTTGGTGATGCCGATGGCGGCGACCTCGGACGCATCCATGCCCCGCAGCACGGCGCGGCAGCAGGCCAGCGCCGCCTGCCATATCTCGGCGGCGTCATGCTCCACCCAGCCATTGTCGGGATAGACCTGGCGCAGGGGAATGGCATGGCTGCGGACCGGCCGCGCCGCGGCATCGAACAGGATGGCGCGGGTGGAGGTGGTGCCCTGGTCGATCGCCAGCAGCCAGGTCCTGGAAGGGGAATGCCGCTTTTTCATGGGCCCGTCTTTCATGGGTGAAGGGCACACGATCCTGACACCCTGCGCAAGAGACTTAATCGGCTGTTAATGGTCCCTCTGCTAGGGAAGGCCATCAAGGGCCGCAAAAGCGGCCGGCGTTGCAGAAAGCATGGGGTTTACCGTGGGGCTTACCGCACACGACATGAGCGACATGGGGCGGCTGGCCCAGTTGGCCATGAATCCGCATTCCAGCGCCACGCGCGAGGAAATCTACCTCGCCGTCGCCTCTCTCTACCGCATCCAGGGCGCCGGTCTGAACAGCCGGGAGCGCGAACTGATGCGCGAAATCCTGCGCCGCCTGACCCGTGACGTGGAAATGGCCATCCGCATCGCCCTCGCCCAGCGCCTGTCGGAAGACACCGATGCGCCGCACGACCTGATCCTGCTGCTGGTGGACGATTCCATCGAGGTCGCCCGCCCCCTGATCATCAATTCGCCGCTGCTGACGGAATCCGACGTTCTCAAGCTGATCGCCGAATCCGGGCTGGGCCATCAGGAAGCGGCGGCGCGCCGCCCCCATATCGGCATTCCCGTCACCGACGCGCTGGCCCGTTCCGAGCATGAATCGGTCCTGCTGGCGCTGGTGCGCAACGCCACCGCCAGGATTTCGGCCGAAAGCTATGAAGCGCTGGTGCAGAAGTCGCGCGCCATGACCGGCCTGCAGGAACCGCTGGTCAAGCGTCCCGACCTGCCGCCGCAGCTTGCCAGCAACATGTGCGAATGGGTGTCCGACGCCCTCAAATCCTACATCCAGACCAACTATCACGTGACGGCCAAGCGCGTGGATGCCGCCCTGTCCGAGGCGCGCACCGTGCTGAACAGCGAACCGCCCCGTCCCAAGGACCCGCCCGCCGACAGCGCCCAGAAACTGATCGAGAAGCTGGCGGCCTCCGGCCAGCTCAAGGCCGGCTTCCTGATGCGCGTGCTGAGCCAGGGCCAGACCGACCTGTTCGACCTGGGCTTTGCCCGCCTGCTCGAAATGGAACTGCCCCGCTTCCGCCGCGCCTTCTATGACGGTGGCGCGCGGCTGGTGGCCCTGTCCTGCCGGGCCGCGGGCATCGACCGCTCCGTCTTCCCCACCGTCTTCAACCTGTCGCGCCAGGCGCGCGGGCTGGGCCTGGCGCTGGGCACGGCCGAAAGCGCCGAAGCGGACACGATCTTCTCCGGCTTCACCCGCCAGACCGCGCTGGATGCGCTGCACACCGCCACGCTGAATTGACGGATCGACCGGTTTCTGCGCGCGCGCCGGCTGTGCTAGCCTGACTCCATGACCAAGCTTCACTTCACCGCCTCGCCCGAGGCCATGGACGCGCTCGCCGAAATGCGGGCGCGCCATGAGGATGCCGGGCCGGACGCGGCCGACATCGTGGTCGCCCTGGGCGGCGACGGCTTCATGCTCCAGACGCTGCATGCCTTCACGGGCAAGAACAAGCCGATCTATGGCATGAACCGGGGGTCGGTCGGATTCCTGATGAACGAATACCGCCAGGACGACCTGCTGGAACGCCTGGGCGCCGCCGAAAAGGCGGTGATCCATCCCCTGCTGATGCAGGCCCATACCCCGTCGGGGGTGATCGAGGCCCGCGCCTTCAACGAGGTATCGCTGCTGCGGGAAACCCGCCAGGCCGCCAAGATCCGCATCACCGTGGACGGCAAGCCCCGGATTTCCGAACTGATCTGCGACGGCGTGCTGGTGTCGACCCCGACCGGGTCCACCGCCTATAACCTGTCCGCACACGGACCGATCCTTCCGATCGACGCGGCGCTGCTGGCGCTCACGCCCATCTCGGCCTTCCGCCCGCGCCGCTGGCGCGGCGCCCTGCTGTCGCATCGGGCCAAGGTGCGGTTCGACATGCTGGAAGTGGCCAAGCGGCCGGTCAGCGCCGTGGCCGACGATTTCGAGGTGCGCGATGTGACCGCCGTGGATGTCGCCCAGGACCGGTCCCTGTCCATGACCATGCTGTACGATGCCGGACATAACCTGGACGAGCGCATCCTGTCGGAGCAGTTTTCCTACTGACAGTACGCCGCCGGACGCCGTGCCGCGCCCCACAGGCCTTCACGAATGCTTAAACCCCATTAATGTAGATTGCGGCAAGTGCGGCCCGTTCCGGGACGCGGGGTAGACGTGGCGTATGAGTGGGTACCGGTTCGACAGGCTGAAACTGCTTGTGGTGGACGACAGTGTCCATATGCGCAAGCTCGTCATCACCATCCTGCAGGCCTTTGGCGTGGTGCAGATCTATGAGGCCGACAGCGGCAGCCGCGCCTGGACAGTGCTGCGCGAATCCAATCCCGACATCGTGGTGCTGGACTGGGTGATGGACGGCATGTCCGGCCTGGAGCTGGTGCAGATGATCCGCACCAATCCCCAGTCGCCCAATCCCTTCATGCCGGTGATCATGCTGTCGGGCCATACCAGCGCCGACCATGTGCTGCAGGCGCGCGATACCGGAGTCAACGAGTTCATCGCCAAGCCGGTATCGGTCAAGACCATGATGGCGCGGCTGGTGGCGGTGATCGAGAATCCCCGCCCCTATGTCCGCACCAGCGTCTATTTCGGCCCCTGCCGCCGCCGCCGGGGCGCGGAAGAATATCGCGGGCCGGAGCGGCGCGCGGACACCAGGCAGGCCGCGGAGTAAGCCATGAAACGTCAGCAGCCCATCGAACTCTTCATGCCGCCCAACATGCTCAAGGCCAAGGCCGGCGGCGGGCTGGGCGGACTGGACATGGCCGCCATGAAGCGCGCCGAGGCGGCGATGGACACGCTGAAGGCCGAGTTCGGCGGCTGGATGGCGCAGGATGTGGCGCGGCTGGCCGCCGCGAGAAAGCGCCATGCCGCCACGCCCGATGCCGACGCGCGCGCGGCACTGATGCGTGTCGCCCACGATATTAAGGGCCAGGCCGCCACCTATGATTTCCCGCTGATCGCCCGCGTCGCCGCGTCGCTCGCCCGGCTGGCCGGCGAACTGCCGCAGGATGCCGCCCTGCCCACCGCCCTGGTGGACGCGCATGTCAATGCCATCCAGGTGATCCAGCGCCAGAACCTGAAGGACGCGAGCGACAAGACCGCACTGGTGTTGTGCGCCGAACTGGATGCGCGGGTGAAGGAAGCCCTGACAAAGGCGCCGAACTAAAGAGCCCGGCCTAGGACGTTGCGTCCTTTTTCGCCTCGGCGAACAGGCTGAGCAGGCCCGGATTGAACGAGAGTGGCGACGCCTGGGGCCTGTCATCGCCATTCATGCCTAGCAGCGCCGCGAACATGTTTCCGCCGCCGCGCGGCTGCCAGTTCATCACGCTGGCGAGCAGCATCTGGATCTGCGCGTCCTGCGCCGCCGTCACGGTCTCCATGGCGGTGGGAAGGCGCGGCGCGGGCGCGGCGGCCGGTGTCAGGTCCGGCAATTGCGCCACCCGCACCGTGCCGGACTGGCCCGGCTGGCGCAGCGCCCAGTCATAAACCTCGCGCACCGATTTGGGCGTGCCGTCGGCGCGATAGAAGACCGTCTTGTTGGCGTTGGCGGCCTGCGGGAACAGCGACGCGGCGCTGAGGCCCGGATTGGTCTCGCAACTGCGGATCAGCTTGCAGGCCGCGTCCGGCCCCAGGAAATGCGCGGCATAGAGTTCGCCGCCATAGACCTCGCGCCCCAGCACCGCCCGCATCTGGCCCTGGGTGGACTTGGCATGTTCGCCCGCCATCAGGGCGGAGACCTGCGGATCCTTGCGCAGTTCGAGAATGGATTTCTTCTGCGCGGCGTCGGCGCGGAAACGCCCGTCGCTGCCCTCGGTGATGGCGGCGGCATAATTGCCCAGGCCATAGCGGGCGCCATGCGCCTTCACCAGGCCCAGCCAGGTCTGGTCGATGAACTGGAACAGGCCGGTGGCCGAGGAGGTCCCGGCGCGCGCGTCGGAGCGCAGGCCGGATTCGCGCATCGCGGTGCCCAGCAGGTAATGGAAATCCGACCCCGTCGCGGCGGCGGCCTGGCGCAGCGCGGCGACGACGGTGGAGCGTTCTGCCCGGATGCCCGCAGGGGCGGATGCGGCTTCTGCCTGCATCCGGCCAGTCTCAGTCCTTATGGTTAACTATTGCTTACCGCCAGCGCCAGCGGCGCGGCCGCCGGGTCCGGCCAGGGCGCCGGATCGCTATGGCCCCAGACCGGGCCGGGCCAGGCCGGGTCGCCCTTGTAGCGGCCGATGACATGGACATGCAGCTGCGTGACCATGTTGCCCAGATTGCCGACATTCAGCTTCTCCACGCCGGGCAGCGGGCGGATCAGGCCGGAAAGCTGGACGATCTCGCGCATCAGCTGCTGCTGGTCGTCAGGCGTCAGGTCGCACATCTCCACCGCGCCGGGGCGGCGCGGCACCAGCAGGCCCCACTGGTAACGGGAGTC
>DASTMN010000167.1:0-13931 GCA_035714165.1 Rhizomicrobium sp.
TGACTTGGGGGCTGGCGGCCCCTAAACATCGCGCCCCTACCGGTTGGCCTTCGGGCCAGCCCCGTGCCCAGATGGCGGAATTGGTAGACGCACTAGTTTCAGGTACTAGCGCTGCAAGGCGTGGAGGTTCGAGTCCTCTTCTGGGCACCAAGTTTACGCGCGAAAACCCGCGGAAATCCTAGAAAAATTTCGAGTTCGAGTCCGGTGGTGATGCTAATCACCATGGCCTCGCGCACGTTTTGCAAGAGCAATAGCAAGTTGTTTCGCGCCATCCCCAGTCTCACCTCCTGGGCTTTTCGATGTCAAAACGAGATTTTAAAAGGGTGATCCGCAGGGATTGAGACCGTTTAAAAGCGCGATCCTTGGATTGGAATCGTGTTTCTTGAATATTGATACCGTTTGAAAGCGCGCTATTCGACGCCAGATCTATTTCTTCGGACGCCTTCAGCGACTTTGTGGGTCGTACCGATTCCGAAACAGATCGTCCGCGCTCTCGTCGGGCTACCGGCGATCAAAATGTGCGGCAGGTGATCCTAGAAATGGGCGCTGTGCGTCTTGTGATGATAGGTCTCGATCAGCGCGAACCTTTTTCGCGGCGCAGGTGTGCTTCATGAGGCGCAGGTCAGCGCGCTTCGCGGCTTCTGTTGAGCAGGTCTAGCCGTTTCGCATTTGGTACAGCTTCACGCAAAAATTCAGGATTACTGCGGGGCAGGCTCACTGCATCTGGTATGCGGTCGCTCGCTGCGGTGCGCCTAATGCTGTACCGAAAATGGTACGTCACCGATTGAATAGGCGTAGTCAGAAAAAAGCCCGCTCGAATGAGCGGGCTTTTGATCGGGCGAGCGAATTATTGCTATCTAATGCCGGCGGTCGCCGGACTTGGGTGCGTAAAACAAAGTGTACGCCAGGCACCAGATGCGCGGAGACGTGCAGATAGTCTGAATCGACACGATGCCCATCACCTTGCGCCCCCGGTAGTTCGCCATGTGCTGGGGAAACAGGGTCACGCCAGGATAGTCCCGGAAGATGTGACGGTAGGTATTGGTCTTGCCGTCGAAAAGGAAGTCGTACGCCGCCTTGTCCCGCGGCGGATTCGAACCCAGCAACTGGATCTCGATGGTGAACCCGGTTTTCGACTTGGGAAAAGGCTGAATGGCGATCGTGCTATCATGTCCCGCCAATACCTGACCGGTTGCAACGACATCGCAGCCGTCAATGCGGAGACGTTCTTTTTGTTGCCAGCTAACGCTGGTGAGAGCAAGCAGGGCCCCGTCAGACGGCCCGGGGACGTCGAGCTCTGCTGGGGTAGTGATATTATCTTCCATTTCACGTTCCTTCTAAAAGTCGGACGAGGTGGTCGGCGGTGCGGTTAGCGACATCCAGCATTGGCGTCACCGCGACATGCGCATAGCGCTGGGTCGTAATGGCCCGCCGATGGCCCAGAACATGTCCCACCAAGTAGAGGCTTTCGCCCCTGGCCACGGCTAGGGAGGCAAAGGAGTGGCGAAGATCGTGTATCCGGACATCCCCCAGTTCCGCATCACGACGCAGGATCTGCCAGGGCTTTTGGATACCAGTGAACCAGGTGTCCTTCCTTTTGCCCGGGAATACGAACCGGCTTTGGCTGCCATGCTCGTCCCGGACCCGTTTCAGCACATCCATGGCATGGCGGGGGAGGATGAGGGTCCTTGGGCCTGTCTTGCTGGCCGGTAATCGGGCAAAACCCTGCTGCCATTCTATGAAGCGCCATTCCAGGGTCAGGATCTCGCTGAGGCGGGCTCCTGTGACGAGAAGAAGTTGGAGAACCGCAATAGCCCGCCAGTCCCGACCCGGGTCGGTTCCTGCAGCCCGCAGTACCTCTCCAAGACGCCTGAACTCTTCCTCGGACAGATACCGTTCGCGCGGAAGCTCCCGATAGCGCTCGAGCCCTCGGCAGGGGTTGGTGCCGACCGGGGTGATTCCCCAGCGTTCGGCCATCGTGAAAATATGAGAGATGACGGCAAGGCAGCGGTTGGCGTTGGCTGGCTTGGAGCGGCGTCCCGCGTGAAACCTTGACACTACCTCTCGCGTGACGCCCGCGACTGGCAGATCTCCCAGTACCGGCAGGATATGCTGTTCCAGGTTGCGCTGGTCCTCGATGAAGGATCGGGGTTTCTTGTGCAGGGATGAGTGCCGGTCGAGATAGGTCCGGGCGAGTTCGCCAAAGGACACGCCGACGCCATCCTGCCCAGTGCCGGCCACTGGCGTGCCGGCAAGGCGTCGGGCCTCCTCCCGGGCCGTGGAGGGGGTCCATGGGGCTCCATGCCGGCCAATGGATACAAACCGCTGCTGACCCTTCTGGCGGTCCTTGAACACATAAACCGCGGCATGGCGCTGCCGGCGCGCCCCAAAGCCCTTCACGGACGTGTCCCAGAGGGTCTCACCTTGCTTCAGGGCTTCGACAGCCTCGACAGTGATCTTGGCGATGCTCACTTTAGCTACCCGCTGCTGGGTAACTCACGTCATTCAGGGCCCTGCTTATGGCATCCCACTAACAAAGCTCCCCTCTGCCTTTGGCAGTATGCTTCGTGGTCGCGACTCAATACTTGAATCCGGTCTGCAGCCAGAGCATGGACTTGTCGGGAACGCCGCCGAACGCCGTGCCTGAACCGGCATATCTGGCATATTTCAGCATCACCGACAGGTTGGGATCGACCGTCAGGTCGGCTTGCAGGTCCCATTCCGTGCCGATACCGCGGTTCAGCCTATCGGTCCGGAAATCGTGATAGGTCGCGTTGAGGTTCAGCGCCTTGGCCGATACGAAATCGGCGGGCACGACATAGCCCAGCTTCAGGTACCTGTCCTTGAGCCCGTTCGCGGGCGTGTTCAGGAAGATATCCGCCCAGCCATTGAAGGCGTGCAGCGTCGCCAGCGGCGTGGCGAAGCCGATGCTGCCATTGCCGCCCAGCACTTCGTAGCCTGCCAGCGCCGTGATGCCCTGCCACGTCACGCTGCCTTCGCCGAGCCAGTAATCTTGGCCATAGCTGAGCGGATTGCCGCGATAATTGTTCTGGCGGGCATATTCGGCGCTGAGCTTGGCAGATGCGCTCTCGAACGCAATCGTATAGTCGCCGCGCCCGCCATAGGTCGCGGTGGAAAGCCGCGCCGCCGCCAGTTGCTGGGCGGGCAAGGTGGCATAGCCCGGTGCGGACAAATCGAGCAGGAAGGCATAACCCTCCAGCCGCAGTCCCGGCACGCCGCCATAGACGCCATCGATCACATGGCTGTCGCTCTTGAAATAGTTGGTCTGCCCGGTGGCTGCTGCGGGCGTGTTGGCCGGCGAGGGAAGCTCCGGGCCATAGACACGGTTGATGCGATAGAGCCAGGCATAAGTCAGCGCCAAATTCTCGACGGAAGTGTTCGTTACCGAAATGGAATCGAATGTCTGCTCGTGCTGGCGCCACCCGGAGTTGCCGACAAAGCGCTGATTGCCGACTAGCACCTGCTGGCGGCCGATCACGAATTTGGTGTCGAAATCCGAAACATAGGTCAGTTGCAGCCGGTTCAGCGCCGTCATGGCAGGGTCGGCGACGATGGGGTAGGCGGCCTTGCCGTTGCGCGTGCTGTTATAGGCGGCGTCGCCGATGGCCCAGACCTGGTCAAAGTCTGCCTGCAGCGATAGCCCGTTCCAGCTTCCTGTCTCATAGCCCAGCCGCGTCCGCAGGGTGATGGCATTGGCATCCACGCTTTTTCCGGCATCGTTCACGCTTTCATAGCGGACGCGCAAATCCGCCACGGGGCGGCCCTTGGAAAACAGGTCTTCCAGCATTCCGGCGCGGGCCGGGGTCGTTGCCAACAAGGCAGCAAGCAGCGAGAACGCGCAGGTACGCGAGCGAGTCATTCTGGTCCCCTTCTGGCCCGAAGGCCGAAAACGAAAAAGCGCCTGGCAGCCTTTCAGGCTGCGCAGACGCCATTGTCTGGTTTGGAAGGCCTTGCGGCGCTTCCGGTATAATGATGTGACGGGATCGCCATTGATCCCGTGGAAAAGGTTTTTCGAGATTTGCGCCGCGGCGCAAGGGGCGCGTGTCAGTGCAGCGTCACATTGCGCGGGAAATCTTTGCGCCTGCCCACGGCGTGGGCGCGTTGCCGCGCCTTTCACCGCAAGATGACCGCAAAACGGGCGGCTTGCGCCCCGCCGCGCCATCGGGATACATGGCCGCCATGCCCTCTGCCGATCTTTCCATCCTCGTGATCGACGACAATCGCCTGCGCGCCGCCATCATCGAGGATGGGTTGCGCGAGGCGGGCCATAGCCGTGTCAGCGTCATTCATTCTGTGGACGAGGTCGCCCGCAAGATTGCCGATATCGATCCGGATGTGGTGGTGATCGACCTAGAAAATCCCCGCCGCGACCAGCTGGAAGGTTTCTTTTCCTTGTCCAAGGCGCTGCGCAAGCCCGTCGCAATGTTCGTGGACCGTTCGGACGCGTCCGAGATCGCGGCGGCGGTGGAGGCGGGCGTTTCGGCCTATGTGGTGGACGGCCTGAAGAAGGAGCGGGTCAAGCCCATCCTCGACATGGCGATTTCGCGTTTCAATGCCTTCTCCCGCCTGACACGCGAGCTGGAAGATGCCCGCAGTGCCCTGGAAGACCGCAAGGTCATAGACCAGGCCAAGCTGCTGCTGATGAAATCGCGCGGCATCGGCGAAGGCGAGGCCTATGCCCTGCTACGCAGCACCGCGATGAACCAGAACCGCAAGATCGCGGACATCGCGCAGGGCCTGATTATCGCCAGTGGATTGCTGAAACCATGAGCAAGCATCGCATCAGTGCCGGGTTCATGCCCCTGACCGACTGCCTGATCCTGGCGGTGGCGCGCGAAAAGGGCTTCGCGGCCAGCCAGGATGTCGAGCTGACCCTGGTGCGCGAAACCAGCTGGGCCAATATCCGCGACCGCATCGCGGTCGGCCATTTCGATATCGCGCACATGCTGGGGCCGATGCCGCTGGCCGCCGCGCTGGGGCTCAATCCCATTCCCGCGCCGGTGATCGTGCCTTTCGCGCTGGGCTTCAACGGCAATGCCATCACGGTTTCCACCGCCCTGTGGCGGCGCATGGCCGATGCCGGTGCGCCCGGCGATCTGGGCGCGGCGGGCGTGGGCGCCGCGCTTGCGAAAGTGGTGGCGCAGGGCCAGCGCCCGCGTTTCGCCGTGGTGCACCAGCATTCGGCGCAGAGTTACGAGTTGCGCTACTGGCTGGCGGCTTGCGGCATCACGCCGGGCGAGGATGTCGAGATCGTGGTGGTGCCGCCGCCGCTGATGACCGAGGCGCTGCAGGCCGGGGCCATTGACGGGCATTGCGTCGCCGAACCCTGGGGCAGTGTCAGTGTCGAGGCGGGCGTGGGGCGCATCGCCACCACCAAGTCGAAGATCTGGCGCGATGGCCCGGAAAAGGTGCTGGGCGCCAGCGCCCGCTGGGCCGAGGCCAATCCGGAAGTTTTGGCCGCCCTGCTGCGCGCGCTGCACGACGCGGCGGGCTGGTGCGGCGAGGCCGCCCATCACGAGGAAGCCGCCGCCATCCTGGCCGCGCCGCAATATCTGGGCGTGCCGCAGGATGTCGTGCTGCGCGGGCTGTCCGGCGATCTGGTCGTCGAGCCGGGCCGCACCGAAAGCGTGGCGGATTGCTTCGTGCCCTTTGCGCGCGGCGCCACCCATCCCTGGCCGGCGCATGCGCAATGGTTCTATGCGCAGATGGTGCGCTGGGGCGAGGTGGCCGACACGCCAGAACATGCGGCGCGCGCAGTCGGCTGCTACCGCCCCGATCTCTATCGCGCGGTGCTGCCGGCGCCGGATGCGGAAGCCTCGCTGCCCGCCTTCTTTGACGCCCCCTGAGACGGCGTTCAGAACTGGCGCGTTTTTAAGCGCTGCCTGTAAAACGGGCGAATTGACCGCATTCGGCAGGCACCGAATCGCGCAGCCCCCGCACAAGTCCTTGAAACTGCTTGGCGGAAATCTGGCACGGCTATTGCTGAATACGTAACAGGCGCAGCGCTGCGCCACGAATTCGCGTCCAAGGGCGGGCGCAAAATCCATAGGCAAGGTCGCCACAGAATGTCGCCGGGTCCGCCCGGGGCATCTCCGTGGCGGCCTTTTTGTTTTTCCGCCCTACGCGGGCAGCAGAAAGGACGGACCCATGTACCAGGACACGCTCGATTTCTTCGCCGACACCGCCGCGAAAAAAGTGAAGGCCATTTCCGACAATCCGCTGGGCTTCTTCATCGCCGCCTGCATGGCGGGCGCCTATGTGGGCTTGGGCATCATCGCCATCTTCTCGGTCGGCCAGCTGATGGATCCGGCGGTGCGGCCGCTGGCCATGGGGCTGACATTTGCCATCGCGCTCACGCTGGTGGTCTTTGCGGGCGCCGAACTCTTCACCGGCCACACCATGATGATGGCGATCGGCGTGCTGCGCGGCACGGTCAGCCTGGGCGGGCTGGCGCGGTCCTGGGTCATGACATGGACCGGAAACCTGGCCGGTGCGGTGGCGCTGGGCGTGCTGTTCTGGCTGGGCGGCGGTGGGCAGATCCTGAAATCGGGCGCCGACCTGATCTTCACGGCGGCCGCGGCCAAGATGGCCGCCGCGCCGCTGGCGCTGGTGGCGCGGGGCGTGCTGTGCAACTGGCTGGTCTGTCTGGCGCTGTGGATGAGCGCCCGCACCAAGTCCGATGCCGCCAAGTGCATCCTGATCTTCTGGTGCCTGTTCGCCTTCATTGCCTCGGGCTTCGAGCATTCGGTGGCGAACATGACGCTGTTCTCCATCGCGCTGCTGGGCCAGCACCCCGACACGGTGACGCTGGGCGGCATGTTATACAATCTGCTCTGGGTCACGCTGGGCAACGCCATCGCCGGTTCGGTGTTCATGGGCGCGGCCTACTGGATGGCCAGTGGCAAGACGGCGTCATCCAGCGCCGCTGCCGTCATGCCCGTCGCCGTGGCCGCGGAGTAGGTACGTCATGAACATGATCTCCGACCCGCGCGAACATCTGGTCGTCATCGGCAATGGCATGGCGGGCATGCGCACCGTGGAAGAGCTGCTCAAGCTTGCCCCCGGCCGCTACCGCATCACCGTGTTCGGCGCCGAACCGCATGTGAATTATGACCGCATCATGCTGTCCAGCGTGCTGGCGGGCGACAAGACGCTGGCGGAGATCGTCATCAACAGCCGCGAATGGTATGCGCAGAACGGCATCACCCTGGTCACGGGTGATGCCGTCACGCGCATTGATCGCGGCGACCGCATGGTCCATTCCGCCGCGGGCCTGTCGGTGCATTATGACCGGCTGCTGGTGGCGACAGGCTCGAAGCCGGTGGCGCCGCCGATCCCTGGCCTGACCCTGCCAGGCGTCTGCGCTTTCCGCGACATCGCCGATGTCGAAACCATGCTGGCCGCCTCGCGCGACCATCGCCGCGCCGTGGTGATCGGCGGCGGCCTGCTGGGGCTGGAAGCGGCCTGGGGCCTGAAGCAGCGCGGCATGAGCGTGGCGCTGGTGCATTTGATGCCGACGCTGATGGAGCGCCAGCTGGATACGGCGGCAGGCCAGATGCTGCAACGTGACCTCGACGGGCGCGGCATCGCCTTTTTCACCAATGGCCAGACCGAGGAAATTGTCGGCAAGGACCGCGCCGAGGGCGTGACGCTGGCCGATGGCCGCTTCGTGCCCGCCGACCTGGTGGTGCTGGCCATCGGCATCCGCCCCAACATCGAATTGGCGAAGAACGCCCAGCTGGAGGTCAATCGCGGCATCGTGGTCGGCGATGACATGCGCACCTCCGATCCCGATATCTTCGCGGTGGGCGAATGCGTGGAGCATCGCGGCAATGTCTTCGGCCTTGTGGCTCCGATCTGGGACCAGGCCAGGGCCTGCGCGGCGCGCCTGGCGGGGAACGAGGAAGCGGTGTTCGTGTCGCGCGACATCTCCACCAGCCTCAAGATCACGGGCGTGGACGTGTTCTCGGCCGGGGCGCTGTGCGCCGCCAGCGAGCAGGATGACGAGGTCACGCTGCGCGATGACCGCCGCGGCATCTACAAGAAGATCGTGATGCGCGACGGCAGGCTGGTCGGCGCCGTGCTGTACGGCGACGTGACCGACGGCCAGTGGTACCTGCAATTGATGCGCGACAAGCAGGATGTTTCGGTCCTGCGCGACCGGCTGGTGTTCGGCAAGGCGCTGGCGCTGGCGGGCACGGGCGTGTCGGCGGAACCCGATTACGCGACCATGCCCGATGACGCGCAGGTCTGCGGCTGCAATGGCGTGTGCAAGGGCGCCATCGTTTCGGCGATACAAAGCAAGAAGCTGACATCGTTGGGCGAAGTGCGCGCCCATACCAAGGCGTCGGCCTCCTGCGGCCAGTGTACGCCGCAGGTGGAAGGGCTGTTGGCCTTTGCCGCTGGCGGCGTCGTCATGAAGAAAAAGAAGACGGTGTGCGAGTGCACCGATGCCGGTCATGACGAGGTGCGCCAGGCCATTCTGGCGGAAAATCTCATGACCATGGATGCGGTGCGCACCCGCTTCGACTGGAAGAAGGCGGAAGGCTGCGCCAAGTGCCGCCCGGCGTTGAACTATTATTTGCTCTGCGCCTGGCCGGGCGAATATGTGGATGACGCGCAATCACGCTTCGTCAACGAGCGCGTGCACGCCAACATCCAGAAAGACGGCACCTACAGCGTGGTGCCGCGCATGTGGGGCGGCCTGACCACCCCGAGGGAATTGCGCGCCATCGCCGATGTCACCGAGCAGTTCGCCATTCCCACCGTCAAGGTGACGGGCGGCCAGCGCATTGACCTGTTCGGCGTGAAGAAAGAAGACCTGCCGGCCGTGTGGAAGGTGCTGAACGATGCCGGCATGGTCTCGGGCCATGCCTATGCCAAGGGCCTGCGCACGGTGAAGACCTGTGTCGGCAGCGAATGGTGCCGCTTCGGCACCCAGGATTCCACCGGCCTTGGCGTGAAGCTGGAAAAGCTCACCTGGGGCAGCTGGACGCCGCACAAGACCAAGATGGCGGTGTCGGGTTGCCCGCGCAATTGTGCCGAAGCCACCATCAAGGACATGGGCGTGGTCTGCGTGGATGCCGGATACGACCTGTCTGTCGGCGGCAATGGCGGCATTGATGTGCGCGTCACCGACAAGCTGACACAGGTGAAGACGGAGGAGGAGGTGCTGGAATATGCCGCCGCCTTCATGCAGCTTTACCGCGAGGAAGCGCATTACTTGGAACGCACCGCCCCGTGGATCGAGCGCGTGGGCGTGGCCTATGTGAAGCAGCGCCTGGTGGAGGATGAGCCGGGGCGTAAGACCTTGCAGGCGCGCTTCCTGCGCTCGCAGGAAATCGCTCAGGTGGATCCCTGGGATGAACGGGTCAAGGGTGCAGAGGCGCACGAGTTCCAGCGCCTGCCCGAACTGGCGGGGGTGTGATGAGCAACTGGAAGAATATCGGGCCGCTGTCGAACATTCCCGTGCGCGGGTCGCGGCGGCTGTGCGTGAGGCATCTGGGCAAGCCGGTAGCGGTGTTCCGCACCAGCGAGGACGAGATTTTCGCGTTGGTGGACGAATGCCCGCACAAGCAGGGGCCTTTGTCGGAAGGCATCGTTGCGGGGCGCACCGTCAGTTGCCCGCTGCACAATTGGGTGATCGGCCTGGAAGACGGGCAGGCGCAGGGCGTTGATGAAGGCACGTCCCAGCCCTTGTCGGTGCGGGTGGTGGATGGCGATGTCTATGTGCATCTGCCCGAAGCGCTGGGAGCGGCCGCCTGAATGACATCTCTTGCCAACATGCGCATCATGGTGCCCGAAAGCCGCGAACTGGACCTGTTCGCTGCCATGCTGGAAGCGGAAGGGGCGACGGCCCTACGCTGCCCGCTGGTCAAAATATTGCCGCTGCATGACACGGCCGGTCCCGATGCCTGGATTGAAGGCGCAATTCGCGGTGACTTTGACGAACTGGTTCTCTTGACAGGCGAGGGGCTGCGGCATCTGCTGACGATCAGCGGTGAGCGGCGCGACAGCTTCATTGCCGCCCTGAAGCGCATGCGTCTGACCGTGCGCGGGCCAAAGCCGACCCGGGCGCTGCGTGAGGTCGGCCTGTCACCCGACGTCACCGCCCCTTTCCCGACTTCGGATGGCGTGCTGGAAACCTTTGCCGATGCCGACCTGTCGGGGCGGCGCATCGGGGCGCAGCTCTATCCCGGCGGCGGGGCCGAGAAGATGGTCAGCACCTTGCGCCGCCAGGGCGCGGAAGTCTTTCCGGTGACGCCCTATCGCTATGCCTCGGAAACCGAGACCACGCAGGTGACCGATTTCATCCAGGAACTGGCAGCCGGGCGCATCACCATGGTCGCCTTCACCGCGTCCCTGCAAATGGAGCGCCTGATGTGGGTGGCCAAGGAAGTGAGGCTTGAGGCCGAACTGAAGCAGGGGCTTTCGCGCACGCCCATCGCCTCGGTCGGGCCGGTGATGCAGGAGGCGCTGCAGAAGTATGGCTACGAGGCCGCGGTGCAGCCGGAAAATTCCTATCACCTGAAGCCACTGGTGCGGGCCATTGCCCGCTGGCGCCAGTCTGCCCCTGTTCAGGATGATCATGGGGCGCATCACTGGTAATATAGTAAGACCATATGTGGGTATTGAGGTGGTAAGCAAGGCATTGCCGTTATAAAAATCTTTAAGTATCAAATGGTTATGAGGTAACCTGTAGGACACCCTGTCCGCCAATTCCTCAGATAAGACTCTGTTTCAAAAGAATATTATCTGATGAGAGCTTTTCAACCTACACTTTAGCCCACACACAATTTCTCAATATCCGGAACGATCTTGGATAATGATCCCGCTATGCTGGGGTCACGCTTGTTTCGGGCTACAAGCGAAGGGCAGGGGCGTTCAACGATATGACAGAGCTAAATCCGCACGGGCATCCCTATGCTCTCCCTAGTCTCGATGCATTAAAATCAGAGAGTGATGTCGAGCAGAAGCTCATTGCTCCGCTCTTGGTCGCGCCTGAGCCGTACGGCCTCGCGTTTGGTTCCAGTCACATCCACACGAAAGCAAATATCAGACGGTTCATCATTGGAAAGGGCAAAGAGCAGAAAAGCTATTTCCCCGATTACCTGATCGTGCTTGCAGGAATTCCGCTGCAAGTATGGGAAGCCAAATCTCCGAACGAGGACATTGAGCCTGGTTTTCGAGAGGCTCGTCTCTATGCAGCGGAACTGAACGCCCAATTTCAATCTGGGCTAAACCCATTGCGCCAAGTTGTGGCGACGAACGGCCACGAGATATGGGCGGGATATTTTGACCAGGCGGAGCCAGTTCTTAAGATTACGGCGGAGGAGTACGGCGTATATTCTCCAAAAATGGCTCAATTCATGGCCGACTTTGGTGCCCGATCTCTCGATAAAGAATTTCATTCTGTAGCACCTAAGATTCGTCCGGCTCGCTTATTTAAGCCCCGGCGACTTTTAGGAGGGCTTTCTACCCAGAACGAAGAAATCGGTCACAACACATTTGGAGCGACAATATCTGCGGACTTCTCAGCGGTCTTCAACCCAGTTTCCCGTCGCGACCGTGCCCGGATTGCTAAAGAAGGTTACATCCGCTCTCGCCGGCGAGAGCGGTATGTTGCTCCGATCGATAGAGTTGTCCGTACTTCAACTCCGTCATTATCGAATGCAGCGCTGATTGAAGATACTGGCAATCCTACAGAAGTCGTCTCAGCTTTGAAAAAAGGCCGGCCGCTAGAGCATCAGGTTTTGCTAATCATCGGCGGCGTTGGCTCAGGGAAGACAACATTCATCGATTATTTGCAGGAGGTCGCCCTACCTAAAGACGTGAGGGAGAACACTGTTTGGGTTCATTTAAATATGAACACCGCTCCTGTCTCGCCCACCGAAATCTATGATTGGTTGCGAGATGGCATCACCGATGGATGCCGCGCAGCCTTCCCGAGCATTGATTTTGATCTACTTAAAACAATGGAGGCGGTCTACTCCACTGAAGTCAACAAATTCAACAAGGGGATAGGGTCGTTATATCCCAGGGGCAGCGACCGTTATCGTGATGGGCTAGCAGACGCACTGAAAGGCTTGGAGGCCGACCGTCATAAAAGAGCCGTGGCACATTCGCGATATTGCTCGACGGAGCGCGGTAAGCTTCTCATTTTGATATTGGACAACTGCGACAAACGCAGCCTCGATGAGCAGCTTTTGATGTTTGAGGCAGCTCAATGGGTGCAACGTGAATTCAGGGCGCTTGTCGTGCTCCCATTGCGAGAGGAAACTTACGATAACTATCGCGATAAGCCCCCTTTAGATACCGCGCTAAAGGACCTTGTTTTTCGGATTGAGGCACCGCTTTTCTACAACGTCCTGGTTTCGCGAGTTCAACTTGCGATGAATGACATTGGGACTATTCAGCCAAAAACCTACCGTTACGAGCTGCCAAATGGATTTCATGTCGAGTATGCAAGTGCTGACCAAGCTCACTATCTTGCTTCGATAATCCGATCCATTTTTGAGCACGATAGGCATGTACGAAGCCTTTTGGTCGGTCTAGCTGGGCGCAATATCCGTAGAGCCTTGGAGATTTTCCTTGAATTTTGCAGTAGCGGTCACATTGGGGAAGACCAAATAACTCGTATTACGCAGTCCCATGGGCAACACATATTGCCGCTATTTCTGGTGCTCCGCGTTCTCCTGCGAATGAATCGCCGTTTTTATGATTCAGACCATTCGTATGTCAAAAACTTGTTCTCAATAGAGAAAAATGACGACCGGCCTATGTATTTCGCTCGACTGATGGTTCTTCGCTGGCTTCAGGAGCGGTCAACGGTCGGTGGCCCGTCTGGTGTTAAAGGTTATTTTCGACTTAGCGATCTTGCCCGCGATCTTGAGGTTTTTGGAATAGAATCCAAAGTAACCGCGCGTGAAGTCGAGTACTTGGTCAAAGCTAACTGCATCATGTCGGAAGCCCTGAAAACGGAGGCTTTGACAGATGATGACCTAATACGAGTGAGCTCCGCGGGCCTAGTGCACTTGGAACTTTTGGACAGTGTTGATTACTTTGCAGCTATATCTGAGGACACCTGGTTTGAAGATGAAGCCACGGCGCGCAATGTCGCAGATCGCATCGCGAAAATTCAAACTCATTATATTGTGAGCACTACCACCCAAAACGCAAAAGACTTGATTGGATTTTTGGACACGGTGCGCACTCGAGAAATTGAAGCGGCAGAGGTTCTACTTGCCTCGAGCGCATTTCCGCAACTCACGGATTTAGCTGAAGCAAAGGCAGCGCTGGAAAAATTAGAGTCTGCAACGTCGAAGCCGACGTCTGGTCCTTGGGCGCGGGTTATCACAAAATATCCCGTTGGCAAAGAATCGGAGGGCGTTGTCACCAGCGCGCGTCATTATGGAGTAATGGTGGAACTGGAGCCCGGGCTTTGGGGGCTTGTGCATAAATCACGGTTACCGGACGGGTACATGTCCGATGACCGGTTTTCTCCCGGCGAGAAGGTTCGAGTGAAAACTATCCGTCTCGAGCCCACTCAAAAGAAGATCGAGTTCGATTTGGTCGCTTTCTTAAACGATGAATAATTGCCGTTGACCCCACCTCTATAAATCGTTTCGAGCAGGGTTTCAGTCGTGATGGTCATGGTCAGTCCTGGAGGTTGAGCGCGTGAGGTTGCGGGTCAGGGAAGCCGCGACCGCTTCGAGGTCGACGACTGATTCATTGCTGCCGTACTGCCTGCCTATGAAGTCATAAAGGCAAGGCTCGCATGTCGCCCGCCTGGCGCATGACCAATGGGATTAAAAAGGTATCGCGGGACCGGCTGTAGCTCGGCAGGCGGCGCGCGGTAGCTAATCCCGACAATGTCCACGGGCCGACTGGGAGGGCTTCAGAGAGGGTGT
>DASTMN010000168.1:0-21822 GCA_035714165.1 Rhizomicrobium sp.
TGGAGCAGCACAGCATCGACCGGGTGGACAGCCGCCTGACCTCGCGCCTGTCCGTCCTGCTGAAGGCGGTGCGCCTGCGCGCCGCCGCCGCGCCGCTGACCGACATCTTCCTGGGCGTGGTGGTCGGCCTGGTGCTGTTCGCGGCGGGCTGGCAGGCCCTGCATGGCGACCTGACCTTCAACGCCTTTGCCGGTTTCCTCACCGCCCTGCTGCTGGCGCAGCAGCCGCTGCGCAATCTCAGCCAGCTCTGGCCCACCGCCTCGGCCGGCATCGCCGCCGCCCAGCGGATATTCGAGGCGATCGACGAAAGGCCCGCCATCGTCAACCGGCCCGGCGCCGGACCGCTGAAGGTCGCGGCCAATGGCGGCGCCGTGCGCTTCCGCAATGTCGGCTTCACCTATCATGCCGATGCCGGGCCGACCCTGTCGGATGTCAGCCTGGAGGTCGAGGCAGGCCGCAAGGTCGCGCTGGTGGGACCGTCGGGCGCGGGCAAGAGCACCGTGTTCAACCTGCTGCTGCGTTTCTATGACGCCGACAGCGGGCGGATCGAGATAGACGGGCAGGACATACAGACCGTCACGCTGGAATCCCTGCGCGCCGCCATCGGTGTGGTCACCCAGGAAGCGGTCCTGTTCGACGAAAGCATCGCGGAGAATATCGCCCTGGGCAAACCCGGCGCGACGCCGGACGAGATCCGGGCGGCCGCACGGGGCGCGGCGGCGCACGACTTCATCATGGCCCTGCCGGAAGGATACGATACCCGCGTGGGCGAGAACGGCCTCAAGCTGTCGGGCGGCCAGCGCCAGCGCATCGCCATCGCCCGCGCCATGCTGCGCAACGCGCCCATCCTGCTGCTGGACGAAGCCACCAGCGCGCTGGACACCGAATCCGAGCGCCAGGTGCAGGAAGCCCTGGCGCATCTGATGGAAGGACGTACCACCATCGTGATCGCCCATCGCCTGTCCACCGTGGTGGATGCCGACCGCATCTATGTGCTGGATAAGGGCGGCGTGGCGCAGTCCGGCACCCATGCCGAACTGATGGCGGAAGACGGGCTTTATGCCAGCCTCTACCGCCACAATCTGGAGAGCGCCTGATGGCCGGGCATCCCTTTGCCCTGACCGGCTGGCGTGTCCTGACCGGCCTGGCCGCGCCGCTGGCGCCGCTGCTGCTGCGCCAGCGCGCGGCGCGCGGCAAGGAAGACCCGGCACGGCTGGGCGAACGGCTGGGGCGCACGCAGGTGCCACGCCCGGACGGCCGCCTGGTCTGGATTCACGGCGCATCGGTCGGTGAAAGCCTGTCGGCGCTGCCGCTGGTGGAACGGTTGCAGGCCGATGGCGCCGCCGTGCTGGTGACCAGCGGCACCGTCACCAGCGCCGCGATGATGCGGATGCGGCTGCCGCCCGGCGCGCTGCACCAGTTCGTGCCGCTCGATACGCCCGGCGCGGTCGCCCGCTTTCTGGATCACTGGCGGCCCGACATCGGCCTTCTGGTGGAATCGGACCTGTGGCCCAACCTGATCCTGGCGGCGGCGCGGCGCGGCGTGCGGCTGGCGCTGGTCAATGCGCGCATGTCGGCCCGCTCGGCGGAACGCTGGCGCATGGCGCGCGACAGCAGCACGGCCTTGCTGGACGCATTCTCCCTGGTGCTGGCGCAGGATGACGCCATCGCGGATCGCTTCCGCGCGCTGGGCGCAAAGGATGTCCGGGTGGTGGGAAGCCTGAAAGCCGATGCACCGCCGCTGCCGGTGGATGAAACCGCGCTGGCGGCGCTGCGCGCCGCGATCGGACCACGCCCCGTGCTGCTGGCGGCCCAGACCCATCCGGGCGAGGACGAAACCCTGCTGCCCGCGCATGACCGGTTGCGCGAACGCCATCCGGACCTGCTGACCATCCTGGTGCCGCGCCATCCCGAACGCGGCCCGGACATCGCCATGCTGTGCGGTGCCCGGCCCGCCGCGCGGCGCGGCGCGGGCGAACCGGTTACGCCCGACACGCAGATCTATATCGCCGACACGCTGGGCGAGCTGGGGCTGTTCTATCGCCTCGCGCCCTTCTGTTTCCTGGGCGGCACGCTGGTGCCGCTGGGTGGGCACAATCCGCTGGAACCAGCGGCGCTGTCCTGCGCCGTGCTGGCCGGGCCGCATACCGCCAGCGCGGTCAAGGCCTATGACGCCATCCTGGCGGCGCAGGGATTTGGCCGCGTCTTCACCAGCGTTGATATCGCCCGCGAGGCGGCGCGCCTGATCGCCGACCCGGATGGCGCGCACGCCGCGGGCGACGCCGCCGCACAGGGCGCCGCCAGGCTGGCCGGAGCGGTGGAACGCACCCTTCAGGCGCTGAAAGGCCTTTCATGAGGCACGCGCCCGATTTCTGGAGGACCGGCGGCATGTGGGCGGGCCTGCTGTCGCCACTGGGCGCGCTGTATGGCCTCAGCGTCAGGCTGAAAGCCCGATGGGCCCGGCCCTTCACCGCGGACGTGCCGGTGATCTGCGTCGGCAACCTGACGGCGGGCGGCAGCGGCAAGACGCCCATCGCCATCGCCATCGCCGAAGCCTTGCGCGCGCGCGGCCTCAATCCCTTTTTCCTCACGCGCGGGCATGGCGGCAGCGAACGCGGCCCTGCCCTGGCCTATCGCGCGCACAGCGCGGCGCAGATGGGCGACGAGGCCCTGCTGCTGGCCCGCACGGCCCAGACCGTGGTGGCGCGCGACCGCGCCGCCGGGGCCAGGCTGGCGCAGGACAAGGGCGCGACCGCGCTGGTCATGGATGACGGACATCAGCACTTCACCCTGCACAAGACCCTGTCGCTGGTCGTGGTGGATGCCGCAACCGGCTTCGGCAACGGGCGCTGCATTCCCGCCGGGTCGCTGCGCGAGCCGGTGACGCAGGGGCTGGCGCGGGCCGATGCCGTGATCCTGGTCGGCGACGGATCGCCCGACCTGCGGGGCTATGCGGGGCCGGTGCTGCGCGCCCATCTGCAGGCCCGGCTGCGCGCCGGCGCCAATGATTTCTCCGGCAAGCCGGTTTTTGCCTTTGCCGGCATCGGGCGGCCGGAAAAGTTCATCGCCTCGCTGGAGGACAGCGGCGCGCTGCTGATGGGGTCCTGTTTCTTCCCCGACCATCACCCGTATGCGGATGACGAGATCGAACAGCTCCGCCTGCTCGCGGGCGAGGCGCTGCTGGTGACGACGGAAAAGGATTTTGTCCGCATGACGCCGGAGCAGCGCCAGGGCATCAGGACCCTCAAGGTCGCGGCAGACTTCGACGATCCCGCCGCGCTGGCCGCCCTGCTGGACCGCATTCCGGTGCGCCGCGCATGAGCGCGCCCGGCCATGACCTCTCCGCCGTGCAGAAACTGCGCTATGGCGCAGAGGCCGCGCTCTTCTTCCTGTTCATGGCGCTGTTCCGCGTCATCGGGCTGGAAGCGGCTTCGGCGCTGGGCGGCTGGATCGGCCGCAACATCTTTTCGCACCTGCCGCCGGACCGGGTGGCCCGCGCCAACCTGGCCGCCGCCTTTCCCGAAAAAAGCGATGCCGAACGCGACGCCATCCGGCGCGCCATGTGGGACAATCTGGGCCGGGTGGTGGCGGAGTATCCGCACCTGGAGAAATTCTCGCCGCTGGGCGACGATCCGCGCATCACCGCCAGCTATCCGCCGGGCGTGACACCGGAAAGCTTTCGCGGCCAACCGCTGATGTTCCTGTCGGCCCATCTGGCCAACTGGGAGATGCTGCCCATTCTGGGCGAGCAGTATGGACTGGACGGCGCCGCCGTGGTCCGCCCGCCCAACAATCCCTATATCGCCGACTGGATCGCCCGCCAGCGCAGCATCAACGGTCCGGACTCGCTGCTGGCCAAGCACAGCGCGGCGCGGCGCATGTTCGCCCACCTGCGCGGCGGCAAGGCGCTGTATCTCCTGGTGGACCAGAAATTGCGCGAGGGTGTTGCCGTGCCTTTCTTCGGGCGCGACGCCATGACAACGCCCGCGCCCGCGGCGCTGGCGCTCAAGACCGGGGCGCGAATCATCATGGCCGCCAACCGCCGCACCGGCGGGCCGCGCTTCCATGCCACCATCAGCCAAGGCCCGGCCTTCACGCCCAGCGGCGACGAGGCGCGCGATACGCTGGCCCTGACCGCCGCCATCACCGCCCGCATCGAGGAGATCGTGCGGGCCGATCCCGCCCAATGGCTGTGGATTCACAACCGCTGGCCGACAGCCCGTGACAGGCAGTTGCAGGAACAATAGACAGGACGCCATGACCACACGCCGGAAAATCCTCGACACGCTGTTCTTCGGCCGCGACCCGCTGGCGGATTTCCCGCATGAGCGCCACCAGACCGACCTGCAGGGCTGGCATTCCCAGCATTCCTACCTCACCCGCGCCATCGCCGAGGTGCGGCCCGCCATCGTGGTGGAAGTGGGCGTCTGGAAGGGCGCGTCTGTCGTCACCATGGCGAAGGAAATCCAGCGGCTGAAACTCGACGCCGTGGTAATCGCCATCGACACCTGGCTGGGTTCGTCGGAACACTATCTGTGGGAAAAGTTCATCCCCGACCTGGATTTCGCGTTCGGCTATCCGCGCCTCTATCACAAGTTCGCCGCCAATATCTGCAACGAGGGCCTGCAAGAGCAGGTGGTGCCACTGCCGCTGGACAGCATCAACGGCTTCCAGCTTCTGAAGGCAAAGGACATCCGCCCCGATGTGCTGCACATCGATGCCGGCCACGACTATCTGTCGGTGATGGCCGATTTGAAGGCCTGGTGGCCGCAGCTGACGCCGGGCGGCGTGCTGATCGGCGACGACTATTTCAAGAAACCGCTGATCGGCCAGGGCAAATGGCCCGAAGTGCGCCAGGCCTTTGACGAGTTCTTCGCCGCCAATCCCCATACCCTGTTCGAGAGCGGCGATGGCAAGTGCTATGTCGGCAAGCCAAAATAATCAGGCCGGGTCCGGCTGCGGTTGCTTCGTGCTGCGCGACGGGTCCAGCCGCACCTGAAACCAGTTCAGCGTCCAGTGCAGGTGCGGCCCCGTCGCCCGCCCGGTCGCGCCGACCAACCCGATCCGCTGCCCGCGCCGCGCCACATCACCCGCCGCGACCAGGCGGCGGCTCTGATGCAGATAGGCGGTGGACACGCCCTGCCCATGATCCAGCAGCGTGATGCCGCCGCTGAGATAGTGATCGGCGCTGATCGTGACCAGACCGTCGGCGGGCGCCAGAATGGGCGTGCCGGTGGGCGCGGCCATGTCCACGCCGTAATGCGGCGATCCGGGTATGCCGTTGTTGATGCGGCGGCTGCCGAACACACCGCTGAGAATGCCGGGCGCTGGCCAGTCGAAGCCCGACAGGAAATCGCTGCCGGACGTGTCATTGAGGCGGGCCAGATAAATCTCTTCGGCCTCGCGCCGGATGCGCGCGGTCACCTCCGGCGGCGGGGTCACCGTATTCTGCGGCAGGCCGTCCACGCGCTGGACATCATAGGTGCGCGGTATCGGCGTGAAGGCGCGGCTGTCGCCGCCGCCGTCCGGATAGCGCACCGTGACCAGCGCGGCGGCGGTCTGGTCCGGCCCGAAACCGAAGGCGAAACGCCCGTCCGCCGTCACATGCAGAGGGCGGCCATCCAGCGCCACCTGCGAACCGGCGGGCGCGCGGCCCAGCGCCAGGCTGCCCTGCTCCAGCCGTCCGGTCAGCGTGAAACGGGCGGGCTTTTCCACCTGGGCGAAAGCCGGAGATGCAGCCAGAGAGAGCGACGCGCCGATAAACAACCGGCGGCGGATCATTTGGGTATCAGGCCCTTTTCCAGCGCGCGCGCCGTGGAAATGTCCGGGCTGGCATAGGCTTCCTGCAAATCCACGCTCCAGTAGCGCAGCGCGTCCAACGGAATATGCGTGCCCGTCACGGCGCAGACGACGTAGGCACCGGGCGTGATGACGTCATATTCGCCATCCAGATAGTGAAGCCTGGCCTCACCCTTTTCGCGGTCCATGATGTTCATGGGCAGATGTTACAACCCCGCTTTCAGAAAAGCGAACCCTGATCCGTCTTGCGGACGGCCTTGCCCGTTGCCCTTGCGCCGGATTTGGCAGGCGTTCCGGGTGGAACGGGCTTGCCCCCCGCACCCGCCACGGCCTGTACCGCGCCATCGGCAAAGGTCAATGTCAGCGCCTCACCCGGCTGGACGGCGGCGGCCCTGCGGCGTACCGCGCCATCGCCGCCACGCACCAGCGCGAATCCCCGCTCCAGCACCGCCTTGTGCGACAGCCCGTCCAGCAGGCGGGCCAGGCCGTCCAGATGCTGCCGCGCCTTGGCCAGGCGCACCTGCTGCGCGCGCGCCGCCCGGTCCGCCGCCGCCTCTACACGGCTTCGGCCCTGCCCCATCCGGTCCACGATCATGCCGCCCCGCAACCGCGACTCGACACGGCTGAACGCCAGGCGATGCAGCTGGGCATTGCGACGCAGGGCCTGGACCAGCCCATCGCTGGCGCGATCCAGCCGCTGGGCCTGCGCGGCGAACAGGGTTTCCGGGCGCGGCAGGATTCGCGCCAGTTGCGCCAGATGGCGCTGGCGATCCTTCAGGCCCTTGGTGAAACAGGCCAGCATCCGCCGCTCGAAATCCAGCGTCTGCGCCAGCAGGTCGGCGCGTACCGGCACCGCCAGTTCGGCCGCCGCCGTGGGGGTCGGGGCGCGGATGTCCGCCGCGAAATCAATCAGCGTGGTATCGGTCTCGTGCCCCACCGCCGAGATCAATGGAATGTTGCTGGCGGCGGCGGCGCGCACCACCGCTTCGTCATTGAAGGCCATCAGGTCTTCCACTGAACCGCCGCCGCGCGCCACGATGAGTAGGTCGGGCCGGGGCACGGCCCCGCCATCCAGCCTGTTGAAGCCGGTGATGGCGGCGGCGATTTCCGCGGCGGCCTTTTCACCCTGCACCGCCACCGGCCAGATCAGCACGCGGCGGGGAAAGCGCGCCTGCAGCCGGTGCATGATGTCCCGGATCACCGCGCCGGTGGGCGAGGTCACCACGCCGATCACCTCCGGCAGGAAAGGCAGCGGCTGTTTGCGCGCCGCGTCGAACAGCCCTTCCGCCCCCAGCCGTTTGCGCCGCTAGTCCAGCATGGCCATCAGGGCGCCCAGCCCCGCCAGTTCCACCTGCTCCACGATGATCTGGTAGCGCGAGGTGCCCGCATAGGTGGACAGCTTGCCGGTGCAGATTACTTCCAGTCCCGCCTCGGGCCGGACCTTCAGCCGGGCGGCGGTGCCGCGCCAGATGACGGCATTCAGCACCGCCTTGTCATCCTTGAGGTCGAAATAGACATGGCCGGAGGAATGGAATTTCAGGCCCGAAATCTCGCCCCGCACCCGCACCAGCGCGAACCGGTCCTCCACCGCGCGCTTGAGGGCGGCGGACAGTTCGGTGACCGATAATTCCGGCAGGTTCCCAAGATTTGCTGTTTCGGACATGGGCTTATGATACAGGGTTGGCGGCACGAATGGCGAGGCGGATGTGAAACTTCTGTTGGTGGGATCGGGTGGCCGCGAACATGCGCTGGCCTGGGCGCTGGCGAAAAGCCCCCTGCTGACAAAGCTCTATTGCGCGCCCGGCAATGCGGGCATCGCACAGGTCGCCGAATGCGTCGCCATTCCCGCCACCGACTTTGACGGGCTGGTGCGGTTCGCCGTCCAGAACCAGATTGATTTCGCCGTGATCGCCGCCGACCCGCAACTGGTGGGCGGGTTGTGGGACCGCTTCGAGGCGGCGGGCATCCGCGCCTCCGGTCCCTCCCGGGCCGCCGCCGTGCTGGAAGGCTCCAAGGGTTTCGTCAAGGATCTCTGCGCCGAGGCGGGCATTCCCACCGCCGCCTATCAACGCTTCACCGCGCCGGACCCGGCCAAGGCCTATGCTGGCAGCCTGGGCTATCCCGTGGTCATCAAGGCTGACGGCCTGGCCGCCGGCAAGGGTGTGATCATCGCGAATGACAAGACGGACGCCGACAAGGCGATCGACTTCATGTTCGAGGGTGGCTTCGGCGAAAGCGGCCATGCCATCGTGGTTGAAGAGTTCATGGACGGCGAGGAAGCCAGCTTCTTCGCCCTCAGCGACGGCATCAACGTCGTGCCGCTGGCAGGCGCGCAGGATCACAAGCGGGTCGGCGACGGCGACACCGGCCCCAACACCGGCGGCATGGGCGCCTATTCGCCCGCGCCGGTCCTGCCGCCCGCGCTGGAACAGGTGGCGATGGAGCAGTTCATCAAGCCCACCGTCGCGGCGATGGCGGCGCGCGGCATGCCCTATATGGGCATCCTCTATCTGGGACTGATGATCACCAGAAGCGGCCCCAAGCTGGTCGAATACAATTGCCGCTTCGGCGATCCCGAATGCCAGGTGCTGATGCCGCGCCTGAAAAGCGATCTTCTGGCGGCGCTGCTGGCTGCCCGCGAGGGCAGGCTGACGCCGCTGGAATGGCATGACGATGTGGCGCTGACCGTGGTGATGGCGTCCCGGGGCTATCCCGGCAGCTATGCCAGGGGCCATGTAATCACCGGCCTGGACGAGGCCGCCGCGATGCCGGGCGTCACCATCTTCCATGCCGGCACCGAACGGCGCGGCGATGACATCGTGGCGGTGGGCGGCCGGGTGCTGAACATCACCGCCACCGGCAGGGATGTCGCCCAGGCCCAGGCCCGCGCCTATGCCGCGGTGGCACGCATCCACTGGGACGGTGCCTTCTGCCGCAGCGATATCGGCTGGCGCGCCCTGGCCCGCCAGCCCGGCTGAGGCCCATGCGGTTGACAGGACCGCGATGCCGGGGCAACCAGCGCGGATGCTTCTGTGGACCGGCCTGATCCTGATACTCGGCGGACTGGCGGCGCTGGCGATTGACCGCCGCGCGGCGCACTTCATCTATGACCACGTGGATGCCCGCACCCACCGCATCCTGGATTCCATCACCCATTATGCCAAGGCGGGCCACTGGCTGGCCGCCGCCATCCTGGCGCTGGTTGTCGCGGCGCTGGCCCGGCATTTCGGGGCGCGCGGCGCCGACATGCCGCTGCTGATCAACTACAGCCTGGCCTTCATCGCCAGCCTGACGCTGGGCAGCGCGGTGCTGCATGTCATCAAGCTGGTGATCGGGCGGCGCAGGCCGCGCGACGACATGGAGATGGGGCTGTACGGCTTCATGCCGCTGGCTTTCAATCCCGACTACAATTCCTTCCCGTCCGGCCATGCGCTGACCATCTGCTGCGTGGCGGTGATCTTCACCTGCGTCTGGCCGATGCTGTGGCCGCTCTGGTTCTCCATCGCCGCCATCCTGGCGATCACCCGCGCGCTGCTGACGGCGCATTTCATCAGCGATGTGATGATCGGGGCGGGCATCGGCCTGATCTCGGCGCGCGAGGTGCTAGTGCTGGGCTTTCCCGGCTTCGCGCCCGGCTGGTTTTAACGGCCGGTTCAGCCGCGCCGCGCCCGGAAGAAATCGCGCAACATGTCCCCCGCTTCCGCCGCATGCGGCTCGGCCTGTGCGATCACGGGCCGGTGGTGGCAGGTGGGCTGCTCGAAAAATCGCGGACCATGCAGCACCGCACCGCCCTTGGGGTCGGTGGCGGCAAAGACGACGCGCCCGACCCGGGCCAGCGCGATGGCCCCGGCGCACATGGCGCAAGGCTCCAGGCTGACGAACAGGCTGGCGCCCAGAAGGCGCTCATTGCCCAGCGCCGCCGCCCCTGCCCGCAGCACCAGAATCTCGGCATGGGCGGTCGGGTCTTTCAGTTCCAGGATGCGGTTGCCGTTGCGGGCCAGCAGCGCGCCGTCGGCCCCCAGCAGCACGGCCCCCACCGGCACCTCGCCGCGCGCCGCCGCCGATTTCGCTTCTTCCAGCGCCAATGCTATGGCTTCGTCGTCCGTCATGGTCTGGAGTTAGCCTTGCCTGCCCCGAAAAAGCCAGCCGCTCCAAAAGCCACGCCCGAAGGCGACCGGATCGCGAAAGTGATCGCCCGCGCCGGCATCTGCTCGCGCCGCGACGCCGAAAAGCTGATCCTGGAAGGCCGCGTCAAGCTGGACGGCGTCACCATCACCTCGCCCGCGCTTAACGTCACCGCGAACAATGTGGTGCAGGTGGACGAAAAGCCCCTGCTCCAGCCGGACGCGGCGCGCATGTGGCGCTATCACAAGCCCGCCGGGCTGGTGACCACCCACAAGGATGAAAAGGGCCGTCCCACCGTCTTCGCCAACCTGCCCAAGCATCTGGGCCGGGTGGTGTCGGTCGGGCGTCTGGATTTCAACACCGAAGGCCTGCTGCTGCTGACCAATGACGGCGAGATCGCGCGGCGCATGGAGATTCCCTCGGCGGGCTGGAACCGGGTCTACCGGGTGCGCCTGTTCGGCAAGGTGACGCAGGCCGAACTCGACCAGCTCGCCACCGGCATCACCATCGACGGGGTGAAATACGGTTCCATCGTCGCCGACCTGGAACGCAGCAAGGGCATGTACAGCTGGGCCAGCGTCTCGCTGAAGGAAGGCCGGAACCGCGAGATCAAGCGGGTGATGGAACGGCTGGGCCTGAAGGTGGCGCGGCTGATCCGTGTCTCGTACGGCCCCTTCCAGCTCGGCCAGCTTGCCGAAGGCCAGGTCGAGGAAATCCCGGCCCGGTTGTGGCGGGAAAAGCTGGGAATCGGCCGGAAAAAACGTGCTGACCTGGATCCCTGAAAGCTGCTAGAAGCCCGGCATACGAGCAGGGAGCCGGACATGGGCAGCATGAAGGACAAGCGGAAGAACCAGCTTCAGCCGCCTTTCGCCGCCGAGACCAAGGATGTGCGCTTCGCCGGCACCTTCGAGGTGCTGGTGCCGGTGCCCGCGCGCAACAAGCCCCAGCGCGTGCCCCTGCAATTCCCCACGTTGTCCGCCGCCGAGAACTGGATTCACAGTCCCGAAGGCCGCGACATGATCGCCGAAATCCTGGAAGACGCGAAAAACTAGCCGCGGGCGGCTTTTGTTGCAGTCTGGCACAGGCCCGTCCGCGCGTTAACCACCGAACACACGCATTTCCCCGCGCCCGTCCCGCCGCACTGGTAAGCGGCTGTTATCCTTTGGAATGTTAACGTCCGGCCTGAATTTGAAGGTTTGGAGACCGGGAATGCGTAAAACCATCATGCTTGCTTTCGCCGCGGCGACGCTGGCCTTCGGCGCCGCCCACGCGGACAATCTGACGGACGGCGCCCGCGCCTTCCAGAACCGCGATTACAACCGCGCCGTCTCGCTGTGGCGTCCGCTGGCGGTGCAGGGCAATCCCACCGCGCAGAACAATCTGGGCATCATGTATCTGGACGGCAAGGGCGTCTCGCGCAACATGAACGAGGCCGTGCGCTGGATGTCCAACTCCGCCGCCGCCGGTTCGTCGCTGGGCCAGAACAATCTGGGCGGCATGTACCGCGACGGCAAGGGCGTTCCGCGCGACTACGCCACCGCCTTCCGCTGGTTCTCGGCCAGCGCCGCGCAGGGCAATTCCGCCGGCCAGTACAATCTGGGCCTGATGTATGAAATGGGCCAGGGCACCCGCGCCGAACCCTTCCATGCCTATATGTGGTATGCGCTGGCCGCCGAGCAGGGCGGCATGCCCAACGCGGTGCGCCATCGCGACAACCTGTTCTCGCGCATGACCCCGGCGGCGCGCCAGCAGGCCCAGCAGATGGTCGTGGCGTGCAAGCGCGTCAACTACAAGGGCTGCCGCTGATCGCGGCCTGACGGCCCTTCAGCCGAAAAAGAAAACGGCGCCGGTGACGGCGCCGTTTTTCTTTTGCGCGCCCGTGTGCGTCAGCGCAGGTCCGGCCCCATCGCCCAGCCCACCAGCGACTTGCGCTGGCCCCGCGTCACCGGCGTCACCCGGTGCAGGACATAGGACGGAAAGGCAATCAGCGTGCCGCGCGTGCGGGGCGCGACATCCACCTGCTGCGATCCCTGGGCCTGAAACTCCCCGCCGTCATAGGCATCCGGCTCGGAGAGCTGGACACTGATGGTCAGCTTGCGCGGTTCGCGGCTGGGATCGGTGGCGTCGCGGCCGTAATCCTGATGCCAGTCGAAATGCCCCTTCTCGCCGGCGTCATAGAGCGCATATTGCGGATTGAGTAGCGCCGACAGGTCGTAGCGGAAGAACTGGCTGTTGAGGCGCAGCACCGCATCCTCCAGCCGGGCGAAAAGCCATTCGGTATCGGCGGCGCGCTCGAACCAGCCCACGCGGGTGACGCGCACGGCGTTGTAGCCGCTGCCGTCCCTGTTGGCGACCTGGGCCGCCGCCAGCCGCATCGCGTCGCCATGCGCCACGATGGCGTCCAATTCGGCCGGATTGAACAGCCCGTCCCACACCACCAGCGCCCCCATCAGGCGCGGAGCGGACGCGGAACGCGGGCCTCCCTGAAAGCGTGCGGACATTGGCCCCCCGGCATCTGTCTTTATTCTTGGTCCTGATACATCTTGCGACAATCGCGGGCATTTGCAAACCCCCACGGGCCGATCGCCACCGCCTTCAGGCGGATGGGAACAGCGTTGCCAGCGTCTGGACCGCGCGCACGGATTCGGCGCGATCCACCACCTCGCTGTCATTGCCATAGCCGTTCATGTCGCCGCCCTCCAGCGCCTGCACCACGATACCGTCGCTGCGGGGCACAACCGAGATGTTGCGGTAGTAGAGGCCATAGTGGAAATCCCGCTGCGGGATCAGCCAGCCGATCTGGCCGCGCACCGGCACCACGCTGTCATCCTTCCACAGGGCGCGCGCGCCATAGCCGGTGCAATGGATCACCGTCTTCTGCGGCAGGGCGGCGATTTCGCCCGGCGCATGGAATTCCCGCTGCTCGATGCGGCCGCCCGCCCCCAGAAACTGCTGCATCAGCATTTCCGCATAGGGCCGGATATTGAACATCAGCGTTTCGGAGCGGCGCACATACCGGGTGGTGAAAGGCGTCGAACCCGGCGGCATGGACTGGCTGCGGGGCGTCAGGTCGGCGATCCGGCGGCCATAATCCGCGAAGTCCAGCGTGTCGCGCGCCTCGGATTTCATGCGCGCTCCCGCCTGCTCCCCCCTCGGCTCCATGGACTCTCCGGTACAAACATAGCGGTCGATCCATTCCACCGGCGCGCCGGGCCTGCCCAGCCAGGCATGGAAATGCGACCATGAACTGCGCGCCATCGCTTCCCAGGCATCGCCAAAAGCCGGACCGGCAGCCCCGGTCAGCGCGATGCGCGAATCCGGCGTCCACAGGCCGGTGGCGCGGGCGCTGCGGCTCTGATGGACAAGCTCCCTGGCATAGATAGTCACGCGGCATCCCGCCCGCTGCGCCATCACCGCGCTGGTCAGGCCCAGCGCGCCGCAGCCGATCACGGCGATGTCGCGGGCGCCGCCCGCCATCGCCTTTTGCACCGCGATCTCGGCCGAACCCCAGGAGAGCGACCAACCGCTGCCCCCATGCCCGTAATTGTGCACCACCAGCGTATCGCCCAGCTTTTCGGTCTCCAGGCGCGGCCCGGCGGCACGGAAGGGCCGCAGGCAGACGGTGATGTCGAACAGCCGGTCGGGGCTGGCGCGCAGGGCCGCCAGGGGCGCAGCCTGCGCGAAAGCGGGACCGTGACGCACAGGCGCGGCGCAGGCGGCAAGGCCGCTCGTGGCCAGCGCGCCTATTAGGGCGGTGCGGCGGTCCAGCATGTTCACGTTGCAGCCTCCGTCGGAATCTTGCGGTGCAAGGCTGACAGAGGGGGATCGTGGCGGCAAGCTTGCCGCCACGCCGTCTGCGAACGGGCTAGGCGACGCGCAACGCGCCCAGCAGGTACAGGATCAGAATGATGATCAGGATGGTGCCGACAATGCCGGTGCCGCCGCCCACGCCATAGCGGCTGTAGCCGAAGCCGCCACCGGCCAGCAGCAGGACAATCAGGATGATCAGGAGCAAGGACATGGACATTCCCCTCTTTTCTGTCGGAAGGAAATGTTGCCGGGGCGGAAAGGTTCCCCGGCCCGTCCATCACACCCGCTGCAGCATGGGATTGGGCGTGGGTTCGGCGACCTTGACCAGCGTATTGACGTCGCGGTGCGCGAACAGTTCGGCGCGGCCTTTCACCAGCAGCATCGTGTCCAGCACATAGCTCCAGCTTCCATCCGCGTTGAAGGTCACTTCGATACGGTAGGAATCCGTCCGGAAGGCCTGTTCCAGGAAGGGAGAGGAGGAGATGCCATACTGGGTGTCGCCGCGCCGCGCGGTCAGCACCAGCCGGTCGTCATCCGCCGCCGCCGTGCCGCCCGCCAGCGCCGTCTGGCCGCGCGGGATCGCCAGGCTCTGCATCACCAACCCCGTGGCAGGCTCCCACAGCCAGTAGCCGACCTGATCGTGAAAGGTCGCCGCCTCGCCCGGCGCGATGATGCGGGTGTGATAGCGCAGGCCATAGAGAAGCTGCGGGCCATTGGGCTGCGGGTCTATGGGCTGAAGCTCGATCCGCTCGGTGAAGGTCTTGCGCTGCGGACCGTCGGCCTTGGGGTTCAGGTCCACGCCCTTGTCGCCTTGCCATATCCCCGCCAGACGCCGCAGCGGCCCCAGATTGGCCAGCGTATCGGGATCAATGGGGTCCGGCTCGGTGAAAATATCGTCGGAAATATCGGTCATGGCGCGTCCGTGCTGGCGATGGCTGGCAATGCGCCAGTGGTGACATGCCGCGCCCGCCACGGCAATGCGAAGCACCGCCGCATGGCCGCCATGCATGTCAGGGCAGGATCCGCAGCCGCCGCAGCACGACATAGACCCCGGCCACCAGCAGGCCACACAGGCCCAGAACGATGGCGAAGCCGTGCGGATGCCCCGCCCAGGCGATGCCTTCCAGGTTCATGCCGAAGGCGCCGACCAGGAAGGTGGGCGGCAGCAGCAGGGTGGAGATCACCGTCAGGGCCGACAGGCTGCGGTTGGTGGTGGCGGCGATGCGGGTCTCGATTTCCTCATAGAGCAGCCGCGCCCGGTCGGACAGCGCGCCCGCATCGCGGTCGAAATCCTCCGCATCCTGCGCCAGTTGCGGCAGGTGCTCCATCAACGGACTGGCACTGACGGAATGGCGGGTGGAGGTGGCGCGGTGGATAGCGCTGCGAAGGCCGGAAAATTCGCGGGCATAGCGCGACAGTTCGCGCCGCAGGGGACCCAGGCGCGACTGGTCGTTGCCGCGATCCGCCAGAACCTCATCCTCGATATGGCCCAGGTCGCGGGTCAGCGCCGCCAGCCGCTGTTCCAGCAGCGCGACGAACTCCTCCTGCAACAGCGCCAGGGCATGCGCCGGATTGTCCGGCAGGTCGCCACGCTCGACGCGGGCACGCAGATATTCCACCGCGCGCAGGGCATGGCGGCGGGCCGTCACCAGCCGCGTGCCATCCAGCCAGAAGAAGAAACGCCCGGACCCCAGCGAATGATCGGCAAAGTCGCGCTCGATGTCGGGCAGCACACCCCAGCCGCCCTGCGGCGTGAGGTGAATCTGGATGCGGTCCTCGGTGCCCAGCATCAGTTCGCGGGCATCCTCCGGTAGCTCGGTCCAGCCGTCCAGAAAGCGGCGCGCACGATGATCGGCCAGCGACAAATGCAGCCACAGCCAGTCATGGCCGCGCGGCAGCGCCCGCGCCAGCGTCTCGTCCTGGACGCGGGCGGCCTGTCCGCCGCGGAATAGGAAGCCGAAGACAAGCCCGGCACAGCGCTCCAGCATGGGCCGGTGTTAGCCGCCACGCATGACGGTTTTGCGACAGGCAAGATCTGATACGCAGGGATTTTGGCCATCCGGGCAGGAACGCCGGAGCGATGTGTACATCAAGGTACATGAGCGACGGCGCGACGAACCCGGTGGTCAAAAGACCGCGTATCAGACGTGTTGGCCGCCGTTGATCATCAGCTCACTGCCGGTGACATAACTGGATTGATCCGTGCACAGATAATAGATTGCCTTGGCAACCTCGGCGGGCAGGCCCAGGCGACGCAGCGGAATGGTCTCGACGATCTTCTCGGTGCCCGGCGACAGGATGGCGGTGTCGATTTCGCCCGGCGCGATGGCATTGACCCGCACGCCCCAGGGGCCGAAATCGGCCGCCATTTCGCGCGTCAGGGCGGCCAGCGCCGCCTTGGAGGTGGAATAGGCCGTGCCCGCGAAGGGATGCACCCGCGATCCCGCAATGGAGGTGACGTTGACGATGGAGCCCTTGGCCTTGGCCAGTTCGTTCTTCAACCCCTGGGCCAGCCAGATGGTGGAGAAGAAATTGACCTCGAACACCCGCCGCCATAGTTCCTGCGACGATTCCAGCGCGTTCAGGCGCACCCCTTCCCCGCCCTTGGGGCTGATGGCGGCATTGTTGACCAGGGCATGCAGCTTGCCATCGGTCAGACGCTCGCGCATCTCGGCCACCGCGCGCATGGTGTCGGCGGCGTCGGCCAGGTCCACCTGAATATGGTCTTCCGGTCCCGCCGCCCAGGGGCAGTTTTCCGGGAAGGCATGACGCGAACAGGTGATGACCCGCCAGCCGGCGCTGGAGAAACGCTTGACCGTGGCATGGCCGATGCCCCGCGAGGCGCCGGTGAGGATCAGCGTGCGTTTTTCGTCGTCAACGGTATTGGGTTCTGCCATGGCTTCTTCTAGCATTTCCGTCCGCAACTTCCACCATTCGCGCCGATTCCCGCATGGGCCATGAAACGCATGACCTGACCGCCCTTGCCGTGGTGCTGGCCGCCGCGGTGGCCTGCGGCCTGTTCATGAACCGGCTGCGGCTGCCCGCCGCCGCGGGCTTCATCCTGGTGGGTCTGGGGTTGGGCCCCAGTGGCGCGGGGCTGATCCAGACCTCCACCAGCATCGAAACCCTGGCCGAACTGGGGGTTCTGATGCTGCTGTTCATCATCGGCATGGAGATGCGGCTGTCCAACTTCGCCCGCTCGCTGCCGCTGGCGCTGGGCGTGACACTGGCGACCATCGCCATCATTCCCACCTCGGTGGGACTGTTCACCTGGGCGGTGGAAGGCGAAATCAGCGGCGGCCTGGTGATCGGCTTCATGCTGGCCATCTCCTCCACTGCCGTCGCCATGAAGATGATCGAGGATGCGGGACAGAAGGATGCCCCGGCGGGCCGGGCCGCCGTTTCCATCCTGCTGGCCCAGGACCTGGCGGTGGTGCCGCTGCTGCTGGTGACCAATGCGCTGGGCGCGCCCATGACCGGCACGGCGCTGTGGAGCGTGGGCTGGCGCCTGGCGCTGGCCTTCGCGCTGCTGGCCGCCTTCATCCATGTGCTGGCGCGGGTCAAGAGCTTCCGCTTCCCCGCCAGCGAATACCTGCTGAAGAATTCCGATGTCGGTACGCTGGGCGTGCTGGGTGTGTGCTTCGCCGCGGCCTCGGCCAGCGGCCTGATGGGCCTGTCGCCCGCGCTGGGCGCTTTCCTGGGCGGGCTGGCGGTCGGCCATTCCACCTTAAGGCGCGGCGCGCTCTCGATGGCCGAGCCGGTGCAGGCGATCCTGCTGTTCGTCTTTTTCCTGTCGGTGGGCCTGCTGATTGACCTGGACTATCTGATGCAGCAGGCCTGGGTGATCGGCGCGGCGCTGGTGGTGGTGACGGGCGGCAAGACGGTGCTGAACTTCATCCTGCTGATGCTGGCAGGCGAGAAATTCGAGAACAGCTTTCTCACCGCGCTGTTTCTGTCGCCTGTGGGGGAATTTTCCTTCGTGATCGCGGGTGCGGGCCTGACCGTGGGGGCACTGTCGCCCGCCGGCCACAAACTGGCCATCGCGGTGATCGCCATGTCGCTGCTGGCCTCGCCGATCTTCTTCCTCTGCGCCCGGCTGGCGCACCGCCTGGCCACCACCGGCCGCATCCTGCCGCCGCGCGCGGCGGTGGAACCTGCCATGCCCGGTCCGGGCTGACGCAGCCGTCAGGGCTGGCCTTCGGGGTCCTGGTGAATGACGATCTGCGCGCCCGGCCAGGCGGCCGCGATGGCGGCGGAAACCGCGTCGCTCACCGCATGGGCCTGGGCCAGCGTCATGGCGGCATCCAGCACGATATCGAACTGGATGAAGGTGCTGATTCCGGCCTGGCGGGTTTTGAGATTGTGGACGCCCTTCACCGCCGGGAAACTCTCGGCGATGCCGCGGATGCGGGCGCGGTCGTCATCGGGCAATTCGCGGTCCATCAACTGGTCCATGCTCTGGCGAGCCACGCCCCAGGCCGCATGCAGCAGGATCAGCGCCACGCCGATGGCGCTGACGGGATCGGCCCACAGCCAGCCCAGGAAGCCCGCCAGCAACAGCGCCACCACCACGCCCAGATTGCTCAGCAGGTCGCCCGCATAATGCAGCCGGTCGGCCGCCACGGCGAGAGAACCGGTCTGGGACACCACCCGGCGCTGATACATCACCAGCCCGAAGGTGACGGCGATGGAGATGCCCATCACGGCCAGCGCCATGCCGCCCTGCGCCACCGGCTCCGGCGTCATCAGCCGCTTGACGGACTCCAGGATGAGAAAGAGGGCGGATGCGGCGATGAAAGCGCCCTGCGCCAGGCCCGCCAGCGGCTCGGCCTTGCCATGCCCGAAGCGATGCTCGGCATCGGCGGGGGTCAGGCTGTGGCGGATCGCCACCAGGTTCATCAGCGAAGCAAACAGGTCCAGCGCGGAATCGGCCAGGCTGGCCAGCAGCGCCACCGAATGCGAGGTAAACCAGGCGAAGGCCTTGATCGCCACCAGAAACAGCGCGACGCCGACC
Source organism: Rhizomicrobium sp. (assembly GCA_035714165.1). Lineage (GTDB taxonomy): Bacteria > Pseudomonadota > Alphaproteobacteria > Micropepsales > Micropepsaceae > Rhizomicrobium. Next base: position 18,749 of record DASTMN010000168.1, read on the forward strand.
GAGACGGTGGCGGCGCGCCGCATCAGCAGCCCCTTGATTTCCAGGGTCATGGGCTTTCCACGGTCATGGAAAGAGGCGTTCCGTCGTCCAGGGATCGGCCGCGCCGTCGCGCCGGTACACCAGCCGGTCATGCAGCCGGAACGGCCGGTCGCGCCAGAACTCGATCCGCAGCGGCGTGACGCGCCAGCCGGTCCAGTGGGGCGGGCGCGGCACCGTGCCCAGCCCGTACTTCAGGGCATATTCGGCGATGCGCTTTTCAAACACCCAGCGACCTTCCATAGGCCGCGACTGGGGACTGGCCCAGGCCCCGATCTGGCTGTCCTTGGGACGGGTGGCGAAATAGGCGTCGGCCTCGGTATCGGATACCTGTTCGACCGGGCCTTTCACCCGCACCACCTGGCGCAGGCTCTTCCAGTGGAAGTTCAGCGCCACGCGCGGATTGGCGGCCAGTTCACCGCCCTTGATGCTTTCGCTGTTCGAGTAAAAGACAAACCCGCGCGCATCGGCGCCCTTCAGCAGCACCATGCGGACATTGGGCGCGCCATCGGCATCGGCGGTGGCCAGCGCCATGGCATTGGCATCGTTCGGTTCGGACGCCTCGGCCTGGCGCATCCAGGCCGCGAACAGCGTCATGGGATCGTCGTCGGGGGCGATGCCGCCGTCATCCAGCGGTCCACCTGTCTCCATCGTCATGCGCCTGTTCTAGCAGTTTGGCGTGCGGCACGGTAGCCTTGGCTGTCCGGAGAGCCAAATGCACAAGATTTTTCCGCTTCTTTCCGCCTGCCTCATTGCGGCGCCGCTCCTCCTTGCCGGCGGCTGCGCCAGCGCCCGCAGCGGCCCGGAAATCGCGGCGGTCTTCGACAGCGGCGTGGCCGCCTATGACGCCGGACGTTATGAGGAGGCGTATAAAATCTGGTGGAGCATCCGCACCGAAGACCTGGCGGCGATGCGGAACGTGGCCTTCATGCTGCGCCGGGGCCAAGGCGTGGCCGCCGATCCCGGAAAGGCGCTGGACATCTATGAGATGGCCGCCGATGCCGGACTGCCCACCGCCCAGGCGGACCTGGCGGTGATGCTGATCAACGGCGAGGCGGGCAAGCCCGACCCCAGGCGCGCCCTGCCCTATTTGCAGGCCGCCGCCGCCGCGCAGCATCCGGTGGCCCAGTTCGAGCTGGGCAAGCTGTACGAGGCGGGGGGACCGGTGCCCCAGGACCTGGAAAAGGCCCGCCAGCTTTACGACGCCGCCGCCCGCAAGGGGGTCAAGGACGCTGCCGCCCGTCTGACCGTGCTGGGCCCGCCGCAAAAGCCCCTGCCCAGCCCGCCGCAGGCGACGATAACCCCGCCGCGGGCCCCTGCCCCCCTGCCGGGACAGGAACAGGCCCAGCTTGCGCCGCCCGCCACCCTTCCGGCGGCCCCGCCGCCACGCCCGCCCGCCGTCCCGGCAAGCCCCTGAATTCGTCAACCGCCTGATCCGGCTGGCGATCTGGTAACGGGGAAAACCGCGCCTATATTGGGGTCAAGACCGAGTCACCCGCGCATACGCGCATCTGGATACCGATGAAAGACCCCTACGAAATCCTTGGCGTGCCCAGGACCGCCAGCGAGGCCGAGATCAAGAAGGCCTTCCGCGCCCTGGCCAAGAAGCATCACCCCGACAAGCATGCGGGCGATGCCGGCGCGCAGAAGAAGTTTCAGGAGATCAGCGGCGCCTACGACATACTGGGCGACAAGGACAAGCGCGCCCAGTTCGATGCGGGCGCGATCGGCGCGGACGGCAATGCGCGCGGCCCCTTCGGCGGCGGCGGTTTCGATCCGCGCGGCGGCTTCCAGCAGGGCAACCCGTTTGGATTTGGCGGCGGTGGCGGCGGCGCGCGCGAATTCAAATTCGACTTTGGCGGCGCGGGCGGCGGCGGCGGCTTTGAGGACATCCTCTCCGAAATGATGGGCGGGCGGCGCGGCCGTCCACGCGGCGGTCCCGCACAGGGCAAGGGCGAGGATTTTTCCGCCGCCGTCACCATCAGCTTCGCCGAAAGCGCCAGCGGCGGCACCCGCCGCGTGGTCTTGCAGAATGGCGAGCAGATAGACGTCCGCATTCCCGCCGGGGTGAAGGACGGCCAGACCATCCGCGTGAAGGGGCGCGGCGGCGCAGGCAGGGGCGGCGGCCCCAATGGCGACATCCTGCTGACCGTATCGGTGGCCCCGCATCCCGGCATGACCCGCGACGGCAACGACATCCGCATGGACCTGCCGGTGACGCTGAAGGAGGCAGTGTTGGGCGGCAAGGTGCCGGTGGAAACACTGTCCGGCACGGTGGCGCTGAACGTGCCGCCCGGCTCCAATACCGGCACCGTCCTGCGCCTGAAGGGCAAGGGCATCGCCCTGCCGGCGGCCAAGGGCGGGCCGGGCGATCTCTATGTCCGGCTGGCGGTGACCCTGCCGGAGAAGCCGGACGAGTCCCTCAAACAGTTCCTGTCGGGCTGGACCGCAGACTATGACCCGCGCCGCCGGGGCCGGTAAGTTATTGTCATAAAAAGTCTTTTTGCCAGGCACTTTTTTCGCGCCAATCGCCCGCATTCAGGGTACATCACTGGTCGCGCGCATTGTTTTGGGGATTTCGGCATGTCGTTCCAAGGACTCATGAAGGGCAAACGCGGCCTGATCATGGGTGTCGCCAACCAGCACTCCATTGCCTGGGGCATCGCCCAGGCGCTTCACGACGCGGGTGCGGAGCTGGCCTTTTCCTATCAGGGCGACCTGTTCAAGAAGCGGGTCGTGCCGCTGGTCGAGCCGATGAAGCCCGCCGCGCTGCTGGATTGCGACGCCGCCAGCCCGGAGTCGCTGGACGCCGCCTTTGCCGAACTGGGCAAGGTCTGGGACAGCCTGGATTTCGTGGTCCATGCCATCGCCTATTCCGACAAGGAGCAGCTCAAGGGCCGCTATGTGGACACCACGGCGGACAATTTCCGCATGACCATGGACATCAGCTGCTATTCCTTCACCGCCGTCGCCCAGCGCGCCGAAAAGATGATGACCAGGGGCGGCAGCCTGGTGACGCTGAGCTATTACGGCGCCGA
>DASTMN010000169.1:0-13890 GCA_035714165.1 Rhizomicrobium sp.
TCCCGGTCCACGCGGGCGCTGGCTTTTGCCGGGTCTTTTGTCGTCTGCCTGCTGGCCGGGGGTATCCTGGCCATCACCCTGATGGGGCAGGGCCACGGTCCCAGCTATACCCTGGAACTGTCCGAGGTTGCGGGCGCGGCCGCCCCGCATGGCAAGGCCCAGTCCGCCGCCGCATCCACCCGCGATAGTGGCCCGGAACCCGCGCCGGCCGCCGCCATCGGCCCCATCACGCAAACCCTTCATGCCGGCCGCGCCCTGCTGGCCGATCCCGCGCTGGTCCAGAACACGCCGCAAGGCCCGCTGCCGCGCATCGCCGATGACGGGCGCAAGCCGATGACCGCCTATGCCGCGCCCGCCTCAGGCGCGAAGAAATTCAAAATCGCCATCATGGTCGGCGGGCTGGGCGTGTCGGCCAGCGCCACCCAGTCGGCGCTTGCCAGCCTGCCGCCCGCCGTCACGCTGGGCTTTGCGCCTTATGCGGGCGATGTCGGCGACTGGGTGCGCGATGCGCGCAGCCGTGGCCATGAGGTTGTGCTGCAAATCCCGATGGAGCCGTTCGATTTTCCCGACAGCGATCCGGGCCCGCACACCCTGCGCGCCGGGATGACCGAGGAAGCCAATATCGACCGCCTGCACTGGTCGCTGTCGCGCTTCACCGGTTATGCGGGCGTCACCAATCTTCTGGGCCAGCGTTTCCTATCGGATTCGGCGGCGCTGTCGCCGGTGCTGACCGAACTGGCGCGGCGCGGCCTGTATTTCCTGGACAATGGCACCGCCTCCCAGTCGGTCGCGCCCGCCACCGCCACCCAGGTTGGGTTGCCCGCGGTGCAGAGCGGCGGCAGCCTGGACAGCATCCAGTCCGCGCTGGAGATTGACCGCCGCCTGCTGGAGCTGGAGACCCAGGCCCGCGCCAACGGCAGCGCGGTGGGCAGCGCCTTCCTTTATCCGGTCAGCGTGGCGCGCATCGCCGCCTGGGCCAAGGGCCTGGAATCGCGGGGCTTTGTGCTCGTGCCGGTTTCGGCCATAGTGAGTGCGCCGAAACAATAGGCGCGGTTCTTTTGCCCGCCGGGTTCGTTGCGCTGCGCCTCATGGGCTGTTTGCCCACATCGGCTCGCGCGCCTGCCCGGACGGACAAAATCCCTCGCGCCCCAAGACAGAACCACCGTCATGCCGTCTTCTTCCGACCTGCCCTATCGTCCCTGTGTCGGCATTATGCTGTTCAACCGCGACGGCAAGGTGTTCGTCGGCAAGCGCATCGACCAGACCGTGGAAGGCTGGCAGATGCCACAGGGCGGCATCGACGATGGCGAGACGCCGCGCCAGGCGGTGCTGCGCGAACTGCTGGAAGAAACCGGCACCGACAAGGCCGAGATCATCGCGGAAAAAGACGGCTGGGTGCAGTACGACCTGCCGCCGCATCTGGTGGGCGTGGCCTTTCACGGCAAATACCGCGGCCAGACCCAGAAATGGTTCGCGCTGCGCTTCACCGGCCGCGATGCCGACATCAACCTGACGGCGCATGAGCCGGAGTTCTCCGCCTATCAATGGGTGTCGCTGAACGACCTGCCGGGCCTGATCGTGCCGTTCAAGCGCGACACCTATCGCGCGGTCATCGCCGAATTCGCGCATCTGGCATGACGAAGCCGCCGGTGGTGATGATTCATGGGGCCTTCTGCAACCCCGTGGCGATGCAGGGGCTGAAAGCCCGGTTCGAGGCGGGCGGCTATCCCGTCACCACGCCCTGCCTGCGCTTCCACGACACCCTATCGCCGCCCGCCGTGCTGGGTGTCACGGGGCTGGCCGATTACGCCGCCGACCTGGAAGAAGAGATCGCGGCGCTGGAAAATCCGATCCTGCTGGGCCATTCAATGGGCGGATTGCTGGCCCAGATGGTGGCGGCCCGCCGCAGGACCGCCGCGCTGGTGCTGCTGGCGCCGTCACCACCCTGGGGCGTGGCCCCCGCCACCATCGCCGAGATCGCCGCCGCACAGGCCATGTTCCTGCACCCTGGTTTCTGGACCCAGGTGCTGGAAGCCAACCGCGACATCGCCTTCAGCCAGTCGCTCAACTGCGTGCCGCGCGTCCTGCGCGAGGCGGTGTTCGACAGTTTCGTGCGCGAGTCCGGCCGCGCCATGCACGAGATCATGCACTGGGCGCTGGACATGAACCGCACCACCGCGGTGGACAGCGCCGCCATCACCTGTCCGCTGCTGTTCGTCACCGGCAGCGAGGACCGGGTCAATTCGCCCCAGACGGTCGCCCGCGCCGCCGACCGTTACGGCGACCGCGCCACGGTGGAGGTGCTGGAGGGCCGGGGACACTGGCTGATCGGCGAACCGGGCTGGGAAGACATGGCGGCGCGGCTTCTGGCCTGGCTGAAAGCGCAGAAGCTCTGAGCCGTTACGAGCGCGGCGTGTCTGTCTGCCTGCGCGCAAAGTCCTTCATGAAGGCCTGCAAGGTATCCACCGACGCGATCTTGGCGGCCGCCTCGCGGAAGGCCAGGCCATGCTGGTCGATGCTGGCCGACAGCACGGCGAAGAGATTGGCGTCGGGACTGGCCTTCATCTTGGCCCCGAAATTCTGGCGCAGCCGCGTCAGGCTGGGCTGGTCGCCCGCCAGGCTGTAGGCGACGGCGGCGCGCATCGCCTGTCCGCGCTCCTCGCCGGTCAGGGGCGCGGCATCGCTATGGCGCGTGCCCAGCAGTTCCTCGGCCTTCTGTCCGGCCACGGCCCAGTTGCCGCTTTCCCAATAGATATCGGCCCGCAGCCGCCGCGTGTCGGCGGCTTCATCCACCGCGATCAGGTCCAGCGCATTGTCCCACTGCTTGAGGGCGGCGAAGGCGCGCGCTTCCAGCAGCATGCGTTCATGCATCTCGGTGTCGGGCAGGCCGGTGATGTGCGAATCGCGCAGGGCCGCCACGGCCTTCTCCGGCTTGCGGTCCATCAGATAGACGGCGGCTAGGCGGGTGGCGACCTGGGCCTTGGCGATGCCGTCCAGGCGCTTGTCCACCTGATAGGCCAGCAGGTTGGCGGCCGGTCCCAGCAGGTCCACCGCCACCAGCCGGTCGGACATGCGGCGGATCATGTCGTCTCCGTCCGGCCCGATGGGGGTCAGGTCGATATTGTCATAGAACAGCGCCAGCGAATCCACCGGCTTCATCTTGTCGGCGCCGCCCTTGAGGAACAGCCTGGTGAACGCGCCGCGCATGTCGTCCTGTGCCATGCGGGCCTCGTCCGCGCCCGGAAAGTTCTGCGTCGCCACCCGCAGGGTCTTGAGGCCGTCGCGCCACTTGCCCGCGGTGAAATACAGACCGGCCAGCTTGCGCAGAGTCTTCATTTCCAGCGCGTCGCCGCGCCAGCGGAAGCGCAGCTTTTCCAGTTGCTCCGTCGCCTGCACCGGCGTGATCGCGCCCGCCGCCAGCCCGGCATCGATGCGGTGGAAAACGGCCTGGGCGGCAATCTTTTCGTCACCGCTCTTTTCCAGTGTCGCCAGCAGCGGGGCGGCGTCATGGAAGCGGCTGGAAGCCGCCAGGATGCGCGCCTTGAGCAGTTCGGCGGCCAGCGCTTCGCGCGGCGGCAGGTTTTTGGGCATATGGGCCAGCGCCGCATCGGCCAGGTCCAGCCGGTTCATGCCCAGCGCCGCTTCGGCCTGGGCGAGGTGGACGCGCGCCTGCCATTCCATCGGATAGCGGGCCAGCACAGCCTGCGCCTGTTCCAGATGGCCGTGGGCGTTCTTCCAGTCTTCTTGTCCCGCCTCGATCAGGCCGCGCCACAGGGCGGCATGGCGGTCGGAATCGAAACCCGGACCCGCCAGTTCGTTCCTCGCATCGCGATAGCGGCCCATCATGTAGGACGCCGCGGCGCGCATGGTGGCCAGCTGGGCGTCGCCCGCCAGCGCCGGATCGTTCTTCTGGATCAGGTCGATCAGGCCCAGTGTCTCCGGCGCGAACTGGTTGGCGAGATAAAAGCGCGCCAGGTTCAGCCGCGCCGATCCGGCCTGCGCGGCGGGCAGGTGGGCGATGGACTGGGTCAGCTGGCGCTGGGTGGCCAGGAAGCTGCCCGCGGCGGGACGGCTCCAGTTTTTGAAATCCAGAAAGGACGGGCCGTCGGCGAAATGCGCCAGCGCGGCGGGGCTTTGCGCCACCGGCATCTGGGGCGGGGTCAGGCCCAGCCCCTGCGGGCGGGCGATGGTGACACGGCTCTGGTGCACCTCCACGCGCAGGTCGTCGGCATAGGCGCGCATCACCAGCCCGCTGGCGCTGGGCAGGACGGCGAAATCGGCGAAGAAGCGCGGCGCGGCGACGCCCCGCCCCGGCGTGGCGGGAATCACCAGCAGCGTGTCGCCGCCCGCCGGATCCTGCAGCGGAAAGACATGATCGGCGGCGGGCAGCAGCGTGGACAGCGAGGTGCGGCGCGGGTCGGACTGGTTGCGGGCAAAGCCGATGCTGGTGGGCGGCGGCGCGACCTTGGGCGCGATCTCCACCACCAGGTTGCCCCGGTCGATGCGCGCGCCGATCTCGGCGGGCGCTTTCAACGTCACGCGCAGGATGGACAGGCCGTTGCTGGACAGCGCATCCACCGCACCCGCGAACTCGCCCAGCCCGGTCTTGAGGCTGGCGGCATCCAGGGCGGGCGCATTCTCCACCACCACCCAGGCGGTGAGGCCGCGCACGAAAACGGCGGCGGGCTTTTCGCCCGCGCCTTTCAGGGTGATGCGCGCGCCGTCCCTGGTGCGGCGGCCATCTGCGGCAGGCACGGCATCGGCGGGTGCGGCCTGCGGTGTAGCTTGCGCGGTCTCAACCGGCTTGGCGGCGTCCGCTTTCTCGATCGGCTTGTCCGGCGCGGGCGCGCCCGGCTTTGCGTTTGGCGCTTTGGCGGCAAGCTGCGCGGCAGTTTCGGCAATGGCCTTGGCTTGCGCGGCGCTGGCTGCCGGTTTGGCGGCCGGCGTGTTCGCCTTGGGCATGGCGGTGACCGTCGGCCTGGCATTGCCCGGCGGCACATAATCGGCGCCGTCAGTCTTGGGCGCCAGCACATCCAGCACCACCTTGGTGCCGTCGCGGAAATGGTGATAGCCGGAATCGGAATCGGTCTCGAACTCGAAGATGGTGGTGCTGCCGTCAATGCGCCAGGCGGCATTCTTCACCCAGGCGGGCGCAAAGCGTGCGATCACCGAGACATCGGCGCGCGCCAGCGCCGAAAAGCGCACGGTCATTTTTCCCGCGCCGGGAAACACCTGATAGTTCACATTCCTGGGCCAGTCGAACACCAGCCGCGTGAACTTGGCATAGCTTCCGGCGCGCAGCTTGAGTTCGGGCAGGCTGGCGACATCCAGCGGCGCGGCCACGGGCTTGGGCAGCGGCTTGAGGTCCGGCATGGTGCCGGTGAAGCCGGTGTCGGCCAGGTCCACCACGGCGCGGTTGCCAAGCTGGCTGACATGCAGCTTGACCGGCTGGTTCAGGGTGAAGCGCAGGGTCTTGCCATCGGCATCGGCGCGGCCGCTGGCGATGACGCGCGGCAGCGCGGCGACGATGGTGGCCGGATCGATGTTGGTTTTGGCGGAAAAGCTGATCGCCAGAACGCCGCCGGTGGTGGTGGCGGTGATGGTGGAATCGGTGGTGAAGCTCAGGCGGCCATAGCCGTCCTGGATGCGCCCCGACACCGTGTCCGCCGCCCATGCGGCCGTGCCGGCGCACAGCGCCGCCACCAGACCCATCACGGGGCCCATCATGCGCCCCATCAGGCGAAGCGAACGGATCACGGAAATCTTCCCCTTCTCACTTCATACTGGCGGGGCGGCCGTTAACCCGGAGTTAAGGCTCTAAGTCTTTGGCGCAGCAGGTTTTTCCGCCGCAGGGGCCGCCGCCGCCGGGGTGGCGGGCGCCGGAGCGGCCGCAGCCGCCGGAGCCGCAGCGGCCTGGGCCTGAGGCTGGGCCTGAGTCTGGGCCTGCGGACCCGGCACCGGCTGAACGATCGGGGCCAGCGCATCGGCGGTTTCCGGCAGCGCCAGCCTGTTGGCCAGCTTCACCGTCAGCGCCTTGGCATTGTCGGCGGCCATGTTGGCCAGGATCATCGCCAGCGTGTCCGACTTCATCTGCTGCGCGACCGGCACCAGCACCTCGTCGGGCAGGTTGTTGAAGATGCGCGCAGCATCCTTGGGCTTCATGGTGGAATAGGTCTTCACCAGCGCGGCGACCTGCGCCTTCTGGGCCTCGTCACGCTGGGTCAGCAGCGCGGCGATCTGGGTCTGCAGCGATTTGAGCTGGGTGATCTTGGCGTCCACGCGGCGCTCGGCGGCGGCCAGCATGTTGGCGCGGGTGTTCAGTTCGCCGTCACGGGCGTCCAGTTCGCGGCGGCGCTTGGACAGGCTGTTCAGCACATCCACTTCGCTGGCGCTGGCGATCTCGTCATCCGCGCCCCCGGCATAATCGGCATTGGCGGGCTTCGGATCGGCCACGGCCAGGGCGGCGACCTGCTGCCCGGCCTCGGCATAGGCGTCGCGCACCAGGTCGGTACTTTTCAGCACCAGGAGGCCCGCGCCCACCACCACGACGGACGGCAGAAGGCGGAAATAGCGGCGCTTGAAGCCGGTCAGGGAAGCGCTCACTGCATCGCTCCCTTGGAAAGACGGCTCAGGATGGAAGTGGACGGCAGCGGCATGTCGGGAATCTCGCGGGCCACGCGCGGGGCGCTGGCGGCGCTTTCCATCCGCTGGGCGATGCGTTCGCCGCTGGCGGTCAGAACCGAAAGCTCGTCGATATGCAGGCGGGCGCGTTTCAGGCGGTCGTCCAGTGTGACGGCGGCCTCGGCGGCGGAGGATTTGAGGGCGCGGATGCTGGACCCGGCCCCGGCAATCGCCATGTTCAGTTCGCCGATGATGTTCCGCAGGCCTTCCTGGCCCTTGCGCACGGCGGCCAGCCGCCGCTCCAGCACGATGCAGTAGCACAGCGTGGCGGCCAGCAGGATCTGCATTGCCACTTCGAGATAGAAGGTCAGTCCGGCATTCATCAGCATCTGGATCACGTCATGTCTCTCGAATGAGTTGGGATCAAAGACTTTTGGAGGCGTCGGTGCGTTCGATGGCTTCGTCCACCCGCACCGCGACATTGCTGCCCACCCGGCCCATCCGGCCGGTCAGCAGCGGCACGCCGCGGCAGCGCATCTCGATGCGGGAATCGGGACCGGCCCCCAGCATCAGGGTCTGGCCGACCTTCAGGTTCATCACCTGGTTCAGCGGCATGGACTGTTCGTCCAGGATCGCCTCGATATCCACCTTGGTGGACCACAATTCGGTGGCCAGATGGCTCTCCCAGATGGAGTCGCGGCCGAACTTCTCGCCCATGAACTGCTGCAGCAGCAGCTTGCGGATCGGCTCCAGCGTGGCATAGGGCAGCAGCAGCTCGGTGCGCCCGCCACGGTCTTCCATGTCGATCCTGAGCTTGACCAGGATGGCGGCATTGGCGGGCCGGGCGATGGCGGCGAAGCGCGGATTGGTTTCCAGCCGGTCCAGCGCGAAATTGACCGGGGCCAGCGGCTCGAAGGCGGCGCGCATGTCCTGCATGATCACTTCGATCATGCGCTGGACCAGCGTACGCTCGATGGTGGTATAGGGGCGGCCCTCGATGCGCATGGCGCTGGAGCCGCGGCGTCCGCCCAGCAGCACGTCCACGATCGAATAGATCAGGTTGGAATCCACCGTGAACAGGCCGTAATTGTCCAGTTCCTCGGCATGGAACACCGCCAGGATGGCGGGCAGGGGAATGGAGTTCAGGTAATCGCCGAAACGGATCGAGGTGATGGAATCCAGGCTGACTTCGACATTGTCACTGGTGAAGTTGCGCAGGCTGGTGGTCATCAGCCGCACCAGGCGGTCGAAGACGATTTCCAGCATCGGCAGGCGCTCATAGGACACCAGCGCCGAATTGACGATGGCGCGCACGCCGGACTTGTCATGGGTCTGCTCGGCGCCGACATCGAAGCCCAACAGGGAATCGATCTCGTCCTGGTTCAGCACGCGCTCGGCGACACTGACTTCGGCAGCGGCTTCCGGAACCGGCGCCGGTTCGGCCTCGTCGGCCACAGCGGTATTTTCGTCAGCCATTGACGGCAGTCCTTGGTTTCATCGCCCCGGCGTTCGCCGACGCACGTTAATGGTCGCTCCGGCTTTCGCCGACGCTCCTACTGAATAATCATTTCCTTGAGCAGCACATCGCGCACCTTGTAGGGCGCGGCGGCCACGTTCACGCGGCGCAGCAGTTCTTCCTTCAGGCGCAGCACCCCGGCCGAGCCTTTCAGGTCATCCAGCCGCAATTCGCGCAGATAAGCCTGGAACTGGTCGGTGACGCGCGGCATCAGGGGCTGCATGGCCGTCTTCTGCTCTTCGTCTTCCATTTCCAGCGACACGCCCAGCTTCAGATAGACGGGGGCGCCGTCCTGGCCCTGGATATTGACCAGGATGTCCTGCAGGTCGCTGAACGCCACCTTGGGCGGGGTCAGGGGCACTTCCTCGGCATGCTCGGCCTGCGCGCCGTGGTCGCCGCCCTTGGCCATCATGAAGTAGGCGCCCGCGCCGCCGCCGCCCAGCAGCACCAGCAGGACCGGCGCGCCGATCATCAGCATCTTCTTGCTCTTGAGCAGGCCCAGGATCTTGCCGATTCCCTTCTTGGGGGGCTCGCTGTCCTGGCCTTCGGGCTTTTCGCCTTCGGCTTCCTTGTTCGTGTTCGCCATGACCGTCTGTCCGCGCCCTTGTCGTCTCCCGGTCAAGGTAGGCAAACGTGGTTAAAGAGTGGTTCAAATTGCCGGGTGCGCCCCTTGCGGCCCGGCAGATTTTTCCGGCCCGCCGCCAACGCGCGCATAAAACCCAATAAAAACGGGATTTTCCGGCTGGCACGGCGGCTGCACAGCACAGGGCGTCGGACCAGAAAGGATCCGGAAACGCCATGGACAATTCACTTCTTGTTAGTCTTTCACAGCAGCTCGCCGCCTACCGGGCGATGGACGTGATCGCCAACAATCTCGCCAACGCCTCCACGCCCGGCTTCAAGCGCGAGTCCGCCAAGTTCGAGGAATATGTGATGCGGTTGCAGCCCGGCGAAGGCCAGAGCGGTCTGCAGAACATCAGCTTCGTCAAGGATGCGGGCATCATGCGCGACACCAGCCAGGGCAGCCTGGAAAAGACCGGCGCGGCTTTCGATGTCGCCATCGCCGGCAACGGCTATTTCGCCGTGCAGACCCCGGCCGGCATGCGCTACACCCGCGACGGCCATTTCAGCCTGGATGCCGCCGGCCAGATCGTCACCAGCGGTGGCCATGTCGTGCAGGGCGATGGCGGGGCCATCACCATTACGCCCGATGACGGCGACATCCAGATCGCGCCCGACGGCACCGTCAGCGGCAAGACCGGCCAGCTCGCCCGCATCCGCGTGGTGGAGTTCGCCGACGACCGCGCCCTGGTGAAGGAAGGGGCCAATCTCTACAGCACCGACCAGGCCGCCAACACCGTGGCCGTGCCCGCCCTGCGCCAGGGGATGCTGGAAAGCTCCAACGTCCAGCCGGTGCTGGAAATCAGCCGCATGATCGAGGTGATGCGCGCCTATGAGGCGACCGCCACCCTGTCCAAGTCCCATGAAGACCTCAAGCGCCAGGCGATCGAAAAGCTTGGCCGTATGCCCGCCTAAGGAGAAACGCTGATGCGCGCCCTTTCCATCGCCTCGACCGGCATGCTGGCCCAGCAGACCAATGTCGAAGTCATCGCCAACAACCTGGCGAACATGAACACCACCGGCTTCAAGATGAGCCGCGCCGAGTTCCAGGATCTTCTCTACCAGAACATCCAGTCGCCGGGCGCCCAGACCTCGGACACCGGTACCTATGCCGCCAGCGGCATCCAGATCGGCGCGGGTGTGCGCACCGCCGCGATCTACCGTGTCACCACCCAGGGCGACCTCAAGAGCACCTCCAACCCCTATGACGTCGCCATCCAGGGCGCGGGCTTCTTCCGCATCCAGCAGGCCGACGGCACAGACGCCTATAGCCGGGCGGGCAATTTCGGCCTGTCGCCGGAAGGCCAGCTTGTGACCCAGGACGGCCTCTTGGTGCAGCCGGGCATCGCCATTCCCCAGAACACCCTGTCGGTGCAGATCAACGCCCAGGGCCAGGTGATGGCCACGGTGGCGGGCAATGCCACGCCGCAGACGGTGGGCCAGCTGGAACTGACCCGCTTTCCCAACGAAGCGGGCCTGAACGCCATCGGCGGCAACCTCTATCTGGAAACCCCTTCCTCGGGCGCGCCGCAGGCGGGTGTGCCCGGCTCGGTGGGCTACGGCACCATCCAGCAGGGCTTTCTGGAAACCGCCAATGTGAATTCGGTGGACGAGATCACCGCGCTGATCACCGCCCAGCGCGCCTATGAAATGAACTCCAAGGTCGTCTCCGCCGCCGACCAGATGCTGCAGAACACTGCGCGTCTGGGCTCGTAAGGAAACCACGCCATGAAAGCTCTCGTCACTGCTCTCCTGATCCTGCTGCCCGTCACCGCCGAAGCGGCCGTCCGCATCGTGGTTCCGGCCCGCGACATCGCCCGCGGCGATGTGATCACCGAATCGGACCTCACCTTCCGCACCATCGAGGGCGAGGCCCTGATGTCCGGCGTCGCCACCACCATCGCCGGGGTCTCCGGCATGCAGGCCCGCCGGGTGCTGCGCGCCGGCGAGGCCTTCCGCGACAATGATGTGCGTCGCCCGGTGATCGTCGCCAAGGGCCAGACCGTCACCATGCAGTTCAGCGTTCCCGGCGTGGAGCTGACCGCGATGGGCCGCGCCATGAGCGAAGGCGGCGTCGGCGACACCGTCACCGTCCAGAATCCCGTCTCGTTCCGCATGATTTCCGCCACCGTCATCGCGCCCGGCACCGTGCGCGCCATCGGCGGCATGCCCGTCACCACCGCCCGCCGATAGGACCCGCCATGATCGCCAATTTCCTCAAGATCGCTGCCGCGCTCACCGTGCTGCCGCTCGCCGCCTGCTCGGCGGTGGACCGCATCGAGAATATCGGCCAGGCGCCCAGCCTGGCCGCCGTCGGCAATCCCGCCGGCCAGCAGATCGTGGCCCAGATCCCGCCCTCGGCGCCCATCGTCCATCCCAACAATTCGCTGTGGCAGCCCGGCGCGCAGAACTTCTTCCGCGACCCGCGCGCCAGCAAGGTGGGTGATGTCATCACCGTGAACGTCTCGGTGTCGGACGCCGCCAAGCTGTCCAACACCTCCTCGCGCAGCCGCACCAACAAGGACAATGCCAGCCTGGACAATCTGTTCGGCCTGGAAAGCGTGATGCCCAGCGCCATGACCCCGTCCAGCCTGGTGAAGATGGGTTCGGACATGTCGAACACCGGCACCGGCGCGGTGGCGCGTTCGGAATCCATCAACCTGACCCTGGCGGCGCTGGTCGCCCAGGTGATGCCCAACGGCAATCTGGTGATCGACGGCCATCAGCAGGTGCGGGTGAACAACGAACTGCGCGACCTGCGCGTCTCCGGCATCGTGCGCCGCGAGGACATCTCCCAGGCCAACACCATCGGCCTGACCCAGATCGCCGAGGCCCGCATCTCCTATGGCGGCAAGGGCCTGATCAACGATGTGCAGCAGCCGCGCTACGGCAGCCAGCTCATCGACATCATCATGCCTTGGTAAGCTGACCCCCATCCGTCACAACTCGGGTTTGCTCCGCAAACACCTCGTTGCGACATCTTCCCCCTTGCCGTGCTGCGCACGAAGGGGGAAGGAATCCGGTGATGGCGGAAGCTTCGGCAAAGAATAATGTGTGGGGAAAAAAGAAAGCCCGGTTCGCAGGAACCGGGCTTTCTTGATTCAGTGGCCTTGACGGCTAGTCATCACGATAGACTTTTTCGCGGCGCTCATGCCGTTCCTGCGCCTCGATCGACAGGGTGGCGATGGGGCGCGCATCCAGCCGCTTGAGGCTGATGGGTTCGCCGGTCTCTTCACAGAAGCCATAGGAGCCGTCCTCGATCCGGCGCAGCGCCGCGTCGATCTTGGCGATCAGCTTGCGCTGGCGGTCGCGGGTGCGCAGCTCCAGCTGGCGCTCCGCCTCGGTGGAGGCGCGGTCGGCGAGATCGGCATGGGGCACGGTCTCGGCCTGCAGGTTCTGGATGGTCTCTCGGCTTTCCTTGAGGATCTCATCCTTCCAGCTGTTGAGCTTGCGGCGGAAATATTCCCGCTGCTTCTCATTCATGAAGGGTTCGTTTTCCGACGGCCTGTAGTCGGCCGGGACCTGGGTAGCCATGCACACTCCCTGCGACACGCGACTCACAATGCGCGGCACAATTTTATCGCCGCGCGGGCGGGGGTTATAGCGGCGCGGCCGCCTGCCCGGCAATCGCTATCGCAGGCCGAATTTGGCCGTGCCCACAAATCGGGCAGTTGTGCCAAAAACCCAGCATTTACAACGCTTTTGCGACGGTACGCTGGGACCAGCCGGACAACAAAAAAGCCCGGCCGAAGGGACCGGGCTTTTTATTGATGGTTGCGGGGACAGGATTTGAACCTGTGACCTTCAGGTTATGAGCCTGACGAGCTACCGGGCTGCTCCACCCCGCGTCACGGCCTTGAGAAAGCAGAACTTTCCCGAGGGTGCGCGGGTATAGGACGTTGCCCCGTCCCTGTCCAGCCCTCCCTTTGTGCCGGGAAAACCCTGCTCCATCAGGGCCTTGGCAGTCCGCGGGCGGGCGGATCAGAATTTGGCGGTCAGGCCCGAGACATGTTCCTTGGCGGTCTGGATCGCCTTCACGAAGCCGATGGGGTCGGCGATATGAGGCGTGGTCACCGAATCCACCCCCGTGCCCTCGATGGTCACGGTGCCATAGCCGAAGATGCGGCCCGGCAGGCTCTGGCGCACCTTCACGCCTTCGATATTGGGCAGGGCGATCTCGCCGGTGCGCAAGGTGAAAAGCCCGCGCTTTTCCACGAAGCGGTGGCTGGTGATGGCGATCTCGGTCGTCCATTTCAGCACCAGCATCTGCACCGATGTCACCACGCCCGCCAGCAGCGCGACAAAGCCCAGCGCCAGCACATAGGTGAGGGGATTGCCCCAGTTCAGCGGCACCTTGCGGCTGCCCGCCAGCACCGACACCAGCAGGACCAGCGGCAGCAGCATGCAGGCCCAGGCCCAGAGGGTGTAGAGCCAATGAAAGCGCGCCCGGCGTATGACGGTTTCGCCGTCGCCCAGCGACTGCGCGATATAGGACATGGGGCATTCCTTCCGGTGGGCCTTTGCGGGCCATTTTACGCCAGTTCCCGCGCTAGCGGGAGCGCCGCATGGGGAGGGTTGCCCGCAAATTGCCTTGTTTTGCACCCACCCTCGCCGCCATCAAACATTTCTCAGGGAGGGAATTTCATGAAGCTTTGGGGTTCGTTGCTGGTCGCCGGCGTTGCGATGGGCATTTGCGGCGCCGCCGTCAGCGTGCAGGCGCAGAACAATATGAGTTTCTTCGTCACCAGCGTCGGCAAGGGCGATGGCGCCAACCTGGGCGGCCTGGCGGGCGCGGACGCGCATTGCGCGGCGCTGGCCAAGGCGGCGGGTTCGACCAAGACCAACTGGAAGGCCTATCTCAGCGCTACCGCGATCAACAATTCGGCGCCGGTGGATGCGCGCGACCGCATCGGCAAGGGGCCCTGGGTCAATGCCAAGGGCGTGACCATCGCCAAGTCGGTGGACGACCTGCATGACACCAACAATCCCAACCTGACCAAGGCCAACCTGCTGACCGAAAAGGGCACGGTGGTGAACGGGCGTGGCGACACCCCCAACACCCATGACATGCTCACCGGCTCGGACAGCGCCGGCCGCTACATGCCCAACATGGGGTCCACCGACACCACCTG
>DASTMN010000170.1:0-6745 GCA_035714165.1 Rhizomicrobium sp.
CGGCAAGGGCGTGGTGGTGCCGGAGATGATCGCGGGCGCGGTGTCCACCTGGGCGCAATATGTGATCCGGGTGCCGGATCGTGACGGGCTGCAGGCGGCGCTGAAGGCGGCGAACATTCCCACCGCCATCTATTATCCCATTCCGCTGTCGTTGCAGACCGCCTACAGGCACTATCCCAGCGCGCCGACACCGATCAGCGAAAAGCTGGCGAGGGAGGTGATCGCGCTGCCGATGCATCCCTATCTGGACGCCGCCGACCAGGACCGTGTCATCCGCGCCGTGCTGGACTTTACGGGCTAGCCCGCGCGCAGGTAGCGCACCGCTTCGTCGCGCCCGAACAGGTAGAGCAACACCCGCAGCGCCGCGCCGCGTTCGGATTTCAGGTCGGGATCGCGCGCCAGCACCAGCCGGGCATCATCATGCGCCACGGCCAGCAGGTCGGCATGCGCGGCCGGATCGGCCATGCGGAACTCCTGCAACCCGCTCTGGCGGCGGCCCAGCACCTCGCCCGGCCCGCGCAGGCGCAGGTCTTCCTCCGCGATCACGAATCCGTCATCGGTGTCGCGCATGGTCTTGAGCCGCGCCTTGGCCGTTGCGCCCAGCGGCTCGTGCCAGACCAGGATACAGCTCGACTTGCCGCTGCCGCGCCCCACCCGGCCGCGCAACTGGTGCAGCTGGGCCAGGCCGAAGCGTTCGGCATGTTCCACCACCATGATGGTGGCTTCGGGCACATCCACGCCCACCTCGATCACCGTGGTGGCGACCAGCAGCTGCGTCTCGCCCGCCTTGAAGGCCGCCATGGCGGCGTCGCGGTCGGCGGCCTTCATCTTGCCGTGCACCAGCCCGACCTTCAGCCCCAGCGCCTGCCGCAGCATCACGGCTCGGTCCTCGGCGGCGGCCAGATCCAGTTTTTCGGATTCCTCCACCAGCGGGCAGACCCAATAGGCGCGGCTGCCGCGGTCCAGCGCGGACCGCAGATGGGCGATCAGTTCATCCAGCCGGTCGGCGCTCATCACCCGCGTTTCCACCGGCTTGCGGCCCGGCGGGCGGCCGGTGATGCGCGACACATCCATGTCGCCATAGGCGGTCAGCGCCAAAGTGCGGGGGATCGGCGTGGCAGTCATCACCAGCACATCGGCGGGCCCCTGTTTGTCTTTCTGGCCTTTGGATTGCAGTTGCATGCGTTGATGCACGCCGAAACGATGCTGCTCGTCCACCACCGCCAGCCCCAGGTCGCGGAAGGCAACGTCTTCCGAGAACAGGGCATGGGTGCCGATCAAGATGTCGATTTCGCCCGCCGCCAGCCGCGCCAGCGTTTCGGCGCGGCCCGCGCCTTTTTCGCGCCCGGTCAGGCAGGCCAGCCGCACGCCCGCCGCCTTGGCATAGGGTTCCAGCGAAGCCAGATGCTGGCGCACCAGAAGTTCGGTCGGGGCCATCAGGGCCGCCTGCATGCCTGACTCCACTGCCGCCAGCATCGCCAGCAATGCCACGATGGTCTTGCCGCTGCCGACATCGCCCTGCAACAGGCGCAACATCCGTTTCTCCGACGCCATGTCGGCCTCGATCTCGGCCAGCACGGCAAGCTGGGGATCGGTCAGGGCAAAGGGCAGGGCGGCGATCACTTTGGCCTTCCGCGCGCCGGTGCCGGATACGGGACGGCCCTTGTTGACACGCAGGTTGGCGCGGATCAGCAGCAGGGCCAGCTGGTTGGCCAGCAATTCGTCATAGGCCAGCCGTTGCCGCGCCGGAGTTTCGGGCGACAGGTCGCTGTCATGTTCGGGATTGTGCGCCGTCGCCAGCGCATCGTTGAACGTGTCCCAGCGGCGCTGTTTCACAAAGGCGGCATCCTGCCATTCCGGCAGCGGCGGCACCCTGCCCAGCGCGCCGCGCACCGCCTTGACCATCGGCCGTGCGGTCAGCCCCTCGGTCAGGGCATAGACCGGTTCGTGCAGGGGCAGGGACGCGATATCCTCCGGCGCGACCACATGGTCGGGATGCGCCATCTGCAGCCGGTCCTTGAACTTTTCGATCCGGCCCGACAGCACGCGCCGCGCGCCCACCGGCAGCAGCGTTTCCATCCAGTCGGCGGTGCTGCGGAAATAGACCAGTTCCATCACCGCGCTGTCGTCGGACACCCGCACACGCCAGGGCTGGCTTTTGACGCGGGGCGGCAGGTGATCCAGCACCGTCACCTCCACCGTGGCGATGCGGCCCGGTTCGGCTTCGGCCAGCCGGGGCCGGTAGCTGCGGTCCACCACCCCCACCGGCAGGTCGAACACCAGGTCGGCCAGTTTGGGCCCGGCCACCCGGACGATCAGTTTTTCCAGCTTCGGTCCCACCCCGGACAGGGTGCGGATGTCGGCGAACAGGGGGAACAGAATCGCGGGCCGCATGATGCGGAACATTATTGGTACGGACGGTTGTTCTCAACGCGGGCTGTGGCTATATCCGCCCCATGACAGACCTTGGACAGGGTGGCTCTTCGGAGAACCGCCGGAAACGGCTTTTGTTTCGCGCCCAGCGGCGCGGTTTCAAGGAAGTGGACCTGATCTTCGGCCAGTATGCGGAAGCCAACCTGGCGCGGCTGGACGTGGCGGGACTGGACCAGTTCGAGGCCCTGCTCGCCGCCCCGGACCAGGAGGTCTATGCCTGGCTGCGCGGGGCCGAACCCGTGCCGGACGCCTATGACAATCCGGTGTTCGCGGGCCTGAAAGCGGTGTGCGAACAGAAGAACCCGCGCTGGGCTTCCTGAGTGGCCGATTACAAGTGACCGACTGAATGGATCGTCTCGACTATATCGCCCGGCATCAGGGCCGCTTCACTGTCTCGGGCGCGCCGCAGGGTCATGACGCCTGGCTGGCGGCGGAAGCGGCGCGGCGGCGCGCGAAGGCGGGCGAGAAAGGCCCTGTGCTGTTCGTGGCGCTGGATGACACCGAAGCCGATGCGGTGGAACGGGCGCTGGCCTTTTTCGCGCCCGACCTGACGGTGCTGTCCTTCCCGGCCTGGGACTGCCTGCCCTACGACCGTGTCTCGCCCAAGCCGGATATCGAAAGCCGCCGTCTGGCCACGCTGGCGGCGCTGGCCCGCGATCCGGCCCGGACCGCCGTGATCGTCACCACCATCAACGCCGTGTTGCAGCGCGTGCCGCCGAAAGACGCCATCGCCGGGGCCAGCTTTGCCGCCAGGAACGGCGCGGATGTGGACCGTGAGGCGCTGGTCGGTTTCCTGGCGGGCAACGGCTATGTCCGCGCCGGCACGGTGCGCGAGCCGGGCGATTTTGCCCTGCGCGGCGGCATCGTGGATTTGTGGCCGCCGGGCGAATACCAGCCGCTGCGGCTGGATTTTTTCGGCTCCACGCTGGACGCCATCCGCCGCTTCGATGCGGAAACCCAATTGTCGGGCAAGGAGGCGGTGGCCGAGATCGTGCTGCTGCCCGCCAGCGAGGCGCCGCTGAATGCCGAGGCGATCAGCCGCTTCCGCACCGGCTATGTCGCGGCCTTCGGCGCGGCGGGCGACGACCCGCTGTATGAAAGCGTCAGCGCGGGACGCAAGGCGCAGGGCATGGAGCACTGGCTGCCGCTGTTCTACGGCCGGCTGGACACGCTGTTCGATTATCTGCCGCGCTGCCTGATACTGCTGGCGCACCAGTCCGGGGAATCCAAGACCGCGCGGCTGGAACTGGTGCAGGACTATTACGAGACGCGCGAGCAGTTCCGTCACCAGAAGGATGACGGCAAGACCATCAAGGCGCCGCCCTACAAGCCGCTGAAGCCTGATGCGCTTTACCTGACCGATGCCGACTGGAAAGCGGCGCTGGCTAAGCATCTGGTGCGCGACCTGTCGCCCTTCCAGGCGCCGGAATCCACCACCAGCGTGGATGCGGGCGGGCGGCAGGGCCGCGACTTCGCGCCGGAACGTCAAGGTCAGCCCGGTGGCGGCAACCGCAATGTCTTCCAGGCCGCTGCCGATCACCTGAAAGCCTTGCAGGCGTCCGGCAAGCGGGTGCTGGTGGCAAGCTGGACCGATGGCAGCGCCGAGCGCATGGGCGGCGTGCTGTCCGATCACGGCGTCACCCCGATCCGCAAGGTGGCGGACTGGCCCGAACTGCTGAAACTGGATCGTTCCGCCTTCGGCATCGCCTGCCTGGGTTTGGAACGGGGTTTTGAAGCGCCGGAATTCGCCATCCTGTCCGAGCAGGATGTGCTGGGCGACCGCATGGTGCGCGCCCAGACCCGCGCCCGCCGGGCGCAGAACTTCATCGCCGAAGCCTCGGCCCTGACGCCGGGCGATCTGGTCACCCATATCGAACATGGCGTGGGCCGTTACCTGGGCCTGAAGGCGATTGACGCATTGGGCGCGCCGCATGACTGCCTGGAACTGCAATATGACGGCGGCAAGCTGTTCCTGCCGGTGGAGAATATCGAGCTTCTGACGCGCTATGGCTCGGACGAGGGCGCGCAGCTCGACCGGCTGGGCGGCGCGGGCTGGCAGAAGCGCAAGGCCGAGATGAAGGAGCGGGTGCGCGCCATCGCCGCCGAGCTGATCAAGATCGCCGCCGCCCGTCAGTTGAAATCCCTGCCGCCGGTCGAGCCGCCCACCGGCCTGTATGACGAGTTCGCCGCCCGCTTCCCCTATCAGGAGACGGACGACCAGGAAAAAGCCATTGGCGAGGTGGTGGCCGACCTGGCGGCGGGCCGCCCGATGGACCGGCTGGTCTGCGGCGATGTCGGCTTCGGCAAGACCGAGGTGGCGATGCGCGCCGCCTTCGTGGCCGCGATGGCGGGCGAACAGGTAGCGGTGGTGGTGCCCACCACCCTGCTGGCGCGCCAGCACTATCGCGGCTTCGCCGAACGCTTTGCCGGTTTCCCCCTCAAGGTGCGGCAGCTGTCGCGCTTCGTGGACCCCAAGGACGCCAAGGATACCAAGGCCGCGCTGGCCGAAGGCACGGTGGACATCGTGGTGGGCACCCATGCCCTGCTGGCCGAGAGCATCTCCTTCAAGCGGCTGGGGCTGGTGATCGTGGACGAGGAGCAGCATTTCGGCGTGGTGCACAAGGAACGGCTGAAAAACCTGAAAGCCGATGTGCATGTGCTGACCCTGACCGCCACGCCCATTCCGCGCACCCTGCAACTGGCGCTGTCGGGCGTGCGCGACCTGTCGCTGATCACCACTCCGCCCATCGACCGGCTGGCGGTCCGCACCTTCGTGACGCCGTTCGACCCGCTGGTGATCCGCGAGGCGCTGTTGCGCGAACATTATCGCGGCGGCCAGAGTTTCTTCGTCGCGCCGCGCATCTCCGACCTGGCCGATGCCATGACATTTTTGAAAGAGGTGGTGCCGGAAGTGAAACCGGCCCTGGCGCATGGCCAGATGTCGCCCAAGGTGCTGGAGGAGGTGATGACCGCCTTCTACGAGCGCAAGGTGGACGTTCTGGTTTCCACCAACATCGTGGAATCGGGGCTGGACATTCCCACCGCCAACACGCTGATCGTTAACAAGGCCGACAAGTTCGGCCTGTCGCAGCTTTACCAGTTGCGCGGCCGCATCGGGCGCTCCAAGCAGCGCGCCTATGCCTATCTGACGACGCCCGCCGAGAAGAAGCTGACCGACAACGCCACGCGGCGGCTGGAAGTGTTGCAGTCGCTCGACCAGCTGGGCGCGGGTTTCAGCGTCGCCAGCCACGACATGGACATTCGCGGCGCGGGCAACCTGCTGGGCGAGGAGCAGTCCGGCCATGTCCGCGAGGTGGGCATCGAACTCTATCAGGAGATGCTGGAGGAGGCGGTCAGCGGGCTGAAGGAGGGCGGCGAGGCCGACGTCACCGACCAGTGGTCGCCCACCATCAACCTGGGCGCATCCGTGCTGATCCCGGAGGGCTATGTCGCCGACCTCAATGTCCGCATGTCCCTCTATCGCCGCCTGGCCTCCATCGAGACGCGCGAGGATATCGACCGTTTCGCCGCCGAGCTGATCGACCGCTTCGGGCCGCTGCCGGAGGAGGTCACGCACCTGTTCGAGATCGTCACCATCAAGCAGCTCGCCAAGCAGGCGGGGGTGGAGAAGATCGATGCCGGTCCCAAGGGCGGCACCATCGCTTTCCGGGGCAATGCCTTCGCCAACCCGCTGGCGCTGGTGCAGCTGATCGCCAAGCACAGCGGCACCATGAAGGTGCGGCCCGACCAGAAGATCGTGGTGACGCGCGACTGGCCCACGCCCGATGACCGGCTGGCGGGCGCCAAGGCGGTGCTGACGCAACTGGCCAAGCTGGCGCAGGCGGCATGATCCCTTACCAGGCGATACCGGGTCAGGCCGTGCCGGGCGGCGTGCGGCTGGCGGTGCGGCTGACGCCGCGTGCTTCGCGCGATGGCCTGGATGGCGTCGTGGCGGATGCCGATGGCAGGCCGCTGCTGAAAATCCGCCTGACCGCGCCGCCGGTGGAAGGCGAGGCCAATGCCGCGCTGGTCGCCTTTCTGGCGAAAGCGCTGGGGCTGAAAAGGGCCGATATCGAGATCCGCTCCGGCGAAACCGGCCGCACCAAAATCCTGCTTCTGTCGGGCGAAAGCGCGGAAATCCGCGCCCGGCTGGACGCCTGGATCGCCAAAAACGCCGCATAAGGCTTTCTTAAGGGGCCGTGCCCCACACTCGCGCCGTTATCGAGTGGAGAGTTCCCATGCGTGCCATCGCCGCCGCCATCCTGGCGCTGAGCATTTCGTCCCAGGCCATCGCCGCCGAAGCGCCCGCGCC
>DASTMN010000171.1:0-4979 GCA_035714165.1 Rhizomicrobium sp.
AAGGCGCGCATGGACAGCCAGGGCGGCGTGCTGCCCGGCTCGAAAATGGCCGGGGCCTTCAACATGCTGCGGGCCAACGACCTGATCTGGTCCTTCGTCATCAACAATTACATGCTGGGCAGGCAGCCCATGCCCTTCGACCTGCTCTACTGGAACTCCGACACCACGCGGATGCCGGAAAAGCTGCATCTGTCATACTTGCGCAACTGCTACCGCGACAATGCGCTGGCGCTGGGCAGGATGACGCTGGACGGGGTGAAGCTGGACCTGTCCAAGGTGAAAGTGCCCGCCTATTTCCAGTCAGCGCGCGAGGACCATATCGCCCCCGCCGTCTCGGTGTTCAAGGGATCGCGCCTGTTCGGCGGTCCGGTGCGTTTCATCATTGCCGGGTCGGGCCATATCGCGGGCGTCATCAACCCGCCCGCCGCGAACAAGTACCAGTACTGGACCAACGACAAAAAGGCCGCCGACATCGAGACATGGCGCGCGGGCGCAAAGGAACAGGCCGGGTCCTGGTGGCCGGACTGGGACGCCTGGCTGTCGAAGCTGTCGGGCAGGAAGATCGCGGCGCGCGTGCCGGGTGACGGGAAACTGAAAGTGCTGGGTGACGCGCCGGGCAGCTATGTGAAGGTCAAGGCGCAATAATGGCGCTCAGTTGGTGCGCCCCGGCTCCAGCTTTTCATTGTCGCCCTTGACCTGGTGGTAATAGCCGGGGCCCTGCGCCCCGTTCTGCCACAGGTCGCGGCGCGGATTGACCAGATAGACGCGGTTCTTCTGGTCGTGGACATAACCCTTGCGCAGCACGGCGAGATAGGTGCCCGCGAAATCGCCCTCCTCGCAGCGGCCCGCGATGCAGCGTGTGGAAATCGCGGTGCCGGGCATGCCGCGCTGGCGCGGCACCGCACCGGGCGCGCCGGGTGACTCGCAACGCAAGGACAGCGCCACCGCGCCGGTGATGGACCGCGTGGTGGCCGCCTCGCCCGCTGCCACCGCCGCCGCCCACAACACGATGCGGTTTCCCGTCACGCGGTATTGCACAAAGCCCGCGCCGCCCTTGCGGTTGCCGAAATTGACCACCCGGAATCCGAAGGGGCGTTCCTGCGACGGCGTCAGCAGCGCGGGCGTGCGGAACACCTCCTCCAGCCAGGTGGCAATGAAATCCTCCGGCTTTTTTCCATCCAGCATGGCGCTGCGGAAAAGCGCGTGCTGGAAGCCTTCCTCCGCCGCGACATGCAGCATGGAATTGTCCGCCGCATGTCCGCGCACCTGCCATTCCTGCGGCACGAACCCGTTGCAGCGGCCCGCGCCGATCCCCGTGAGCGGCACCGGCTTGATAAAGGCCCCCAGCGCGATGCGGCGCGACCAGGCCGCGCCCGCCGCCATCTTGGGCGGCTCGGGTTCGCGCTTGGCCAGGGTGCGGGGCGGACGGACCGAAAGCTTTTTGGGCGTCACCGGCATCCCGGTGAAAAGCAGCGTCACCGTGCGCGGTCGGATATCGCCGCTGGCGGCATCGAACAGGGTCAGGTCCACGCGGCTGCCCGCCTTGACGGCCTTGATGCGCTCGGCGGCCTGGCGCGCCGTCAGCACCGCATCGCCGTCAATCGCGCTGAGCACTTCGCCCGGCTTGATCCCGGCCAGCGCGGCGGGACTGTCTGCCGCCACCGCATGCACCAGCACCCCGCCCCGTGCCAGCATGGGGGTGCGGGCCGAGGCCGCCGCCGTCAGGGGCGCCAGTTCCAGGCCGGAATAGCCCTGCGGCCGCGCTGCCTGATGCACGGCATAGGACACCACGCCCGCGAACAGCACGAGCGCCACCGCGACCGTCAGCGCGATGACCTTCCATTCCCTGGAGCGCCAGTCCCCGAACATGGCCCATGTCTAGCACAGACGCGCGGAAGTGAAGCCCTTAAAGCCCGGGTCAAAGACCCGTGGTTTCGGGCAGGCCCAGCATGATGTTGAGGTTCTGGACCGCCGCGCCGCTGGCGCCCTTGCCCAGATTGTCCAGCGCCGCCACGATGCGCGCCTGCCCGGCCTTCTCGTTGCCGAACACATAGAGGGTCAGGCCGTTGGCGCCCGCCAGGATTTCGGCGTCCAGCGTCTTCACCGCGCCCGCATCCTCCATCGAGGCCACCGTCACCAGCGGTCGATCCGGATAGGCTTTCACCAGCGCCGCATGAATGTCGCGCGGCGCGGGCGCGCCCGGCAGCGCCCACAATTGCAGCGGCACTTCCACCAGCATGCCGCGATAGAAGCGACCCACGCCCGGCTCGAACAGCGGCGGATGCGCAAGGCCCGCATGGCGGGTCATTTCGGGCAGGTGCTTGTGGGTGAGGTTCAGGCCATAGATGCGCGATACCGTCTCCGTATAGTCGGCGGCGGACTTGTCCTGAAACTCGGCGATCATGCTCTTGCCGCCGCCGGAATAGCCCGAGACGCCATTGGCGGTGACGGGAAAATCAGGCGGCACCAGCCCGGCCCGCACCAGGGGCCGCAGGATAGCGAGAAAGCCGGTGGCCCAGCAGCCGGGATTGCTGACGCGCTTCGCCGCGGCGATGCGTGCATAGCCGTCCGGCTCCAGCTCGGGAAAGCCATAGGTCCAGCCATCAGCGACGCGATGGGCGCTGGAAGCGTCGATCACGCGCACCGCGGGATTGTCGATCAGGGCGACGGCCTCCCGGGCCGCCTCGTCCGGCAGGCAGAGGATCACGATGTCGGCGGCGTTCAGCGCCTCCCGGCGCGCGGCCATGTCCTTGCGCGCGGCCTCCGGCAGCGTGATCAGCGACAGCTCGCTGCGGCCCGACAGGCGCTCGCGTATCTCAAGCCCCGTGGTGCCGGCCGCGCCGTCTATGAATATCCGTGCCTGATCCATATCCAAACCCATGACCATATACCGGCCGGCAGATTGACACCGGCGACAGGTCCATTTTAGCTGAACCGGCCCCTTGCGGGGTCTGCGTGTTCAGGGGAATGGCCTTGCGCCGTACGCGGGCCGATATGGGGGCTACGCCATGGATCTGCAAGCGATTTTCGACAATTACCGCCGCACGCTGGCGGAGCATTACTTCGACATGAACGGCCGGGTGGGCCGGGGCCAGTTCTGGTATTTCATCCTGGCCAGCTTCGTGACGGGCCTGATCGTGCTGATCCTGCAGAGCGTCACCTTCCTGCCGCTGCTGGCGATCTACAACCTGGCCCTGCTGCTGCCCACCGCCGCGCTGGGCGCCCGCCGTCTGCAGGACACCGGCCGGGACGGCAGGCTGATCTGGATCTTCATCTTCGTGGCGGCGGTATCCCAGTTCATCGCCTTCTTCACGCTGATCAACGTGCTGACGATGGGCTTCGGCCTCTTCCTGTTCCTGTTCGGCACCGTCGCCTTCCTGGTCAACCTGGTGCTGCTGGTCATCGCTGTCGGCCTGATCTGGTTCTGGTGCCAGCCCGGCGATCCCGGTCCCAACGCCTATGGCCCGGTGCCGCCGGTGTTCGATCCGTCACGGCCCGTTTCGCCGACGCCATAGGCGGCGGCAAAGGAAACGGTCCAGCGGACCGTTTCAAGGGCCGGGACGCCGCGAGCCCAAGCGAGCGGCCGTGGCAATCCTGCGCTGAACTTGTTCGCCAACGAAAAACGGCGCCGGTTGCCCGGCGCCGTTCTCCTTTGCGATGGAAGCAGTTTAGCGCTTGCTGAACTGGAAGCTGCGGCGCGCCTTCGGGCGGCCATACTTCTTGCGTTCCACGGCGCGCGGATCGCGGGTGAGGAAACCACCCGGCTTCAGCGCGGCGCGCAGGGTCGGCTCATAGGCCACCAGCGCGCGGGAAATGCCGTGGCGCACCGCGCCCGCCTGGCCCGACAGGCCGCCGCCGGTGACGGTGACGATGACGTCGAACTGGCCGTCGCGGTTGGCGGCGATCAGCGGCTGGCGCAGGATCATGCGCAGCACCGGACGCGCGAAATAGACGGTCTCGTCGCGGCCGTTGACGATGATCTTGCCGCTGCCCGGCTTGATCCAGACGCGGGCGACCGATTCCTTGCGGCGGCCGGTGGCATAGGCGCGGCCCTGGGCGTCGCGCTTGCTGTCGGCCTTGGACGCGTCGGAGGCCGCCGGCTGGCTGGCCTTGATCAGCGTGGATTTGAGTTCGGTGAACTTGTTCTCTTCCGCCATGACTTAGGCCGCCTTGTACTGAGTGTTCTTGGGATTCATCTTCGCCACATCCAGCGTCTCGGGCTGCTGCGCCTCGTGCGGATGGTCGGCACCCGGATAGACGCGCAGGTTGGACATCTGGCGGCGGCCCAGCGGACCGCGCGGCACCATGCGCTCAACCGCCTTCTCGACGATGCGCTCGGGGAACTTGCCCGCCATGATGGCGCCCGCGGTGCGCTCCTTGATGCCGCCGATATAGCCGGTGTGGTGGTAGTACACCTTCTTCTTCAGCTTCTGGCCGGTCAGCACGACCTTGGAGGCGTTGATCACGATGACATTGTCGCCGCAATCCATGTGGGGGGTATAAGTGGCCTTGTGCTTGCCGCGCAGGCGCATGGCGATGATCGTCGCAAGACGGCCCACGACCAGACCTTCGGCGTCGATCAGGATCCACTTCTTTTCGATCTCGGAGGCTTTCGCCGAGTAGGTTTTCATGGAGCAATTCCGGTGATTTCGCCGGGGCTTATACGGGCCGGACCTTCCCCGGTCAACAGTTGTGCAGGAATATCAGGCACTTTCCATACGCGGTATCCAGATACCGCATTTCCTTGGCGCAAAGGTGAAATTGCCATGCCCGCGCACTAGATTGGCGCGATGAACGCCCCGAATCCCTCCCAGAATCCCCCGCCCCTGCTGCTCTCGGTCCCGGCCAGCGGGGTCCTGCGCCTGACCCTGAACCGGCCCGGCGC
This sequence comes from Rhizomicrobium sp., assembly GCA_035714165.1. Taxonomy (GTDB): domain Bacteria; phylum Pseudomonadota; class Alphaproteobacteria; order Micropepsales; family Micropepsaceae; genus Rhizomicrobium. The sequence goes on from DASTMN010000171.1 coordinate 4,886, forward strand.
CCGCAATGCCCTGTCGTCCGGCCTGATGGCCGCCCTGCAGGCCGCGCTGGACGGCGCGGCCGCCGACGACGCCACCCGCGTGGTGGTGATCGCC
>DASTMN010000172.1:0-12497 GCA_035714165.1 Rhizomicrobium sp.
GACCGCGCCGTTGGCGTCGCCGTCCTTGCCCTCGTCGGTCAGGATGCGCTTGCCCGCGAAGCCCGGCACATGCGGCGCATAGGAACCGTCGGGCTGGATCAGGCTGAAGGCGTCCGGGTTGTTGCGCGGATAGTCGCGGTCCCGGCCCACCAGCAGTTCGAAATCGTCCTCGCCATGCCCCGGCGCATTGTGCACGAAGCCGGTGCCGGTATCGGCGGTGACGAACGCGGCGGGCAGCACCGGCACGTCAAAATCATACCCCAGCGAGCGCAGCGGATGCGCCGCCACCAGGCCCTTCAGCTCGTCGGCGGGCACGGTACGGATGCGGCTCAGCATCATCTTGGCATGCTTGGCCACCTGCTCGGCCAGCGTGTCGGCCAGCAGCAGATGCTCGCTGACCCGCGCCAGCGAACCGTCCGTGGCGTCCGCCACTTCATACAGGCCGTAGGAAATCTCGTCCGAGAAGGCGATGGCGCGGTTGCCCGGAATGGTCCAGGGCGTGGTGGTCCAGATCACGATGAAGGTGTGCGCCAGTTCCGGCGACGACTTCACCAGCGGGAATTTCACATAGATCGTGGGCGAGGTCTTCTCGTGATACTCGACCTCGGCATCGGCCAGCGCGGTGCGCTCCACCGGCGACCACATCACCGGACGAAAACCGCGATACAGCAGCCCGTTCTCCACGAACTTCATCGCCTCGCGCGCGATGCGCGCCTCGGCCTTGTAGTTCATGGTGTTGTAGGGGTTGGCGAAGTCGCCGATCTGGCCCAGCCGCTGGATCTGCCCGCTCTGCACCCCCAGCCAGTGGCTGGCAAAGGCGCGGCATGCGCGGCGCAGTTCGTCCTTGGCGATGTCTTCCTTGGCCTTGCCCTCGGCGCGGAACTTCTCCTCGACCTTCCATTCGATGGGCAGGCCGTGACAGTCCCAGCCGGGCACATAGGGCGCGTCCTTGCCCATCATGCCCTGCGACCGCACGACAAAGTCCTTCAGGATGTGGTTGACGGCATGGCCGGAATGGATGTCGCCATTGGCATAGATCGGGCCGTCATGCAGCACGAACAGCGGCCGCCCCTTGGCCTTCTTCCGAAGCTGCCCATACAGGTCCATCTCCGCCCAGCGCGCCAGCCAGCGCGGCTCGGCCTCGGGCAGGCCCGCCTTCATGGGAAAATCGGTGGCGGGCAGGAACAGGGTCGCCCGGTAATCGGCGGAATCGCTGGCTTTGTCGGACATGGTGCAGGGCTTCTAACAGGGGGCCCCGGAACCGTCCATGCCCCTCACCCCGCCCGCCCCCTCAGGGCGTATTTTCCAGTATTTCCCGCGCCTTGGCGGCGTCCTGGGCGATCTGGGCGATCAGCAGGTCCAGGCTGGCGAACTTGGCCTCGGGCCGGATATAGGCGACCAGCTCCACCGACAGGTATTTGCCGTACAGGTCGCCATCGAAATCGAACAGGTGCGTTTCCAGCAGCGGCACCTCGGTCCGGTACATGGGGCGGATGCCGAAATTGGCCACCCCGTCATGGCGGGACACGATGCGGTCATTGTCCAGGATGTTCACCCGCACGGCATAGACCCCGAAGGCCGGGGCCAGGCAGTGCCCCAGATGCATGTTGGCGGTGGGAAAGCCCATTTCCCGCCCCCGCGCATCGCCATGCTCCACCCGCGCCTCAATCGGCCAGTAATGGCCCAGCAGCCGCGCCGCCTCGCCGGGCCGGGCCTCCTTCAGCAGGCTGCGGATGCGGGTGGAGGAAACCTTCTCCTCGCCGCCGCCCAGCACCGTCTCGAAAGGCGTGACGGTGAAGCCTTCCATCTCGCCCATATAGGACAGCGCCGCCAGGTTTCCGGCCCGGCCCTTGCCGAACTCGAAATCATGGCCCACCACCACGCCGCCGACCCCCAGCCCGTCCAGCAGCACCCGCTGCACGAAATCCTGCGGGCTCAGGCGCGCCATGTCCGCGTCGAAGGGCAGCGCGAACAGCACGTCCACGCCCAGCTCCGACAAAAGCCGCGCCTTGGTCCGCAGCGGCGTCAGGCGGAAACATTCCTCCGACGCCTCGCCCCGCAGCGCGCGGAAATATTCCTGCGGATGCGGCTCGAAGGCGACGATGCCCAGCGGCGCGCCCCGCGCCTGGGCCTGCTCGCGCGCCTGCGCCACCAGCGCCCGGTGCCCCTTGTGCACGCCGTCGAAATTGCCGATCGCCACGACCGCGCCCCGCAGCGCCGCCGGCACATCGTCGAAATGGCGCAGGATCTTCATTCGGGCCTTTAGCCTCTGGCCGCGGCGCCGGAACGGCGCGGCGCCAGCACCCGCGCCTCGGATTCCAGCACCAGCCGGTCCTCGACGCGGCAGGCGCAGTCCATCACCACCTCGCGGCCCTGGATTTCGCGCACCGTGGCGGTGGTCACCACCGTGTCCCCGATCCGCACCGGCGACTTGAAGACAATGGAGGCCGACACGAAGATCGAGCCGTCGCCGGGAAGCTGGGTGCCCAGCAGCGCCGAGATGAATCCGATGGACAGCGCGCCATGCGCCACCCGCCCCCGGAAGATGGTCTTGCGCGCATATTCCTCGTCGAAATGCACCGGGTTCATGTCGCCGGTGGCCTCGCCGAACAGCTGGATGTCGCGCTCGGTCACGGTGCGCTCCATCGTGGCGCGCATGCCCGGCTGGATCTCGTCGAGATAGACGCTGGTCATCGGTTCCCCACCACGGTTCTCACCATTTCAGGACGCGCATCGCCGCGCCCGCCTTCGTTTCAAATCGCGCCAGCAGCGCCGCCAGGTGCTCCGGCGTATAGGGGTGAATGTCCTCGCCATGCACGCCGTCGGCGATGAACAGCGCCGCCAGCCCGGCCCGGTCCGCGCCGCGAATGTCGGTCAAAAGACCGTCGCCCACCGCCAGCGGTTTTTGCGGCGCGGGCCGCCCGGCGGCAAGCGCGGCGTCGGCAGCGGCCTTGCGCGCGGCATCATAGATGGGCCGGTGCGGCTTGCCGTAATAGATCACCGTGCCGCCCATCGCTTCATAGGCCTGCGCCAGCGACCCGGCGCAATACAGCAGCCGCGACCCGCGATGCACCATCAGGTCGGGATTGGCGCAGAGCATGGTCAGGCCCCGCGCCTTCATGGCCTTCAGCCGCGCGTCATAATCGGCGGGCGTCTCGGTCATGTCGTCCACCAGCCCGATGCACAAGGCGATGGCCGCCTCGCCGATATCGGTGCGGCGCACATCCAGCCCCGCGATCATCGTCAGGTCGCGGTCCGGGCCGATATAATAAAGCGGCAGCGTCCTCGACGCCGCGCGCACCGCCAGTTCGTCGCGCGCCGCCCCGCCCGACGAGACGATGGCGTCATAGCAGCCGTTCGGCAGGCCATAGCTGGCGCACTGGGCGGCCACTTCGGCGGGCACGCGCGGGGCGTTGGTCAGCAGGACAACCGGGCCATGTTTTTCCCGGAAGCGGAACAGGGCCTCGGCGGCGGCGGGATGATGTTTCTGCCCGTCATGGATCACGCCCCACACATCGCAGATCAACGCGTCATGACCGGCGGCGATCTCGCGCAGGCCGTCAATCAGTCGGGGAGCGGAAGGCGGAAGGCTCATGGCGGGCGAAGGGGTACAGGCCCCGTGCCCGCCGGGTCAATGGGCGGAATTAACCGGCCTTGCGGAAGGGGATAACCGGGGCGGGCTCCAGCGCGCCCGCCGGTTTCAGCGATTCCTCGCGCACCGCGCGCGGCTCGCCAAACAGATAGCCCTGGGCGAAGTCCACGCCGTAATCCAGCAGCTGCACCACGGTCTTCTCGTCCTCGACCCGCTCGGCGATCAGGTTCAGCCCGTGGCGGGTCAGCAGCATCTTGAAATCCTCGGCGGCGACATCCGCCCCGCCCATGCCGCGCGTCAGGGTGCCGGCGCGGATCTTCAGGTGGCGGAAGCCGATCGCCTTCAGGCGCAGGAAGTCGATCTTCAGCGACTGGACATTGTCCATGGACAGGGCAAAGCCCATCGTGGCCAGCGCCGCCAGGTTGCGCTCGCCTTCCGTGCCCGCCGCCAGCACCGCCTCCTGGCTGAACTCGAACACGATCTGGCCCACAAGGTCGCGGTTGGCCTGCATGTAATCCAGGAACTGCGGAAAGAATTCGGTGTCGGTCAGCGTCGCGCCGGAGATGTTGCAGAAGATTCCCACATCGCGGTTCTTCTGGGTCAGGCGGCGCACGATCTGGACGCAGCGGAACAGCAGCAGGTTGTCCACCACGCTCATCAGGCCCGCGCCGGACGCGACCTGGATATACTGGGCGGGCATGATTACCTGCCCGTCCTCGGACCGCAGCCGCGACAGCGCCTCGTAATAGCGCAGCTTGCGCTGCGGCAGGCTCACCATCGGCTGCAGGTACAGGTCCACGCGGTTCTGTTCCAGACTGGCGCGGATGGTTTCCAGCAACGCGCCCTGCACCGCGTCCCGGCCATCCATCGCCTTCACATAGGCGCTGGCCGGGCCGCGCTGCGGCGTCTGCGCGGCATGGGGAATCTGGGCGGCGCTGCGCGACACCTTGCCCGCGAAATCGCGCATCAGGCTTTCCAGCACCTGCAACTCGGCCACGATCTTGCGGCTCTGGCCGGTGGTGCGTTCCTCGATCAGGCCGGTCAGTTCGCCGATCCGGCCCCGCGTCTCGGCCAGGGCGCTCTCGAACTCCAGATGCGTCTTGCGGATATGGGCCAGCTCGCGCGCGGTGGCGCGGCGCTCGCGGCGGCGCGAAAAGCCCGCCGCCACCTGCTGCACCAGGATGAAGCCCACGATGCCCGACAGGATCGCCACCGGCCAGCCGGTGAACAGCGCCATCGCCGCGCCCACCGTGGCGCAGAGAAAGAACGCCGACAGCGTCAGCAGCAGCTTGGTCACGCCTGAGATTCGGTCGAGCATGGCGGGAGTCTGCCCGCCGCCCGTTTCCAATTGATTAACTACGTTGGGTCGCACGGCCGACGGAAGGCCGCGACCCTGTTTTGGCCAAAATGCGCCTGGGCCGCGACCTTCCTGGCCGATGCTCCCGCAGGGCCGGTGGCCCCGCAGTAAGCTTTCGTTAACGATTGAAGCTCAGTTCTTCGCCACCCGCACCACCACGCGGCGGTTGCGCGCCTCGTCGGTATTGTCGCCGGTGGGGACCGCCAGTTCGGTCTCACCGAAACCCCGCGCCTGGATGCGCGACGGTTCGATCCCGGCCTGGGCCATCGCCCCGGCCACCGCCTGGGCGCGGGCTTCCGACAGGCGCTGGTTGTGATCCGGCGAGCCGGTGGTGTCGGTATAGCCCGCCACCTCCACCATGCCGCCGCGATCCCGCGCCGCCGTTGCGATATCCACAATCACCCGCTGGCCGCCCGGCAGCACCTCGGCGGAGTCGGTGGCGAACAGCAGCAGGTCGGGCACCGCATATTCGGTCTGGGTGGGCGTCTGGGTCACCGTATAGGCAGGCGGCGGCGCTTCGGCGGTCTGCGGCGGCGGGGTGGCCGAACAGGCGGCCAGCAGCCCCGCCAGGCTCAATCCACCGGCAAGGGTCAGGACACGATTGGTCAGCATTCTCAGCGATCTCCTCGAAAACTGTTTTCGCACAATGGCCCCCGCAAGCCGCGCCATGGTGATTTGCAAGATGGCGCGAAAAAGGCCCCGGCTGTCCGCCGGGGCCTTTGTCACAACAATGTCACTGCATCGCGCGTCTATTGAATAACGCTACGGGCAAATGACGTTACTGGCGGCCGCGCCGTTCGCCACGATCGCCGCCGCGGTTGCCGCCGCCGAAGCGGCCGCCGCGATCCGAAAAGCTCCGCTGCTGGACGGACTGCGACGGCTGGGCCGACGACCGCTGCGACTGCTGCTGGGCCGACCAGCGGCCGAAGTCGCCGCGCCCGCGTCCATAGCCGCCATTGCCATACGCGCGCTGCTGCGGCGGCGACTGGATGACGCCGTTCTGGCTCTGGCTCTGGCTTTGGAAAGACCGCTGCCAGTTGCCGCGATCCCGGTTGCCGTAACTGCTGCCATAGCTGCGGTTATAGGTGCTGCCATAGCTGCGCTGCCCGACCGTGCCGCCGGAATAGCGGCCGCCCTGCCAGGCATTGTTGCGGCCAATGCCCTGATTGAAAGCCCGCGGCTGGGCCTGGCTGCGCCCGTAATAGCTGCGGTTGCCGTAAGCATTGCGGTTGCCGTAGCTGTACCCGCGATTGCCATAGCTGTAGCTGCGGGCATAGCCGCCGCGATTGCGGTAGTAGCTGCGGCCCAGCGCCGGTCCGAAACGGCCGCCGCGATACTGCGCGCTGCGCCAGCCGCCATGAATCCAGAACTGCCGCGCGCCGCCGAAGGTGCGCCAATAGACCGGGCCGGTCAGCCAGGACCCGTCATAGTAATAGTCGCCATAATAGACCGGCAGGTCATAATAATCGTCCGGGCAGCCATAGGCGTCGCAATAGGGATCGGCATAGCCCTCCTGCGCCGCATAGGCGTCATAGGCCGGATCGGCATAGGCCGGATCATAGGCCGGATCGCCATAGCCTTCGTCATAGGCCTCGTCATAATAGCCGTCATCCTCGTAAGGCTGCGCGACGGCGGGCGATGCCGCCATCGCGCCACCGACTCCGAACGCGATGACGGCCAGTTTCAGGAAAGTCCGCATGGGTTTCGCTCCGCTGGGGCCCGCCGCTTCCAAGGGCCCGCGCGATGATTTTCGCGCTTGTCCCGACGCTGCGCCCCCGCGCGTGAACCGGACCTGAACGGTGCATGTTGGAATTGTGGCGGCAAACAGCACCGGACCGCCTCCCCCTTTGGCGCGCAGCGCTATGAAAGGGGGAGGTGATTTCAGCGAACGAGGCATGTGCGAGGGCGAGAGCCCGAGCAGCCGAGTGGAAGCTGAAATCGGAGGGGGCTCATAAAAAAGAACCAAAAAAAACGGCCCCGGAAAACCGGAGCCGTTTCTTTTCACATCGGCCGGAACCTACCAGCGGCGATAGCCGCGATGATAGGGACGGCTGTAATAGGGCCGGTTGTAGTAGCCATAGCGGTACGGGCGATAGTAGCCGCTGCGGTAATAGCGCGGCCCGTAATTGTAATAGCGCGGGCCGTAATAGCGCGGGCCGTAATAGCCGCCATAGTAGCGCGGGCCATAATAGCCGCCGTAATAGCCGCCATAGGCCGGGCCGAAGCCGATGCCCACCGACACCTGGGCCTGGGCGGGGGTGCTGACAGCGGTGGTCGCCACGGTGCCGACACCGGCCAGCATGATCGCGCCCAGAACCATTTTCGCAAACTTGTTCATCTCGGTTCTCCTTGTTCCCTTGCAGGCCCCTCTCCTGCCATGCGGCGCAGATTGGTGGCGGCTGCCTGAACCCAGCATGAACAACGTTAAAGCCGGGCCTGGCGTTTCGGGAAAGGCCCAAATACCCCGAAAAGACCCCAAAGCTGACCATATGTTCATGGGGGCTGTTCATCCGGCCCGGCGTCCCGCCCCGCCGGCCCCGGAGATTTCCACACCCTGCCCGCCTTGACCCGGGCTGGGGGCGCTCCTAAATACCGGGCGCGGCCTTGGCACTCACCAATGGCGAGTGCTGCAAGCCGTGAAAAATATTAATTTTTTCAATCTCTTAGGAAGAGGACTCCCATGAAATTCCGTCCGCTTGGCGACCGCGTCGTGGTCCGCCGCATCAAGGAAGATCAGAAGACCGCTGGCGGCATCATCATTCCCGACACCGTCGCGGAAAAGCCCCAGGAAGGCGAAGTCGTCTCGGTCGGCCCCGGCGCCCTGGACGAGGCGGGCAAGCGCGTCGTCCCCGAAGTGAAGGCCGGCGACTATGTGCTGTTCGGCAAGTGGTCGGGCACCGAGGTCAAGCTCGATGGCGAAGAACTCCTGATCATGAAGGAGTCCGACATCATGGGCGTGCTGGAAGGCCGCAAGGGCAAGAAGTAACCGCCCGCTTTCGCCCAACAACCAATCACAGAATTCTAGGAGACTAAGACATGGCTGCCAAAGACGTGAAATTCGGCGCCGACGCCCGCGAGAAGATGCTGCGCGGCGTCGATATCCTGGCCGACGCGGTGCAGGTGACGCTGGGCCCCAAGGGCCGCAACGTGGTGATCGACAAGTCCTTCGGTGCCCCGCGCACCACCAAGGACGGCGTGACCGTCGCCAAGGAAATCGAACTGGCCGACAAGTTCGAGAATATGGGCGCCCAGATGGTGCGCGAAGTCGCCAGCAAGACCAACGACGCCGCCGGTGACGGCACCACCACCGCCACCGTGCTGGCCCGCGCCATCGTGCGCGAAGGCTCCAAGTCGGTCGCGGCGGGCATGAACCCGATGGACCTCAAGCGCGGCATCGACAAGGCGGTGGAAACCGTCATCGCCGACCTGAAAAAGCGCGCCAAGAAGGTCAAGTCCAACGACGAGATCGCCCAGGTCGGCACCATCTCGGCCAATGGCGACAAGGAAGTGGGCAGCATGATCGCTCAGGCCATGGCCAAGGTCGGCAACGAAGGCGTGATCACCGTCGAGGAAGCCAAGACCGTCGAAACCGAACTCGACATCGTCGAAGGCATGCAGTTCGACCGTGGCTACCTGAATCCCTACTTCATCACCAACCCCGACAAGATGGTCGCGGTGCTGGATGACGCCCTGATCCTGATCCACGAGAAGAAGCTCACCAGCCTGCAGCCCATGCTGCCGGTGCTGGAAGCGGTGGTCCAGGCCGGCCGTCCGCTGCTGATCATCGCCGAGGAAGTGGAAGGCGAGGCCCTGGCCACCCTGGTGGTCAACAAGCTGCGCGGCGGCCTCAAGGTCTGCGCCGTCAAGGCCCCGGGCTTCGGCGACCGCCGCAAGGCCATGCTGGAAGACATCGCCGTCCTGACCGGCGGCCAGGTCATCAGCGAGGACCTGGGCATCAAGCTGGAAAATGTGAAGCTCGACATGCTGGGCAAGGCCAAGAAGGTCACGGTGGACAAGGACAACACCACCATCGTGGACGGCGCCGGCAAGAAGAACGACATCCAGGCCCGCGTCTCGCAGATCAAGGTCCAGATCGAGGAAACCACCAGCGACTATGACAAGGAAAAGCTGCAGGAACGCCTGGCCAAGCTGGCGGGCGGCGTTGCGGTGATCCGCGTCGGCGGCGCCACCGAAGTCGAGGTCAAGGAGCGCAAGGACCGCGTCGACGACGCGCTGAACGCCACCAAGGCCGCGGTGGAAGAAGGCATCATCCCCGGCGGCGGCACCGCCCTCCTCTACGCCACCAAGGCGCTGAAGGATGTGACGGGCGACAATGATGACCAGACCCAGGGCATCAACATCGTGCGCCGCGCGATCCAGTACCCGATCCGCCAGATCGTCACCAATGCCGGCCAGGAAGCCAGCATCGTGGTCGGCAAGCTGGTGGAGCAGAAGTCCAACACCTTCGGCTACAACGCCCAGACCGGTGAGTATGTGGACTTCATCGAGGCCGGCATCGTGGACCCCGCCAAGGTCGTCCGCACCGCGCTGCAGAACGCCGCCTCGGTGGCGGGCCTGCTGATCACCACCGAAGCCATGATCACCGACCGTCCCAAGAAGGACGCCGCCCCGATGCCGGGCGGCCCCGGCGGCGGCATGGGCGGCATGGGCGACATGGACTTCTGATAGGACGGGCGGCGCCAGCCGCCCGGACTGTCATCCCCGGCGAGCGCCGCACACGCGGCGCGAGGTGAAGGGGATCCAACGTCCCAAACAAAAAAGGCCCGGAGCAATCCGGGCCTTTTCTATTAGTTTCAAGGAACTGACTAGGACTAAAGGGCCGAACGATCATTGCCCACCTTTTAATCCCCAAAACCGTCCACAGCTACAAGATGTGGACAATTCCGGACTCGACTCCCTTTTTCTAGAGAGCATGCTTAGCATCACGATTCGCTAGACAGCCAAAAGGGCGGTGCTTCGAACACCGCCCTTCGGTTCCACAGGCGATTGCGTCGCGCGTGGGATGTCATTTTGCAGACGGGGCGAACTCCACTCAATTCGCCCTAAATAGTCAAGCGCGACGCGTTATCACATCTGTCGAAAGGGGCAGAGAAATGAAACGCGTACCGAGCGCTCCGATTACTCCGGAGCTTGCGACCAAGATTAAGCACCTGCTTGGCAAAGGCCTGTATCAACATCAGATCGCGAGCTTGTTGGGCATCAACCAAGGCCGCGTCAGTGAAGTCAACACTGGAAAAATCCATCCGAAGGCGCCCCTTTCGGATCAAGCTTCGTTCAATTTCGATTAGGATTGGCAGAAGCCATTATGCAATTAGCCCAATTCAACTCAGTCCGATTTCATCATTTCAAAGCATTCAAAGATTTTGAATTCAAGATCAAGCACTTCAACATCTTGGTGGGTCCAAACAATGCAGGTAAATCGACAATTCTAACAGCGTTTCGAATTCTGGCTTCTGCGATGAGGGTCGCCAACAGCCGAAAGGCGACCAGCATAAAAGGCCCGAACGGACGCGTGGCAGGCTATCCGCTTGATTTGACGACAAGCTCAGTCGCAGAAGAAAATATTTTCTTTGACTACGATGACCGGGAGGCAGCGTGGGTCAAATTTAGCCTGTCCAATGGAAATTCCCTGACGCTATATTTTCCAGAAATCGGGCACTCGTACTTAATTCCAGAAGGTCAAGGAATAATCGATAGCCCCAAAACTTTTAAGAAAGAATTCGGGTGCGCAATTGGTTTCGTACCAATTCTTGGGCCAGTGGAGCACAGGGAGCCGCTATATCAGAAAGATGCAGCGATAAAAGCTTTATATAACTACCAAGCGGCGCGTAACTTCAGAAACATCTGGTATCACTTCCCTGACCGATTTTCCGAATTTCGGTCTGTTCTCCAGAGAACTTGGCCCGGGATGGACGTAGAGCCCCCCACAATTGATACATCTCATACCAAACCGCTGCTCCACATGTTCTGCCCCGAAGGCAGGATGCCTCGCGAGATTTTTTGGGCGGGATTTGGCTTTCAAGTTTGGTGTCAAATGCTCACACATCTAATTCAATCAAATGAGAAATCTCTATTTCTGATTGATGAGCCCGACATCTACCTTCATTCCGATTTGCAACGCCAACTCCTTAGCCTTCTGCGCAATCTCGGCCCAGACATTATAATCGCAACGCACTCCACAGAAATTATTGCCGATGCCGAGCCGGATGACATCGTCGTCGTCAACAAAAAGAACCCCGCGACAAAGCGCATCAAGCACCCAGCTCAATTGGCAGGAGTCTTCGCGGCACTAGGGTCAAATCTTAATCCGATACTCACTCAGCTTGCCAAGACCAGACGTGTAGTATTTGTTGAAGGCACAGACTTCCAAATATTTAGCCGCTTCGCATCAAAGTGCGACATGAATCGGATAGCAAGCCGCTCCGAATTCGCTGTGGTGACTGCCGAAGGATTTAATCCAGAACGAGTGCGCAATTTGCGCGAAGGCATGGCAATAACCTTGGGATCAAGAATTCGGACAGCCGTAATCTTTGACCGAGACTTTCGATCGAATACTGAAGTGGAAAAGATAGAAGCTGATTGCGCCAGCTTCTGCGACCTAGTGCACATCCATAGGTGCAAAGAGGTAGAAATTTTTTGCTGGTCCCCGCAGCGCTCGATCGGGCAGCAGAACGCAAATTGAATGAACGAGCGCGCCGCACCGGAAAGAAGCAAAAATTCACAAATTGCGCGACACAGATTTTGGATGAGTTCGCCACAGCGCAGAAAAGCTACCTCCTCGGGCAAAGGTCGGCCAAGCTCAGAATATTTGATAAGACGGCTTCGCCGGGCCGGGACGAGGCATCAACAACACAAAAAGCCTATGAAGAATTCGAGTTAGCTTGGAGTGATCCTGAGCAAAGATTGAGAATGCTACCGGGTAAGGAGGCATTCAGTGCAATCAACAAATCCCTTCAAGATCGCTACAATATCAGTCTCACGGCGAGCGCCGTGATAGACGCAATGAACACATCTGAAATTCCGCTCGAGATGAAGAGCCTACTAGATGACCTTGAAAGATTCGGAAAGCTTTTGCCGTTAGATAGTTAGCCGACATCTCTGCGAAAGTGGGTCTAAAAACTCAAATAACTATTGAAGGATATCTCGCGCACTTTCGCCCGCAATCCCTGTCTCCTCGCGTGGACAACACGTGGAAATCTCTATCCACCCTTCCTCTCCACAAAATCCCTGCCTAGCTTTCCCGTGCCCGCCCCGGCGGAGACGTTCCGGAACGTCCGAACGGGGGCGGGCCGGCGCCGGACGGCGCGTTGCAGGGGTAACGCACCCCGCGCACCCGGGGTCGCCAAAGGGCGAACCAGCCTGAACCGCCGCGGCGACGGTCGCGCGCGGAAGGGCGGCAAGACGTTGCGGCCAGCCGGTGTCCCTGTGGGGCCCGTGTCCGCCGCCAGCCCGATTGGCGGCCCAAAATCGCCGGGCGTGTGCGGGGCCGAAAGGCAAAGCGCGCCTTCCGAAAGGAAGGCACCGCTG
>DASTMN010000173.1:0-2226 GCA_035714165.1 Rhizomicrobium sp.
TCGATGCGGTGCATGGTGCCGTCGCGCGCGGCCACGCCCGCGCCGCGCGGCCCGTACAGGCCCACGCCATGCACCTCGTCGATATAGGTCAGCGCGCCGTATTTCTCGGCCAGGTCGCAAATGGCGGCGGTGGGCGAGAACTCGCCCTCCATCGAATAGACGCTCTCAAAGGCGATCAGCTTGGGCGCTGCCGGATTGGCGGCCTTCAGCAGGTCCTCCAGGTGCGCGACATCATTGTGGCGGAAGACGTATTTCGGCGTGCCGCCATGCCGGATGCCTTCGATCATCGAGGCATGGTTCAGTTCGTCGGAAAAGATAATCAGGCCCGGCAGCACCTTGGACAGGGTGGCCAGGGTGGCGTCGTTGGAAACGAAGCCGCTGGTGAACAGCAGGGCGGCTTCCTTGCCGTGCAGGTCGGCCAGTTCGCGTTCCAGTTCGACGTGATAATGGGTGGTGCCGGAGATGTTGCGGGTGCCGCCACTGCCGGCGCCCACGGCATCCACCGCCTCGTGCATCGCCGCCACCACCTTGGGATGCTGGCCCATGTTCAGGTAATCGTTCGAGCACCAGACCGTGATCGGACGGCCCTCGCCGTCCGTATGCAGTCCGGCCTTGGGAAAGGCGCCCCGCTCGCGCAGGATGTCGGCGAAGACGCGATAACGGCCTTCCCGCTTCAGGGCGGCCAGGGCATCCTGGAAACTGCTGGAATAGGAAAACGCCATGCTTGTTGCCTTTGGGTCGGGTCCTGCCCCTGAAATGCAGGATAACCCGAATGAAGTGTTTGATTCCACGCAATTTGTCACATGACAATGCCCGCCCTTCCCCCGCTTTCGCCGCCGCTCTGGGGCCTGGTTTTCGTACTGGGTTGCACCATCACGCTCTGGCTGATTTCGCTTCGCACCCGCGATGTCAGCGTCATAGACATCTTCTGGGGCATCGGCATTGCCGGGGTGGTGGATATCGCCGCCTGGCTGGGCCATGCGGGCGGCGACCGCGCCGCGATGGTGCTTTTCCTGGTAAATATCTGGGCGATCCGGCTGGCCGCCCATATCTGGGCCCGCCACGAGGGGGAAGACCACCGTTATGCCGCCATGCGGCATCAGTTCGGCCGCCGATGGTGGTGGTGGAGCCTCGTCCAGGTGTTCCTGTTGCAAGCGATTCTCATCTGGGTCATCGCCGCGCCGCCGGTGGGGGCGGTGCTCAACGGCTTCGCCCCGATGGGCTGGCTGGACTATCTGGGCGCGGGCATCGCCACGCTGGCAATCATCTTCGAGGCGGTGGCTGACCAGCAGCTGGCGCGGTTCCGCGCCGATCCCGCCAACAAGGGCAAGGTGATGGACCGGGGCCTGTGGGGCTGGTCACGCCATCCCAACTATTTCGGTGAAAGCCTGTTGTGGTGGGGCCTGTTCGCCATCGGCTTTTCGGCCACCGGGCAATGGTGGCTGCTGGTCAGCCCGGTGCTGGTGACATTCCTGCTGCTGCAGGTGTCCGGCGTGACACTGATGGAAGACAAGATGGAAGACCGTCGCCCCGCCTATGCGGCGTACAAGCGCCGGGTCAGCGCCTTCGTGCCCTGGCCGCGCCGCCAGAAGACACGCAAGCCCTGAGGCGCGCAAAAGGACTGGTCAGAGACGGAAACGGACCTGGTCGATCCAGAAGCGTTCCATGCGCTTGAGGGTGACGTTCATGCCGTCCAGGTCGGCGCTGCCGACATTGCCGACAGCTTCCAGCGACAGCAGGTGACGGTCGAACAGTTCGCGCAGCATGTCGCGCACCGCCTCGCCCTTGCGGGTCAGGCGCACCAGCACCGAGCGGCGGTCGGCCTCCGAACGCTCATGGTGGATGTATCCGCCCTCGACCAGCTTCTTGAGATTGTAGGAGACGTTGGAGCCCAGATAGTGCCCCCGCGTCCGCAGTTCGCCCGCGGTCAGTTCCTGGTCGCCGACATTGAAGAGCAGCAGTGCCTGGACCGAATTGATCTCGCGCTCGTCGCGGCGATCCAGTTCGTCCTTGATCACATCCAGCAGCTGGCGGTGCAGCCGCTCAACCAGGTTGAGGGTTTCAAGATAATGCTTTCGCACCGAAGCGACGCTTTCGAGCGCCGCCGCGGCCTGCGGTTTGGCCATGGCCGTCATCTGTTTTTCTCCGCTTTTTGCGGAGCCCACCTATTGTTGAAGCCAGATTAGGCGGGATGTCTTAAAGGCGCGTAAAATGCGCGGCCACTCA
>DASTMN010000174.1:0-1687 GCA_035714165.1 Rhizomicrobium sp.
TCGCCATTCAGCAGATGCAGGATGGCGCGGTTCATCCGGGCCTGGGCATTGCGCGGCTCGGCGGCCAGCGCTTCGTCATACAGTGTTCGGGCGGTGGCGCGGTCGCCCGCATCGCACAGCATGTCGGCCAGATTGACCAGCGCGGGAACATAGCGGGGCGCAAGCGCCAGCACCGCGCGATACTGCGCGATGGCGGCATCGGCTTCGCCTTTTTCCCGCAAGGCCGAACCCAGCGTCAGCCGCAGCTCAACACTGTTCGGCGCGGCGGCCAGCGCCGGTTCCAGCAGGGCGATGGCGGCCTCGAACTGGCCATTGGCGCGCAGCAGGTTGGCCAGGTTGACCAGCGCCTCCAGCCGCCCCGGCTCCAGCGCCAGCACCTGGCGGAAAAACTGCTCCGCCGGTCCCGCCAGCCCCAGCACCTGCGCGGTATGGCCCAGCGCGAACAGCACGCGGGAATCGTCCGGCCGTGCCGCCAGCGCCTGTTCATACTGGGCGATGGCCTCCACATGCCGTCCCTGCGACGACAGTTTCCGGCCCAGATCATAGGCAGCTGCGCTCATGCCGCCATTTTGCGCGCCGCCTGTTAAGGCCCCGTTAAGCGTGTTTTCCCACGGCGGACCGCCGCATTAGGCCGCCCTTAACGCCATGCCGTCATGCTTCCGGCATGGCGATCAACGGCTTGGACTCCTCTGTCCTGCTCGGATTCTATCAGGCGAAACTTTCCGCGAGCCCCACGGCGATCGCGGCGGGCAGCGCGCGCGCCGCGCAGCTGGCGGCCAGCCAGAAGGCGGCGGTGGGCGGCGAGCCGCCCTGGAACACGCCCAACCGCAACAATGCCAGCCAGGACGCCGATGTCCTGACCACCACGAAATATCTCGACACCTCCAAGGTGCCGCTGTCGGCGGGCGCGACCGCCGACTCAAAGCTGCTGCAGGACAACCAGAAACTCTTTGCGCTCTACAGCGCCGTCAACACGCTGGCCTATATCGCCAAGATGGCCCAGCGGCCCGACGCCACCAGCGGCCAGCTTGCCGGCCTCAATGCCCGCTTCCAGGACGGCATGAAGCAGGTGCAGGATTACCTGTCCGCCACCAGCTTCAACAATTTCAGCCTTCAGGCCGCCAAGCCCACCGATTCGGTGACCTCCAAGGCGTCCGTCGCCTTCGGCGATTTCTCCTATGCCACCCGCCCGCTGGTGACGGATGCGAAAAAAGACGAGCCGATGGCGGGCCTTTCGGCATCCGACAGTTTCACCATCAGCATCAAGAAGGGCGGTGTCACCAGCGATGTGGTGGTCAACATGGCCGATGTCGGCGGCCCGCTGACGCTGACCAACATCGTCGCCCATATCAACAGCACCCTGGCGGATGCGGGTTTCACCACCCGTTTCCAGAAGACCCAGCAGGGCGGCACCGCCACCAGCAGCAAGGACGCCGCCTATGGCCTGGCGATCAAGCCGGGCGGGGTGGAACAGGTCAGCCTGTCGGCTGCCGCCACGCCCTCGCTCTACATGGTCGGCAGTTCGGGCCTGGCCACCGAAACCAACACCGTCACCAATGCCGAAACCTCGGCCACCACCACCACCGCCGCCGACCAGGCGGGCCGCCTGACCAAGCTGTCGCTGGCGGGCGGAACGCCCACCGCCACCTTCAGCGTCAACCAGAAATCCACCGATGGCACCACCACG
>DASTMN010000175.1:0-2076 GCA_035714165.1 Rhizomicrobium sp.
TCGGCAGAGGGCGCTTCCGCCGTCAGGTCGCCCGCCAGGATATCGGCCTGTGCCAGCGCGGGCGGCCCCTGATCGGCCAGCCGCCGCGCCAGCGCCCGCAGCGCGGGATTGCGGTCCAGCATGGTGACGCGCGCCAATCCCGGCCAGGCGGCCTGCGCCATCCAGCTTGCCGTGCCGGGACCGGCGCCCGCATCCAGCAGGCTTTGCGGCTGAAAATCCGGGAGAGCCTGTGCCGCCGCATCGAACACCGCCGCCAGCGCCGCACCCGTCGCGGGCAGGCGCGCACAGGCATAGGCCAGCGCATCCGCCTCTGCCGCGATGGCCTCGCTGCCGCCGCCCGCGCGATAGCGGTCTGAGAGCCGCGCCGCGCGTTCGGCCAGCGCCTTGCGCGAGACGCCGTCCAGCATCCCTTCCAGGGCGGCGGCGAGCGGGGGCGGCAGGGTCATCGCGAATCCGTTGGAAAACAGGGAGAAAACAGGCGCTTTCGGGTCGCCTTGACCCGTCATCCCCCGGTGCTTAGATCATAGCCGAGACTTACAGGAAGTTCCCAGATGTCCGATGTCCAGGCCCGGATTGCCGACGATGTGCAGAAGAACGATGTGCTGCTCTACATGAAAGGCACGCCCGCCTTTCCGCAGTGCGGCTTTTCGGCGGTGACGGTGCAGATTCTCAACCATCTGGGCGTGCCGTTCCAGGCCGTGAACGTGCTGGAAGACCCCGATGTGCGCGAGGGCATCAAGGTCTTTTCGAGCTGGCCGACCATTCCCCAGCTTTATGTGAAGGGCGAATTCGTGGGCGGCGCCGACATCGTGCGCGAGATGTTCGAGCAGGAAGAACTGGTGCCCTTCTTCGAGCAAAAAGGCATCACGCTGGCTCCGGCCGCCTAGCCTTCGCCAAGCCCCTGGGCCGGAAAGTGCCGCTGCCAGACCGGCGCGATCGCCGGGCGTTCTGAGACGGCCTGCGCCAGCGCCATCAGGCGCGGCAGGTGGGCCAGCTTCCAGTCCGGCTCCAGGCTCCAGCGCGTGAACATCGCCGCATAGATATCCAGGATCGAAAAGCCGTGGGCCAGCAGGAACGGCCCCTGGATCATGTTCTCGATGATCAGGATGCGTTCGCGGATCCGGTCCCGCGCCCGGGCGCGCAGGCCCTCGGTATCGCCGGCATCCGGTGTGAAGCGCTCCGGGTAATCCGCCATTTCCACGATGGGATAGATTTCGCCCGCCATGAAGGCCAGCCAGCGATAGGCCATGGCGCGGGCAATGCTGCCCTGTGGCGGCAGAAGCCGGGCCTGCGGGAAATGATCGGCCAGGGTCAGCAGGATGGCGGCGGATTCGGTCACGATGTCGCCCGCGGGCAGGCGCAGGGCCGGAATCTTGCCCGAAGGATTGATCGCCAGAAACTGCGGCTGCTTCTGCTCGCCCTTGTCCAGCGCAACGGGCGCAAAGTCATAGGGCGCGCCGGTTTCGGCCAGCACCGCCTCGGCGCTGAACGCGCCCGATCCCAGGTCGCCATACAGGGTGTAGCTCATGGCCCGAGCCTAGCGCGGCGCGGGCAAAGGAAAAGCCCGCGCATCGCTGCGCGGGCCTTGCATTTTCCTCATACCACGCAATGGCGTGGGTAGAATTACCTCGCGCCTTAGCGCGAGTAGAACTCGACGATCAGGTGCGGTTCCATCTGGACGGCATAGGGCACGTCGGCCAGCTTGGGAACGCGCAGCAGCTTGACCGACTTGGCTTCCTGCACTTCCAGGAAGTCGGGCGTGTCGCGCTCGGCGCTGCGCGAGGCTTCCAGCACCAGCGCCATCTCGCGGGCCTTGGGGCTCAGCTCGATCACGTCCTTGTCGGTCACATGGTACGACGCGATGGTGACGCGGCGGCCATTGACCTTCACATGGCCGTGGCTGACCAGCTGGCGCGCGGCAAACGGGGTCGGCACGAACTTGGCGCGATACACCACCGTGTCCAGGCGGGTCTCCAAGAGGCCGATCATGTTCTCGCCGGTGTCGCCGGGGCGGCGGGCGGCGTCGGTGTAATACTTGCGGAACTGACGCTCGGTGATGTTGCCGTAATAGCCCTT
>DASTMN010000176.1:0-18896 GCA_035714165.1 Rhizomicrobium sp.
TGTTCTTCGGCGTCAAGCTGTTCGCGCTGGGCGATCAGGCGGTGATGCGCCGCGCCGCGCTCGGCCTCGGCATTGCGCAGCGGCGGCAGGATCGCCGCCGCCTCGCTCTGGGTGGTGGAGCATTTGGCGGCGCTCTCGGTCGCGGCGGCGACGGTCGCGGCGGAGGCGGCGAGTTCTTCCTCGGCCAGCCTAGCGCGCGCCTCGGCGGCGGTCCAGCGCAGGTAATGCGCCAGCGCCTCGGCCTTGCGGATATGGCCCGACAGGTTGCGGTAGCGCGACGCCTGGCGCGCCTGGCGCTTGAGGCTGGCAAGCTGGCCCTCGACCTCGCGGATCACATCCTCGAGACGCGACAGGTTGGTTTCGGCGGCGCGCAGGCGCAGTTCGGCCTCATGGCGGCGCTGATGCAGGCCGCCGATGCCCGCGGCTTCCTCCAGGATGGCGCGGCGGGCCAGCGGCTTCTGCGAGATCAGCAGGCCGATCTGTCCCTGGCGCACGAACGCGGTGGAACCCGCACCGGAGGAGGCGTCGGCGAAGAAAATCTGCACATCGCGCTGGCGCACGTCGCGGCCGTTGATGCGATAGACGCTGCCCGCCTCGCGCTCGATGCGGCGCGACACCTCGATGGTGTCATAGTCGTTATAGGGCGCGTTGGCGGTGCGGTCGCTATTGTCGATGAAGATGGTGACTTCGGCCACGTTGCGCGCCGGGCGTCCGGCGCTGCCCGCGAAGATCACATCGTCCATTTCCGAACCGCGCACGGATGAAGGGCGGGTTTCGCCCATCACCCAGCGCATGGCGTCGAACAGGTTGGACTTGCCGCAGCCATTGGGCCCGATCACGGCGGTCAGGCCGGGTTCGATGAACAGCTCCGTCGGTTCGACGAAGGACTTGAAACCGGAAAGCCTGAGGCGTGTGAACTTCAACTGCTCGATCCTTGCAATTGCCCGCCTATTGCTGCTTGGCGAGCTCCGTATCCAAAAGCTTGGCCAGGCGGTCGTAGGGAATGACACCCGAACCCTGGTTGACGCCGTTCAAGATGAAGGACGGCGTTCCGGCGATGTTGTACCGGGCCTCACCCTCCGAAGACACTTTGTTGATGCGCTCATCCTCAGCTTTGTTCGCCCAGCATTGGTTAACCTGCTCGGCGCTCATGCCCGCGATGCGGCCCATCAGAATCAGGCCTTCGCGCGTCTGCTCGGGCGTCAGCCTGTATTCCGGGTCCCATTTGGGTTGATTCCGGAACACCAGGTCAATGAATGAGAAGTACTTATCCTCAGGCAGGCAGCGGGCGATCTTCTCGGCCATGCCGTCGGCCGGAAACAGGGGATAAACCCGGAAAACGTACAGAATCTTGCCGGTGTCGATGTAATTGGCCTTCAGCTGCGGGAAGACTTGTTCGTTGAAGGCGGCGCAGGCCGGGCAGGCGGGCGCGGCATATTCGATCAGCACGACCTTGGAATTGCGGTTGCCCAGCACGCGGTCGGTGGGCAGCACTTCATAGGTTCCGGCCGTGCCGGTGCTGGAAGAACCGCCAAAGGCGTACCAGCCAAGGCCGGCAAGGGCGATCAGGATGACGGCGCCGAGGGCGATCCAGGTATTGCGGGTCACGGGCGATTCTCCACCGGGTTTGCGTCCCGTTTTTGGCAGAGAATGCCCGATCGGTCCAACCGGCGGAAAAAGCCCCTGTGGAAGCTTTTGTCAGCGGGCCAGCGCCGCCTCGATCAGCGGCTTGATTTCGTCCCACTGGGACACGCCGGGCTGGGGCTGGCCGTTGATGATGACGGTGGGGGTGCCCGAAATCCTGTAGCGGTCCTGGCCGTCCTGGGCGACCTTGTTGATCTCGGCGTCTTCCTTGGTGTCCGCCAGGCAGGCGTCGAACTGCTGCTCGCTCATGCCCTGCACGGCGGCCTGCTGCACCAGCGCGCCGCGCACATCGGTGACGCCGTAACCCGAACTCCACTTGGACTGGTTCTTGAAGATCTGGTCGATGAAGGGGAAGTATTTTTCCTTGGGCAGGCAGCGCGCCAGTTTCTCCACCGCGCCGTCTTCGGGATGCAGCGGGAAGACGCGGAAGACGTAGAGCACCTTGCCGGTATCCACATATTCCCTGGTGAGCTGCGGCACGACTTCCTCGTTGAAGTGGGCGCAATGCGGGCAGACCGGCGCGGCATATTCGATCAGCACCACCTTGGCCTTGGGATTGCCCAGGGTGCGGTCGCGCGGCGTGATGACATAGCCGGGACCGGCGGTGGTCCCCGTGGTGGTACCCGTGGCGGCCTGGGCGGATTCGACGGGCGCGGACTTGCCGTTGAAATGCCACCAGGCTCCGCCCGCGGCGGCCAGAACGGCAAGGACGGCAACGGTAACGATCAGCTTGCGCGACACGGGCATCTCCCAGACCTGAGTTTCGCCGGTTTTGGCAGAGAATGGCGGCGCGGTCTATTGCACGGTCCTGCGCCGGGCGAGCGCCTGCAGCGCCCTGGCCAGGCCTTCGGGGCCGTCATAGCGGCGGCTGGGATCGGACGGTGGCAGGGGGCCGGGCCTGGCCTGGGGCCGGGGCGGGGCGGGCGGGGCCATCAGCGCCCCCTGGCTGAACTTGATCTGGGTCACGAACGGGCCGCCCAGATAGGCATTGATGCGTTCGCACAGCGCCCGCTTTTCATGGCCCAGGAACAGGGCCGCGCCGGGCACGGCGCGCAGCGTCAGGGTGCCGCCGGACGGCCCATCCGCCAGTTTCAGCGGCTGGGCCAGGCGGGCGACTTCCGGCCCGGCGATCTCGCGCCAGCGCAGCACCAGCGCCGGGTCGCGGAACCCGGCCCGCGCGAAGGCCGATGCGGCGGCGTTGCCCGTATCAGCCCCCACGGCGGCGGCGCGGCCCCGGCGGGGTGCGCTGGCGGCTTCGGGCGTTTCCGGCTGTTGCGGTTTTTTCACGGATCGGGACATGGTCGCCTGCAAACAAGGTCCTGAGTATGCCGCCCGCCGCCAAAAGCAAAAAGCCCGATCTGAGCGCGCGGCTGCTGGACTGGTACGATGTGCATCGCCGCGTGCTGCCCTGGCGCGCGCCGCGCGGGATGCGCGCCGATCCCTACCGTGTCTGGCTGTCGGAAATCATGCTGCAGCAGACCACGGTGCAGGCCGTGGCGGGCTATTACCGCAAGTTCCTGGACCGCTGGCCCACGGTGGGCGACCTGGCGGCGGCGCGGGAAGACGATATCCTCGCCGCCTGGGCGGGGCTTGGCTATTACGCCCGCGCCCGCAACCTGCATGCCGCCGCGAAAGTCGTCGCCCATGACATGAAGGGCCGCTTCCCCACCACCGCGGAGGCGCTGCGCGCGCTGCCGGGGGTGGGCGGCTATACCTCCGGCGCCATCGCCGCCATCGCCTATGACGAACGCCAGGCGGCGATGGACGCCAATGCCGAACGGGTCATCGCGCGCCTTTATGCGGTGGAAACGCCGATGCCCAAGGCCAAGCCCGCGCTGCATACCTTCTGTCAGGCGCTGGTGCCGGAACGGGCGGGGGATTTCGTGCAGGCGCTGATGGACCTGGGCTCGGCCATCTGCACGCCAAAGCGCCCGTCCTGTCCACAATGTCCTTGGACGGATGATTGCCTGGCGCGCCAGCGCGGTATCCAGGAGCAGTTGCCGCGCAAGGCGCCCAAGATGGCGCGGCCCCTCAAGCGCGGCGCGGCCTTTGTCGTTACCGACCGCACCGGCGCGGTGCTGCTGGTCAAGCGGCCCGACAAGGGCCTGCTGGCTTCCATGCTGGAACCGCCGCTGGGGCCGTGGGAGGCGGATTTTCCGTCAAAGCCCCGCGCCCTGAAACAGGCGCCGTTCGAGGCGCAATGGACCCGGCGCGCCGGTGTGGTGCGCCACGGCTTCACCCATTTCGAGCTGGAAATCGAAGTCTATGCCGCCGAGGTCGCACGGCGTCCCAAGACGCCGGGCGCATGGATACCGGCGGCAAAGCTGGGCGAGGTCGCGCTGCCCACCGTGATGCGCAAGATCGTGGCGCACGGACTGGACGAGGGCGGGCCGCTGTTCGGGGCGCGCCCGCGCCGGTCAGCTAAGCCCGGAGCGTAGCTGCTGGCGCAGCACGTCGATCGGCACCAGCGTGCCGTTCATCTCGAACTGCCAGAAGGTCCAGCCATTGCAGGCTTCCAGTCCCTGCACATGCGCGCCCATCTGGTGAATGGAGCCGCTGGCCGTGGCGGTGACCAGCGTGCCGTCGGCGCGGACCTTGGCGGTCTGGTGCTTGCGGATGCCGCGCAGCACGGTGCCGACCGGCAGCAACCCGCGTTCGACCACCCAGCCGAAGGGAATGCGCGGCTCGGCCCGCTTGGACTTGGTGACCTCGATCACATCGCTGTCGGCGGGCACCACTTCGGCGATGCGGGCGCGGGCGACATCGGCATAGGTCTTTTCGCGCTCGATGCCGATGAAGCGGCGACCCAGCCGCCGGGCCACCGCGCCCGTGGTGCCGGAGCCGAAGAAGGGGTCCAGGATCACATCGCCCGGCTTGGTGGACGACACGATCACCCGGTGCAGCAGCGCCTCCGGCTTCTGAGTCGAATGGGCCTTCTGGCCGTCGGCGCCCTTGATGCGCTCATGCCCGGCGCAGATCGGCAGGGTCCAGTCCGAACGCATCTGCAATTCGTCGTTCAGCGCCTTCATGGCTTCATAATTGAACGTGTATTTCTGTTCCGGGTTCTTGGTCGCCCAGATCAGGGTCTCATGCGCGTTGGTGAAGCGGCGGCCCTTGAAGTTGGGCATGGGATTGGACTTGCGCCACACCACATCGTTCAGGATCCAGAAGCCCAGGTCCTGCAAGGTCGCGCCGACGCGGAAGATGTTGTGATAGGAGCCGATCACCCACAGCGTGCCGGTATCCTTCAGGCAGCGCCGCGCGGCGGACAGCCAGTCGCGGGTGAAACGGTCGTAATCGGAAAAGCTGCCGATCTGATCCCAGTGGTCGTCCACCGCGTCCACCTTGGACTGGTCGGGACGGCGCAATTCGCCGCGAAGCTGCATGTTGTAGGGCGGGTCGGCGAAGATCAGGTCGGCGCAGCCTTCCGGCAGCGCATTCATGCGCGCGATGCAATCACCCTCGATGACCTGGTCCAGTTTCAACGCGCTCATGTGTCCGCCCAAAAGATATCAACAGCGGATTCACAGTGAGTCGGCGCGATTCGCCCGTCAAGAGTCTCGCGGAATCAAAGTGTTAGGGAATTGAGTCCCGGATTCATCCCCATACAAGATGTTGTGTATTGGGGAAAAGGAACGGCGGTGGTGAATCGTTACGCCGCAGGTCCGCAGCCCCGCCAGATGGTCCGGCGTGCCATAGCCCTTGTTCCTGCGCCAGTTGTAATGGGGATGCTCGTCATGCAGCCGCATCATCAGCCGGTCGCGCGTGACCTTGGCGACGATCGAGGCGGCGGCGATGGACAGCGAGGCGCCGTCGCCCTTGACGATGGTCTCGCAGGGGCAGGGCAGGGCCGGTGCGTCATTGCCGTCCACCAGCGCGAAATGCGCCGCCACATTCAGCGCCCGCACCGCGCGCGCCATTGCCAGGTGCGTGGCCTGGCGGATGTTCACAAGATCGATCTCGCCCACGCTGGCTTCTCCCACCCCAACCGCCACGGCCTGGTTCAGGATGCGGGGATAAAGCGCCTCGCGGTCTTCCTCGGTGATCTGCTTGGAGTCGTTCAGCCCGCGCGGATATTTGCGGAAATCCAGGATCACCGCCGCCGCGACGACCGGCCCGGCCAGCGGCCCGCGCCCGGCCTCGTCCACGCCGCAGACCCAAAAAGGCTCCGGCAGGCTTTCGGGCCTTCCGGCTGACACGCGCCGCTCGTGACGGAAATGGGGCATGGCCCATTTCTAGAAGAGGGCGAGCTGATCGCCAATACGGGCCGGACGCCGGAAGCTGTGGACGGACAGGGGCGCGGAGGGCCGGTTGAGCCCCAGCTTGCGGACCGCCATGTGAAAGCGTCGCGCCATCATTTCCGCATACGGCCCGGTGCCCTTCATGCGGGTGTTCCAGGCCGCGTCATAATCCTTGCCACCGCGCATCTGGCGCACCAGCGTCATCACATGCCGGGCACGTCCGGGGGCGTTGGTTTCCAGCCACTCCCGGAACAGGTCCTTGATCTCCAGCGGCAGCCGCAGCAGGACGTAACCGGCGCTGCGCGCCCCGTGACCGGCAGCGGCCGACAGCACCGCCTCCATCTCGTGATCGTTCAGCGCCGGAATGGCGGGCGCGAACATCACGGCTGCCTGGATTCCGGCATCGGCCAGCCCCTGGATCGCCTGCAACCGCCGCGCGGGCGTTCCGGCGCGTGGCTCCATCGCGCGGGCCAACTTGCGGTCCAGCGTGGTGATGGACAGCGCCGCCTTGGCCAGGCCCATCGCCGCCATGTCCGACAGGATATCCAGGTCGCGCAGGATCAGCGGCGACTTGGTGACGATGGCGACGGGATGGCGGAAGTCGCGCAGCACTTCCAGGATCGAACGCGTGATCCGCATCTGCTTTTCCAGCGGCTGATAGGGATCGGTGTTGGTGCCCATGGCGATGACGCGCGGGACATAGCCGGGTGCGCTCAGTTCCTTCGCCAGAAGCCGCGCCGCATCCGGCTTGGCGAACAGGCGGCTTTCAAAATCCACCCCCGGCGACATGCCCAGATAGGCATGGCTGGGCCGGGCGAAGCAGTAGATGCAGCCATGCTCGCAGCCGCGATAGGGATTGATGGACTGGTCGAAGGAAATGTCCGGTGACGCATTGCGGGCGATGATGCTGCGGCTGGCGTCCCGGATGACTTCGGTGCGGATGGGCGGCGGGGCATCGTCATCGACCCGCCAGCCATCATCCCAGCCGTCATCAAGAAGTGTCCGGGTCTGCTTTTCGTACCGGCCCACGGCATTGGACAACGCGCCGCGGCCCCGCAGGGCATCGTGCCGGATGGTGGTATCAAGGACGACAGTCATGGGATAGGACTGTACGCCCAAAATAGAACAAATCAAGTACAAACTGGGCATGTGCACAAAAGACTGGGGGCGCATCTGTGAAGATGCGCCCCCAGTGCGTCCTGCCGGAGGGCAGGCTATTTGAAGATTTTGGTGCGGTTGGCCTTGGCCCAGGCATGGGCCTCCGGCGAGGCCGCCCACTTGATCGCGTTGCGGATCAGCTCCTGATAGGCCGGAACGCGCCAGGCATTATTGTCGTGGCCCATCTGGGTATAGAAGACCGGGCTGTTCTCCGACACCTTCACCCAGGTCGAGAGGTTGCTGAACTGCCGCTTGGGATTCAGGTTCACGCGCTCATCCGGCGGCGTGAAGCTGGTGGTCAGCAGCGGATGCACCGACTCCGGGAACCAGGCGCAGGAATAGGCTTCGTCGGTCAGGTCGAAACCGTCACCCAGCCCCTGGGTGACCGGATGGGTCTTGTCCACCACCGTCTGGCGCTGGGCCGTGCGCGGATAATAGCCGTGATGCGGGTCGAGGATGCCGCGCACCGTCACCGGCGCATACCAGTCGCAGGCCCCGCCCACCACTTCGGCATACTCGGGCCAGACATGGGTCCAGGCGGCGGCGGCATGATGCAGGAACACCATGCCCTTGCCGGCCTTGAGCAGGGCTTCAAAATCCTTTTTCAGCTGCGGCGAGGGATCGGGATAGAAGCGGTTGCGCTCGCCATTGGGGCCGGGCCGCACCACGCCGGGGCCGCCCAGATCGTAGAAGACAAAGACGTCGAAATTCTTCGCCGCGGCCGGGTTCATCAGCAGGTCGGCGGCGGGATGTTCGACATGGGCATAGGTGATGTCGTCGCCCAGGCAATCCAGCATGCCAAGCAACTGCTCGCGTTCGAACTCATGCCCTTTGGTGATGAACAGCACGCGGATCGGGCCGCGCCCGCCCTGCGGCGGACGCACGGTGGGCTGGCCGTTCACCGCCGCCAGCGGCTTGCCGCAGGTCATGGGCGGGGGCGGGGATGGGGGGGCAGGGGCGGCAGCACCGGCATTGGCCGCCTGCGCGGCGGCCTGCTGGGCGCGCAACTGTTCCTGGATGGCGGGCGTGCCGGTCTGGATCGCGGGCGCGCAGAGCGAACCACCCTCGACCCGGTGGCAGCCGATCCATTTGGCGGGATCCAGCTCCAGCGGCAGGCGCGAGATCGCCACGGCAGGCGGCGCGGCGGGCGTCTGCTGGGCTTGCGAAGCAGAGGTCAGTGCGCCGAAGGCGAGCGCCGAACCGGCGACGACGCCCAGCAGCGCGGCGATAGACACTGCGCGCCTGGACAGAATGCGATGGAGCATGGTGGCACTTCCCCTTTTTTGATTTTGCGTGAGTTCACGCCGGAACAGCGGCGCCAAGGAAATGGCGCGGCCCGCCGCGATTATTCGCCATACGATATAGAAGCCCCGCCTTGCGGCAAGCGTGTTTCCTGTGCGCCTTAAAGCGGGTCGCGGCTTTTGCTGCACCTGCGTTGTCATCCTCGTGTCACCCGCGCCGTCCCGGTCGTGTCCGGGGTGACAAGCGCTTTTGTCTGGCGCTATGGTTCGGGCCGAAACGCCTCCGGATTTCGGTCTGGGGCCCGTTTGCAATCCAATCCCCCGGAGGTGACCCATGGACCCCAAGAAAACTGCCCTTGTCCTGATCGAATATCAGAATGACTTCACCACCCCTGGCGGCACCCTGCATGACGCCGTGAAGGGCGTGATGGAAAAGACCAACATGCTGGCCAACACCGTGGAGACGGTCGAAAAGGCCCGCGCCGCCGGCGCCACCATCGTCTTCGTGCCGATTACCTTCGCCGAAGGCTATGGCGAGATGCGCCCCGAACCCTACGGCATCCTCAAGGGCGTCAAGGACTCCAACTCCTTCGTCAAGGGCGGCTGGGGCGCGGCGATCGTGGACAGCCTGACGCCCAAGCAGGGCGATGTGGTGATCGAAGGCAAGCGCGGCCTGGGCACTTTTGAATCCACCAACCTGGACTGGGTTCTGCGCCAGCGCGGCATCACCGATGTCGCCCTGGGCGGTTTCCTGACCAATTGCTGCGTCGAAAGCACGATGCGGACCGCCTATGAGAAGGGCTACAATGTCGTGACCCTGACTGACTGCACCGCGGCCATCACGCAGGAAGAGCAGGATTTCGCCTGCACCAAGAACTTCCCGATGTTCTCACGCCCCCTGACCCATGCCGAATGGCTGGGCGAACTGACGGGCGGCCAGAAAGCCAGCGACAAGACCCGCGGCTACGAAGCGGCGGAATAAGCGGCCGGAATGAAAAAGGCCCCGGATGCAACCGGGGCCTTTTTTCGGCAACCAGAGACGACACGCTCCATATAGGCTCCTTGGGGGGATGCATGACGAAGTTCGATGACACGGGCCGCCTTTCGCGGCGCGCGCTGGTTGGCGGACTTGCCGCCGCCGCAAGCCTGCCCTTTTCGGCCCAGGCCCAGATGCAGCGCCCGCCCGCGCTGCCGCCCGGTTTCAATCCGCAGCCGCCGCGTTCGATGCAGGGCGGCGTCGGCAAGATCAAGGTGCTGTTCATTTCCAAGTACCACGCCTTCGACCGCGAAAACCTCTTCGCCGCCTTCGACGCGTTCGACGAGATCACCTGGACGCATGTCGAACATCCGGCGGCCACCAATTTTTACGATCCCGAACTGGCCGCGCCTTACGATGTGCTGCTGTTCTATGATGCCTTCGCCGGCCGCACCTTCGAGCGCCAGTCCGACGGCGTGATCGCCAACATGGACAATCCGCCCAGCGCCAAGATGAAGCGCGACTTCGCGCAGATGCTGCGCAACGGCGACAAGGGCTTTGTCTTCTTCCACCATGCCATCGCCTCCTGGGCGCATACCTGGCCGGAATATCGCGAAGTGATCGGCGCCGCCGCCGACTGGGGCAAGCCGCTGAAGAATATTCGCGGCCGGGATTACGCCGCCTCCGGCGCGCTGGCCAACGTCAAGCAGCGCATCACGGTGGTGGACAAGGCCCATCCCATCACGGCGGGGGTGGAGGATTTCGACATCGTGGACGAGGCCTATCTCTGCCCGGTCTTCGAGGACAGCGTTCATGCCCTGCTGCGGACAGATTTCAAACCGGTGGATACCGCTTTCCCGCTGCGGCCGCTGACCAAGGGCCATCCGCCCGGCAGCAACCTGACCGGCTGGGTCAAGACGGCGGAGCGTTCGCCGGTCTGCTATCTCCAGCACGGCCATGACAACCAGGCCTGGAGCAATCCCGCCTGGCGCAAGCTGATGATGAACGCCATCCGCTGGGCCGCCTCGCCGGAGGCCAAGGCCTGGGCGCAGGCCAATCCCAAGAAGATTTTCTCATAAGATTTCACCACGGAGGACGACCATGACGACATCTGACGACAAGAAGAAGGGCCTGTCGCGCCGAAGCATGTTCGGCGCCGCCGCCGTCGCCGCCAGCGCGATCCCGGCATTCAGCGCCGCCCGCGCCCAGGGCGTGCGCATGACGAACGCGCCGCTCAATTCCACCAGCCTTGACGGCCTGCCCGTGCAGGGCGGGGCGGGTCCGATCCGGGTGCTGTTCATCTCCTCCTATCATGCCTTCGACCGCGAGAACCTGTTCCGCACTTGGGACAGCTTCGGCAAGGACATCACCTGGACCCATGTCGAGCATCCCGCAGCCGAGCATTTCTACGATCCGGCGCTGGCCGCCGACTATGACGTGTTCCTGTCCTATGATGCCTTCGCGGGCCGCAAGCTGGGCGCGCCGGACGCCAATGGCCGCCGCGCGACCAGCTATCCGCCGCCGTCGGCCAAGCTTCAGGCCAACATGAAGAAGCTGATGCAGAACGGCGACAAGGGCTTCATCTATTTCCATCACGCGCTGGCCTCCTGGGTCCATAGCTGGCCCGCGGGCGTGAACGGCTCCAACGCCTATGTCGAGATGCTGGGCGGCGCCGCCGACTGGGGCCAGCCGCTGAAGAACCTGCGCGGCAAGACTTATCCCAATTCCGGCTACCGCCAGGGCACCGAGCAGTATGTCACCGTGGTGGACAAGGCCCATCCGATCACCCAGGGCCTGGGCGACGGCTTCCCGATCATCGACGAGACCTATCTCTGCCCGATGTTCGAGGACAGCGTTCACTGCCTGACGCGCACCAACTTCATCCCCACGGAAGACAAGTTCAAGCTCTCGCCCAACAGCAGCAATGTCGGCGCCGGCCATCCGCCGGGCAGCACCATGACGAGCTGGGTGAAGACGGCGGAGAATTCGCCGATCGTCTATATCCAGCACGGCCATGACAACAATGCCTGGTCCAACCCCTATTGGCGCACGCTGATGCTGAATGCGATCAAGTGGGCGGCCTCGCCGGAGTCCAAGACCTGGGCCAAGGCCAACGCCAAGCGCATCTTCGCCTGACCGGCGATTCCGTAACGGCAAAAGGCCCCGGGATGTCCCGGGGCCTTTTTCTTTTTGGATGATGGGTAGATCTGCCCAAAATCAGGGCACCTTCGGCCCCTGTAACCTTTTTGGGCCGAAATATTTGTCGCGCCGCACCCCATGCGCCATGATGGGGCATGATTTCGGTCGTCATCCCCACCGTCAATGCGGAACGCCTGTTGCCGCGCTGTTTCGACAGCCTGATCGCGGGCGCGGTGCGCGGCGTGGTGCGCGAGGTGATCGTGGCCGATGCCGGGTCCACGGATCGCACCCTGCAGATCGCGGATGCGGCGGGCGCCCATATCCTGCACACGCGCAAGGGGCGCGGCCACCAGCTCGCGGAAGGCGCGGCGGCGGCCAAAAGCGACTGGCTCCTGTTCCTGCATCCCGAAACGGCGCTGGAACCGGGCTGGGAGGTGGAGGCGGAATCCTTCCTGGACCAGGCCCGCATGGAATATCCCCGCGCGGCGGTCTTCCGTTTCGCGCTGGAGGATTTCGGTGGCGCGGCGCGCCGCGCCGAGGCCAAGGCCAATCTGCGGGCCGCCCTGTTCGCGCTGCCCTATGGCGATCAGGGGCTGCTGATCCCAAAGCGCCTCTACCAGCAGGTCGGCGGCTATCGCGCCCTGGACCGGATGGAGGATGCCGACCTGGTGCGCCGTATCGGCCGCAGGCGGCTGGTGTCGCTGCGCGCGCGGGCGGTGAACGCCGCCCGGCCCGCGCGCGGCATGGTGCGCGGCTTCGCGCTGGTGCTGCTGCATGCGCTGCGGGTGCCCAGCCGCATGGTGGCCAAGCTCTGAGCGATCAACTTTGGCGGATCAGCGGTCCGCGCTGGCGCGCAGGCCCGATGCGCCCGCCAACGGCGCGCTGACGGCGGTGGCGCCCGGCCGGTAGACCGGCCATTGGCCGCGCGCGGCTTCCTCCAGGCTGCGGGCTTCCTGCCCGAAGCGGCGGCGATAGTGCCAGTGATAGAGCATCAGCCGTTTCACATAGGAGCGGGTTTCCGCCACCGGGATGCTTTCCACGAAAAGCAGTGGATCGTCGCCGCCCGCCTTGGTGCTGCGCCAGCGGCTGACCGCGCCGGGACCGGCATTATAGGCGCCGCCGAGTTCCAGCAAGCTTCCGTCGAGCTGGTTCAGCAGCATCTCGATATAGCGCTGGCCCGCCGCCAGCGAGGCGCTGGGATTGGACAGGCTGTCGGGGTTCACGCCCAGATGCCTGGCGGTGCCCGGCATGATCTGCATCAGGCCGCGCGCGCCGACGGGCGAGGTGGCGGATACCTGGAAGCGGCTCTCGATGCGGGCAAAGGCCAGCACCAGCGAGGAGTCTATCCGGTAGCCGCCATCGGGGCTGTAGGGCGGGACCGGGAACAGGCTGGTCAGAACGATGCCGCGCGCCGCGCTTTTCTCCGCCGCGCGCAGTTCGACATTGGGCACGCCGATGCCGCGCGCCAGCGCCGCCATGGCCGGATCAAGCCGCTCGTTGTTGTTGACGAAGGCGCGGTTGAGTTCCGGGCCCACGAATTCGCTTTCGCCGATCTGCCACAGGGCCACGGCGCGCCGCGCCGCGGGCACCGCCATCAGGTCGTTGAAGTCGCCCTGGTTGAGGATCGCATCGGCGAAACCGGTCTGAGTGTCCATGCCCAGAATGCGTTCGGCCAGGATGCCGTAAAAGCTGGGCTGCTTGCCGGCGGCGAAATCCAGCAGGGTGACGACCTTGTGCGGGTCGCCGGCCTGCATATGGGCGCGCGCCGCCCAAAGCGCGCCCTGCGCCCGCAGGTTGTTCTGCGCGGTGGGCGTTTCCGCCAACTTTTCCAGCAGCCTTATGGCTTCGGGCCAGTGGCCCATACGGTAGGCGGCAAAGCCCGCATCCCACAGCAGTTGCGGCACCGCCGGATCGGATACGGTGATCGCCAGCGCATAGGCATCGGCGTCACGGCTTTCTGCGCGATAGGATGCGGCGATGCGATGGGTCAGGATCGCCACATCCACCGGCGGCAGCGCGGCGCGCGCACCGTCCATCAGCGCCCGCGCCTGATCGGGTTGCCCCGCCCGGATGGCGGTGAAGATGGACGGCATCACCTGCTTTCCGGCATCCGAAAAGGGCGTCGGTTCCGGCTGTTCCTGGTCCTCATAGCCGCCGGTGCGGCTGCCCACGCCCGCGGGCGCGGGAATGTTGGTCACGACCGCAACCTTGATACGCTTTTTGCCGCGCCGGACAGTGCGGGTGTTGAGCCGCACCGCCTGGCGATAGACGCGGTCGGCGATGGCGGTTTCGCGGTTCTCGCGCAGCCAGTCCGCCAGGTCAGCGGCATTGCCGGAACCGGACAGGAAACGCAGCGCCTGGGCATAGGGCAGCAGCACCGGGTCGCTCAGTTGCGCGGCCAGCGCCGATGCCTGTGTGCGCCGCCCCGCGCGTTCCGCCGTCATGATCTGGCGATACAGCGCGACGTCACCGGGGCTGAGGATATGCGGCGCGATGCTGAGCGACGGTGGCGCGGGATTGACCGGCGTGACTGGGGCAGGGGGCACCGCAGGCTGCGCCTGCGCGGTGGCGCAGGCCAGGGCCAGGAAAGCGGCGGCAAATGACACGCGCGTAAGAATGCGATCCCCCGAAACACGCAAGAAGGAGGAATCTTCCTAACCCGCGCCGCCCTGTTCCGGCAACCCGAGCGCGCGCATTTTGTCCCGTATCGCCTGCAGGTCGCGCCAGGCCAGTTTCTTGTGCGCGGGCTGGCGCAGCAGATAGGCGGGGTGCAGGGTCGGCATCAGCGGCACCATGCGGTCGCCCACCCGGTATTCCTGCCAGTGTCCGCGCAGCCGCATGATCCCTTCGGACTGGCCCAGCACATGCCGCGCCGCCACCGCGCCCAGCAGGATGATCAGGCCCGGTCGCGCCAGCTCGATATGGCGGCGCAGGAAGGGCAGGCACATGGCGGCTTCCTCGGGCGAGGGATCGCGGTTGTTGGGCGGCCGCCAGTTGATCACATTGGTGATATAGGCGTTGCTCTTCCGGTCCAGGTCGATGCTGGCCATCATCTTGTCCAGCAACTGCCCGGCGCGCCCGACAAAGGGCTTGCCCATCCGGTCCTCGTCGCGGCCCGGCGCTTCGCCGATGAACATCACGCGCCCATCCGCCACGCCATCGGCAAAGACGGTGGTGGTGGCGGTGTGCTTGAGCGCGCAACCGTCGAACGCTTCCAGTGCGGCCTTGAGTTCCATCAGCGTCGTGGCGGCGCTTGCCGCCGACAGCGCGGTGCCGGCGCCATCGCCATTCTGACCCGGCAGGATCGGCGGTTGAGAAACTGGAGGTCTGGGCGCGGCCGGTCGCGGCGCGGCGGCGGGCAGGGGTTGCACCGCCGGTTTGGCGACCAGGCGATTGACGGGTTGTTCCGCCACGGCCTCATCGGCCCCGGCTTCGACCAGCCAGTTCAGGGTTGCCCATGTATCGTTCGTCATCCGGCGATCTTAGGCTTTCGGGGGGCTTTCAGGCCAGATAGAAAGGGGCAAAGAACAAGGCGATTCATGCCAGAAAACCCGCTTTCCGCCGAACAGCCGTCCGACAGCGCCGCCACGGTCCGCGAAAGCATGGACTATGACGTGGTGATTGTGGGCGGTGGCCCGGCGGGGCTGGCGACGGCGATCCGGCTGAAGCAGCGCGATGCCGAAACCAGCGTCTGCGTGCTGGAAAAGGGATCGGAGATCGGCGCCCATATCCTGTCCGGCGCGGTGCTGGACACCAGCGCCCTCGACGAACTGCTGCCGGACTGGAAAGACAAAGGCGCGCCGCTGGACACGCCCGTCACTGACGACCGCTTCTGCTTCTTCACGCGCAAGGCGGCGCTGCCGCTGCCGCATGCCCTGTTGCCTGCGATGATGCACAACAAGGGGTGCCATGTCGGCAGCCTGTCCAACCTCTGCAAATGGCTGGGCAGCCAGGCCGAGGCGCTGGGCGTCGAGATATATCCCGGTTTTCCCGCCCACGACCTGATCCTGGAGGACGGGATCGTGAAGGGTGTCATCACCGGCGACCAGGGTGTCGCGAAGGATGGTCATCACAAGGACAGCTACGCGCCGGGCATGGCGCTGCGCGGCAAATACACCCTGTTCGCGGAAGGCGCGCGCGGCTCGCTGTCCAAGCAGCTTTGCGCCCGCTTCGGCCTGCAGGACGGGCGCGAGCCGCAGAAGTTCGGCATCGGCATCAAGGAGCTTTGGGAACTTGCGCCGGGCGCGCACAAGCCGGGCCTGGTGCTGCACGGCATGGGCTGGCCGCTCGACGACGAAACCGGCGGCGGTTCCTTTGTCTATCACTGGGGCGGCAACTTCTGCTCGGTCGGGCTGGTGGTGCACCTGAATTACAAGAACCCGTATCTCGATCCCTTTCAGGAGATGCAGCGCTTCAAGACCCATCCGGCCATCGCCGCGATGCTGGAAGGCGGCAAGCGCATCGGCTATGGCGCGCGCGCCATCACCGAGGGCGGATTCCAGTCGGTCCCGAAACTGGCCTTTCCCGGCGGCGCGCTGATCGGCTGTGCGGCGGGCTTCGTCAACCTGCCGCGCATCAAGGGCAGCCACAATGCGATGCGGACGGGGATGTTGGCCGCCGACAGTGTGGCGGCGGCCCTGGCGGCGGGCCGGTCGGGCGATGTGCTGGAGGCCTATGAAGCCGCTTATGCCGCCAGCCCGGTGGCCAAGGAACTGCGCCTGGTGCGCAACGCCAAGCCGCTCTGGTCCCGCTTTGGCACGTTGATGGCGCTGCCGTTGATCGGGCTGGACCTGTGGCTGAACCAGCTTTTCGGGATTTCGCCCTTCGGCACGCTGGGGCATGGCAAGGCGGATTTCGCGACGCTGCGCAAGGCGCGGGACAGCAGCCCCATCGCCTATCCCAAGCCGGACGGGCGGCTGACCTTCGACCGGCTCTCCAGTGTCTTCCTGTCCAACACCAACCATGTGGAGGACCAGCCGGTGCATCTGGTGCTGGCGGACCCGGCCATTCCCATTTCCGTCAATTTGCCCGAATATGCCGAACCGGCGCAGCGTTACTGCCCGGCGGGTGTCTATGAAGTGATCGAGGGGCAAACGGGTCCGCGCTTCCAGATCAACGCCCAGAACTGCGTGCATTGCAAAACCTGCGACATCAAGGACCCTTCGCAGAACATCACCTGGGTGACGCCCGAAGGCGGCGGCGGCCCCAATTACGCGAATCTTTAGGAGTGAATTTGCGTCGCGTCCTTCCTCTTCTGGCCCTTGTTCTCGTTCCGGCGGTGGCGCTGGGCGGCTGTTCCGGCGGGGCCGCGCCGGTCGCATCCCAGCCCAGCCCGGAAAGCGCGCGCCAGGCGCAGGCTTTCGCCACCTACCTGTCGGCGCGCTTCGCGGCGGGCCAGCACGACATGCCGGAAGCGGCGCGCTATTACAGCCAGGCGCTGCAGAACGATCCGGGCAATCCGTCGCTTCTGGCCCTGTCCTTCTTCTATGCCACCACATCCGGCGATTTCGCCACCGCCGAGAAATATGCGGGGCAGGTGGTCGCCGTCACCAGCGACGATCGCGCCGCGCGGCTGGCGCTGGCGGTGATCGGCTTCAAGCGCAAGGATTATGGAGAGGTCCGCAAGAACCTGTCGGCTTCGGCCAAGGGGCCTTTCACGACCCTGACACTGGCCCTGTTCGATGCCTGGGCGGCGGCGGCGCAGCATGACGCGGCGGGCGTGGAAAAGAACATCCAGCTGCTGATGGGCCAGAAGGGTGCCGAAAGCATGGGCACCTTTCATGGTGCGCTGATCGCTGATTACCTGGGCAACGATGCGGCGGCGGAGGCGGGCTATCGCAAGGCGCTGGGTTCCTCCGCGCCGACACCCCGCGTGCTGGATGCCTATGGGCGCTTCCTGGAGCGCCGGGGCCGCGGCGCGGACGCCGCCGCGCTCTATGGCAAATACGCCAGCGAGACGGGCCTGATCACCGTGGTGCGGCCCGCGCTGGCGCGGCTGGCAGCGCGCCAGAAGCCGGACGCATTGGTGCGCAATCCCGCCGACGGCGCCGCCGAGGCGCTGTTCGGCATCGCGGCCTCGCTGACCGAGGCGCAGAGCGCCGATGTCTCGATCCTCTATCTGCGCATGGCGCTGTATCTGCGCCCCGACCTGTCGCTGGCCGAGGTCCTGCTGGCGGACCGTTTCGAGACGCTGAAGAAATATGACGCCGCCATCACCATCTATCGCGGCATCAGCCCGGATTCGCCCTATTACCGCATGGCGCAGATCCAGGCGGCGCTGAACGCCCAGCGGCTGGGCCGCAGCGACGAAGCGGTGGCGGGGCTGCGGAAGCTGACGGCCGCCAATCCCGGCGATACGGAAGCCTGGGTGGCGATGGGCGACACCTATCGTGCCTCCGAGAAATATGCCGAGGCCATTGCGGCCTATGACAGCGCCGAAAAGAGCCTGCGCCAGCCGACACGGCGCGACTGGCCCATGTTCTATGCCCGCGCCATGGCCAAGGAACGGCTCAAGCGGCTGGACGACTCCGAAAAGGATATCGAGACCGCCCTGAAGCTGTCGCCGGAGCAGCCGGAACTGCTCAACTATCTGGGCTATAGCTGGGTGGACCGGGGCCGCCGCATAGAAGAGGCGCTGGTGATGCTGGAAAAGGCGCGGTCCCTGCGCCCCTATGACGGCTATATCGTGGATAGCGTGGGCTGGGCCTATTACAAGCTGGGCCGCTATCAGGACGCGGCCAAGACGCTGCAGGCGGCGGTGTTGCTGGTGCCGGGCGATCCCACCATCAACGATCACCTGGGCGACGCCTTCTGGCGCACGGGACGGCGCATAGAGGCGCGCTTCCAGTGGAACCATGCCATCACTTTCAGTAATGACGAGGCGGAGAAAGCCGCCATCGCCGCCAAGCTGAAAGCGGGCCTGGAAAGCGTGAGGGGTGCAGCGCCGGAGCGGACGGCGCCGTGATCGCCGAACGCGCGCCCGCCAAGATCAACCTGTTCCTGCACGTCGGCGACCGGCGCGCCGACGGTTTCCATCCCCTGCAAAGCCTGGCCGTCTTCACCGATGCGGGAGACACGCTGACGCTGTCGGCGGCGGACAGGCTGTCGCTGGCGGTCGAAGGGCCGTTCGCGCGCGGACTGGACGGGGAGGGTGACAATCTGGTGCTGCGCGCGGCGCGTGCGCTCAAAAGCGAGGGCGGCGCGGCCCTTACCCTGACCAAGAATTTGCCGGTCGCATCCGGTATCGGCGGCGGCTCGTCCGATGCGGCGGCGGCGCTGCGCGGCCTGCGGACATTGTGGGCGCTGCCCGGCGATGACGCCGCCTTGTGCGATATCGGCGCGGGTCTTGGCTCCGACATTCCGGTCTGTGTGCCCGCGCGTCCCAGCTTCATGGAAGGGCGGGGCGAAATCCTGCGCCCGGTCGAGGACATGCCGCGCGTCGCCATGCTGCTGGTCAATCCCGGCGTGGCGGTGCCGACCCGCGATGTCTTCGCCGCG
>DASTMN010000177.1:0-19989 GCA_035714165.1 Rhizomicrobium sp.
CGCCGGTGCTGCGTTTTGAAGTCACCCATGCGGGAGCGCTGCCCGTCTATGCGGCGGACGAGACGCCCGTGCCGGTGGAAGGACAGGAGTATGTCCGCATCGCCTATGCCGCGCCCGCCGCCACGCGGCTCGATCCCGCCAAGGTGTATCTGGACTTTGACAGGGACGTGGTGGGCG
Organism: Rhizomicrobium sp.; assembly: GCA_035714165.1. GTDB lineage: Bacteria > Pseudomonadota > Alphaproteobacteria > Micropepsales > Micropepsaceae > Rhizomicrobium. Next base: position 178 of record DASTMN010000177.1, read on the forward strand.
GCAAGATCCGCGCCGGCCGCTTCCTGAAAGCGGGCAGCCTGATCCGTGGCATGAGCATCCCCACGCCCGCGCGCACCGATCAGGGCCATTGGCACACCGAGACCAACGAGTTCTATTTCATCATGGAAGGCAAGCTGGACTTCCAGCTTGAAGGCGCCGAACCCTTCATCGTCGAGCAGGGCGACGTGGTCTATGTCCCGCATGGCCGCTATCATCGCAACAACTTCACCGGCGGCGGCATGGCGACCCGGCTGGCGATTTTCCCCACCGGCAACATGAACAATCTCGACCCCGAAAATCCCTCGCGGCAGGCGCCATGATGATCCGTCTCCTGACCGCACTGCTGATGGCGGCGACGCCCGCCTCCGCCCAGGCCCTGAAACAGGGCTGGGCGCCCAAGCCGGTTGCCGCGCCCGCCACAGGCCAGCTGCACTGGAAGCTGGCCGACCTGGTGCGCGCCCATGCGGGCCAGAAAAGCTGGTCGCAAACGCTGGTGCGCGAGGCCGGCGGCCTGACCGGCACGTATATCCAGACCGCGCCGGGCGAGGTTTCACCCCGGCGGATGTATTCCGACAGCGTGATCCTGTTCGCCGTTCAGTCGGGCCGCTTGCGGGTCGTGATTGACGGTGTCGAACCCTTCATCGCCACGCCGGGCGTCCTGGTGCAGGTGCCCTCGCTGCGCTTCTTCCATGTCGAGACGCTGGACGCGCCCGCACGGCGTTTCGAGGTCACCCAGACCTTGGCCCCGCCGGTTTTCGCGGCGGATGCGACACCTGCGCCGCAGCCCGGCACCCACTATGTCCGGGTCGGCTATTACAGCCCCTCCGTTCCCTATGGCGACACAAAGCCCGCCACCGACTATCGCACCGACGCCGCGCCGGATGGCGTGACCCCGGTGGTGCAGGACGATTTTCTCTCCGCACGCATCACGCGCGGTCGCGCCGCGCAGGGCAACACCGGCGACGCACCGGAGCATTTCCACATCGGCGCCAGCGAAACCTGGCTGGTGCTGGAAGGCCAGGTCCGTTACCGGATCGAGGGCCGCCCGGAGATCGTCGCCGGTCCGGGCGATGTCGTGCTTGCCCCCGCCGGGCTGCGGCATGCCAGCCGGTTTGCCGGGCACGGCGCGGCGGCACAGCTTTCCATCCTGCCCGTCGCGGACGCGCTGGAGGCGCTTGCCCCCTGACGGGACCGCCCGGCGCACTGGACAGCGGGGCAAGCCGGTGGCTAGCCTCGGACAAAACAACACGACAAAGAAAAAGGGGAACGTCCATGATTACGCGCCGCAACACGCTTGCCAGCCTGCTGGGACCGGCCGCCCTGTTCGGCCTGGGCGGCACCCTGCCCGCCCGCGGCCAGTCCGCCGCGCTGGGCGCACGCGAGAAAATCCGCGTCACCAAGATCGAAAGCTTCGTCCTGAAGAACTCCTGGGTCTTCGTGAAGATCTCCACCGATGCGGGCATTACCGGCTGGGGCGAGATGCTGAAGGACGACGCCAAGGCCTGCGCCGCCGGGGCGCTGGAAGTGGGCGATTACCTGATCGGCCAGGACCCGACCCGCGTGGTGCATCACTGGCAGGCGATCCATCGCGGCGCCTTCTATCGCGGCGGTCCGATCAAGACGGCGATCTCGTCGGGCATCGACCAGGCGCTGTGGGACATTACCGGCAAGGTCTACAACCTGCCCGTCCACAGGCTGATGGGCGGCCCGACCCGCGACCGCTGCCGCGTCTATGGACGGCCCGACGCCAAGAGCGGCGTCAGCGCCATGAAGGTGCAGCTTCAGAATCTCGCGGGCCGCAAGCCGACCAAGTATAATGAAGGCGACAAGTTCGTCTCCGAAGCCGTGGAAGGCTTCGCTGCCCTGCGCAAGAAGATGGGCCCCAGCGTGGATATCGGCGTGGAGTTCCACGGCGCGGTTCAGCCCACCACCGCCATCCGCCTGATGGCCGCGCTGGAACCGTACAATCCCTGGTTCTACGAGGAAGTGGTGCAGGCCCTGAACGTGGATGTGATGGCCGAACTGGCCACCAAGACCCGCGTGCCGCTGGCCACCGGCGAACGCATCTTCACCAAATGGGGCTTCAAGGAAATCCTGGAAAAGAAAGCGGCGATGATCCTTCAGCCCGACGTCTGCTATGCGGGCGGCATCACCGAGCTGAAGATCATTGCGGGCATGGCCGAGGCCTATTACGCGCCGATCGCGCCGCACAATCCGCAAGGCCCCTGCTCGCTGGCCGCCAGCCTCCAGATCGCCGCCTCCATTCCGAACTTCCTGATCCAGGAACGCGGCGACAACGAATATTCCGACCTGCTGGCCAAGCCGCTGCCGCCCATCGTGGACGGCTACCGCCCGCTGCTGACCGATCCGGGCCTGGGCATCACCATCGACGAGGACAAGCTGATGGCGCAAGTGGGCGAGCCGCGCCCCTACCTGCCGCAGTTCGACGCCGATGACGGTTCCGTGGTGGACTGGTAACGCACGACTGACAAAGGTGTTTCCCGCGGGGCCGCCGCATCAAAGCACGGCCCCGCGACCTTTCATTTCGGCGCCGGAATGGGCAAACTCGGTGCAATGTCGCCGAGATGCAACCGTCATGCGCTGGCTGCCGCGATCGGCCTTGGCCTCCTGACAAACCCTGTCCATGCCGCCGACCCGCTGGGCTATTCGGTGGACATATCCGGCGTGGACTCCGGTGCGATCGCCACGACCCTGCGCGCCAGCTCCCAGCTTGTCACCCTGTCGGATGCCGGGCCGATCCCGCCCTTCGCCCTGGCCATGCGGGCACGCGACGATATTCCGCGGCTGCAGACCGCGCTGGACAGTTTCGGCTACTACCAGAACAGCATCGTGCTCACCATCGCGGGCCTGGCACCCGACGATCCCGAACTGCCCGCCACGCTGGACGACATTCCCGAAGGCCAACAGGCGCCGGTGAAGATCACCGTCACGATGGGTCCACTCTATCGCCTGGGCCGGATCGCGCTGCGGGGCGATGCCGTGGCGGAGCGCCACCGCAACGCGCTGGGCATCCGCAGCGGCGAACCCGCCCTGGCCGGAAAGGTGCTGGATGCGCAGGCCAACCTGCAGGCCGCCCTGCAGGAGGACGGCTATGCCCTGGCCAAGGTGGAGTCACCCGACGCCACCGCCGACGACACCGCCCATACCATCGACGTCACCTATCCCGTCACGGCGGGCCGCCAGGTGAATATCGGACGGATCAGCTTCAAGGGTCTGGCGCGCGTCAACGAATCCTTTGCCCGCCGCGCGCTGACCGTGCATCCGGGCGAACGCTACCGGCCCAGCCGGATCGAGGAGGCCCGGCGCGCGATGGCGGGGCTGGGCGTCTTTTCCGGTGTCAGCGTCCATGTCCCCGACCAGCTTTCGGAAGACGGCGACATGCCCCTGACCTTCGATGTGCAGGAACGCGAGCGGCATTCGGTGGCCCTGTCCGGCAATTACTCCACCGATCTCGGCATCAGCCTGTCCACCACCTGGTCGCACCGCAACCTGTTCGGCAATGCCGAACAGCTCAACCTCAGCGCGGGCGGCGCGGGGCTGGGCAATGCCAGCGCCGGCCTCAGCTACAACCTGACGGCGCAGTATGTGCAGCCCCTGTTCCTGCGCCAGGACCAGGTGCTGGAAATCAGCGCATCCGGCGTCAAGCAGCAGCTCGATGCCTATGACCAGACGGCCCAGACCCTGGCCGGTTTCGTGCGGCGGAAATTTTCGCCGCTCTGGTCCGGCAGCGCGGGCCTTTCCTATACCCATGACCTGATCGCGCAGCAGGGCGCATCGCGGCTGTATGACCTGGTGGCCGCGCCCGTGACCGTCACCTACAACAGCACCGGGCTTGGCGATGTACTCAGCGATCCGGTCACCGGGCTGCGCGCCGCGCTTTCGCTGTCGCCCACCCATGCCTTTGGCGGCAGCGGCGTGACCTTCTTGCTGGCCCAGGCCTCCGCCGCCACTTATTTCGACATCGGCGGCGATGGCCGGTCGGTGGTGGCGCTGCGGGCGCTGGCCGCCAGCATTCTGGGCAGTTCCAATCTGGGCCTGCCGCCCGACCAGCGCCTCTATGCCGGCGGCAGCGCCACGGTGCGCGGGTATGCCTATCAGTCGCTGGGGCCGCAATTCCCCGACGGCACGCCTATCGGCGCCAAGTCGGTGGATGCGGCAACCGTGGAGTTCCGCCAGCGCATTGGCGAGGACTGGGGCGCGGCGGCCTTCGTCGATGCCGGACAGGCCGGGACCGGCACGCCCTTTACCGGAAAAGTCTATGCGGGCGCGGGCGCGGGCGTGCGCTATTACACATCCATCGGCGCAGTGCGGGTGGATGTGGCCACGCCGCTGGTGCACCTGCCCGGCGCGGCCAGCTTCCAGCTCTATATCGGATTGGGACAGGCATTCTGATGGGCTGGCGCACATATCTCATCCGGGGAAGTGCGGCCGTGCTGGGCGGCGCGATGCTGCTGCTGGCATTGCTGCTGTTCACGCCGCCGGGCGTGTCGCTGGCCGGACGGCTAGTGGCGCCGCTGTCCGGCGGGACAGTGCGTATCACCACACTGTCCGGCAACTGGATCGGCAATGTCACGGCCTCCCGCGTCGAGGTCGCGGACGACCAGAGCACATGGCTGCGCGCCGACCAGGTTGCGCTGCGCTGGTCGCCGCTGGCGCTGCTCCGCAACCGCGTGTCGGTCCATGCCGTGTCGGCGGACCGCATCACCGTGCTGCGGCGGCCCCTTCCATCCGGCGACAGCGAGGGCGAAACGCCGCGCATCACCGTCGCGCGGCTGGCCCTGCCGCACATTCAACTCGCCGCGCCGGTGATCGGCACGGCGGTGCGGCTGGCTGCATCGGGTGCGCTGGACTATGCGTCACTGTCCGATCTGGGCGCGGACCTGCTGGTGACACGGGCCGGATCCGCCGACCGCTATCGCCTTGCGGGCCGCATTAAAGACGGCGTGGCGTTGGGCGAAGCGGTGATCCGCGAAGGCGCGGACGGAATCCTGGGACGGCTGACCGGATTGCCGGGGCTGGGGCCAGTGAACCTGACGGCGCGGGCGGGCGGCGACCGCAACGCCAACACCCTGTCGCTGGACCTGTCGGCGGGCGCGTTGCGCGCGCAAGGCCGAGGCACCGTGCGGATGGCGGCGGAAAGCGCCGCGCTGGATTTTTCCGTCACCGCGCCCGCCATGACGCCCAGCCCGGACCTCCGCTGGGAATCCTTGTCGGGCCAGGTGCGCTTCCGGGGCCGCTTCGATGCACCCGACCTTGCGGCGCATCTGATCCTGACCGGCAGCCATCTGGCTGGGATCGGCGCGAAAAACCTGACGCTGGACCTGACCGGCGGCACGGGCAACCTGCGGCTCACCGGCACGGCGGACGGGCTTGTCATTCCGGGACAGCATCCGGGCCTGTTCGCGGCGTCCCCCTTGCAGCTTGAAGCGCAGGCCGATCTTCAGGCGGCGGCGCGGCCCGTGACCTTCCAACTTGTGCATCCCCTGGCGACGCTCCGGGGCAGCGCGCAGACACGCGGCGAAACCGGCCTCAGCGCCGACCTGACCGTGCCCGCGCTGGCCCCCTTGGGGGCGCTGGAAAATGTGGACATGCGCGGCAACGCCACCTTGCATGTCACCGCCCGCCAGCAAGGGCCGAAACTGGCTGTCACCGCCGATGGCCGGATGCACACGCAGGGCGCGGCGTTGCCCGCGCGCCTGCTGGGCGGCGATGCCAGCCTGACCCTGACGGCCGAACTGGACGGCAGCGACCTCACCGCTTCGCGCATCCAGCTCAAGGGTGCGGCCATCGCCGCCGATATCGAGGGCAGCCTGCGCCGCAGCGTGCTGGACTATCGCCTGGCGCTGGACCTGAACGATGTCTCCCGGCTGGCGGCCCCGTTGCGCGGCACGCTGGAATTGCGCGGCACCGTAACAGGCCCGATGGGCCAGGCGGCGCTGTCAGCGAGCGGCGCCGCCGCACTGGCGACAAAAGGTTTTTCCCGCCAGCGCATCGTCCTCGAGATGCAGGCCGACGGCCTGCCCGGCCTGCGCGACGGGCGGCTGCGCGCCGAAGGGCAGCTCAATGGTGCGCCGCTGCTGGTCCGCGCCAGCCTGCAAGGTGAGAAAACCCGGCAGGCCAGCGTGACCGCGCGCTGGAAATCGCTGCGCGCACGCGCCGAAATCGCCATCGGCGCGGCGCTGGCGGGCAAGGTCAACCTGGCGCTGGGCCAGATCGCCGATATCGCGCCCTTTACAGGCGTCACGGCGGCGGGCGCGGCGGACGCGGCGATCACCCTGACGCCACGCGGCGGCAAAACCGATGCCGTTCTGAATGTCGAAGGCAGCGGCCTGACACTGGACACGCTGGCGGCGCAGACCATTGCCCTGAACGGAACGATCAGCGATGTGCTGGGCAAATCCGCCGTGAAGCTGGACCTGGCCGCGCGCGGCATGGCGGCCCAGGGTTTTCGCGGTGACGCCCGCGCGACACTGGAAGGTCCTGCCAGCGGACTGGCGCTCACCGCCCATGCCGACATGACCGACGCCAGCGGCGCACCGCTCAAGGCCGATGCTCGCGCGCTGCTCGACCTGGCGCAGTCGCGGCTGACGGTGAACAGCCTGGCCGCGGACTGGCGCGGCGTGCCGCTGGCGCTGCAAGCACCCGCCACGCTTTCCTATGCGAATGGACTGGCGGTGGACCGTCTGGATGCGCGGCTGGGCAAGGGCACGCTGACAGCGGGCGGCAGCCTCCTGCCGAAACTGTCCGCGACGGCAACGGCGCACAATCTGGCGCTGGAGGATTTCCGCGCCCTCATGCCCGAACTGGGCGCGCGCGGCACGCTGTCGGCCAGCGCCGATCTCTCCGGAACGCTGGCCGCGCCGGAAGGCCGCATCACACTGGAAGGACGCAACCTGCGAACGGCCTTTTCCAGCCGCGCCATGCCCGCCGCCGAACTGGATGCCCGCCTGCAACTGGCGGGCGGACAGGCGGACGTCACCGCCACCCTCACGGCGGGCGACAAGGCGAACCTCTCCATCACGGGCAGCGCGCCGCTCTCCAGCCAGGGCCAACTCGACCTTCATGCGGGCGGCAAGGCCGACCTGGCGCTGCTCGATCCGCTGCTGGCGGCAGACGGGCGGCGGGCGCGCGGCCAGCTGGCTTTCACGGCCGACATCGCGGGCGTCCTGTCCCAGCCCCGCATCACCGGCAACGGCACGATGGCGAATGGCGAGTTCCAGGATCACGCGCGGGGCCTGCGCGTTACTGACATCGCCGCCGCGCTCCGCGCCGACGGCACGCGCGTCATCCTCACCAGCCTGACGGGCCGCGCCGGGCCGGGCACTCTCGCCGGCAGCGGCAGCATCACACTGACCGATCCCAGCCTGCCGGTGGAGATGACACTGGAGGCCAGCAACGCCCGGCCCATCGTCAGCGATCTCATCACCGCCACCCTTTCGGGCAACCTCAAACTGACCGGCGCATTCCGCACCATGACGACCCTGTCCGGCCGGGTGCAACTGACGGGCGGCGAAATCAACCTGCCGGATAACTTCCCGCCCGAGGTGGCGGTGCTGAACGTGCGGCGGCGGGGACAGGCCGCACCGCCACCGCCCGCGCCGCAGGGCCGCATGACGCTGGACCTGGATGTGCAGACCCAGGGACCGATCTTCGTGCGCGGGCATGGCGTGGATGCGGAGATGGGCGGCGGCCTGCGGATCACCGGCCTCAGCAACGCGCCGGTGATAGGCGGCGGCCTCAAGATGGTGCGCGGCAGCTACAGCGTGGGAGGACAGCGGCTGGACTTCACCACCGGCAATGTCCGCTTCGACGGCATGGGGCTGCGCGGCCGCATTGATCCCACCCTGGATTTCGTGGCCCAGACGGTGTCGGGCGGCGTCACCGCCACGCTGACCATCAGTGGCTATGCCTCCGCGCCGAAGATCACACTGTCCAGCAGCCCGTCCCTGCCGCAGGATGAAGTGGTGGCGCACCTTCTGTTCCAGCAGAGCGTCAAGCAGCTCACGCCGCTGCAACTGGCCGGCATCGCACAGGCCGCCGCGGCGATGGGCGGCATCGGCGGCGGCTTCAACCCGCTGGGCACCGTGCGCCGCACCCTGGGCCTGGACCGGCTGTCGGTGGGAAGCGCCAATGGCGGCGCGAACGGCAGCGAAAGCCAGACCACGATCGAGGCCGGACGGTATGTGACGCGCAACGTCTATGTCGGGGTCAAGCAGAACCTGTCCGGCGGCACCCAGACCCAGGTGCAACTGGACATCACCCGCCGCCTCAAGGCGCAGGCCACCGTCAGCGCCGGCACCACCACGACCGCGCAGGGCAGCAAGGGCCTGCAGGACAGCGGCTCCAGCATCGGCCTCAGCTACCAGTTCGACTATTAGGGCGGCTAGATGACGCCCAGCGCCCGCATCGCCTCGGCGACGCGGACGAAGCCGGTGACATTGGCGCCCAGGACATAGTCGCCCGGCGCGCCATATTCCTCGGCGGTCTGCGCGCAACTGTCATGGATGCGCCGCATGATCGTCGCCAGGCGGGCCTCGGTCTCCTCGAAGGTCCAGCTGTCGCGCGAGGCATTCTGCTGCATCTCCAGCGCCGAGGTCGCGACCCCGCCCGCATTCGCCGCCTTGGCGGGTCCGAACAATACGCCAGCCGACTGGAAAAGCTTCACCGCTTCCGGGGTACAGGGCATGTTGGCGCCCTCGCCCACCGCGATCACGCCGTTGCGGATCAGGGCCGACGCATCCCGGCCGGTCAGCTCGTTCTGCGTCGCCGACGGCATGGCGACATCGCAGGGTACATCCCAGACCGAACCGCCCTCGACATACTTGGCGCTGCCGCCCTTCAGCCGCGCATATTCGCAGATGCGCTCGCGGCGGTTCAGCTTGACCTCTTTCAGCAGCTCCAGGTCGATGCCGGCCTCGTCCACGACATAGCCGCCGGAATCCGAACAGGCGATGACCTTGCCGCCGAATTCGGTGATCTTTTCCACCGTGAAGATGGCGACATTGCCGGACCCCGAAACCACAGCGCGGCGGCCGTCAAAGCTGCCGCCCTTGCGCGCCATCATCGCGTCCACGAAATAGACCGCGCCATAGCCGGTGGCCTCGGTGCGCGCCCGCGAGCCGCCATAGATCAGCCCCTTGCCGGTCAGCACGCCCGCCTCATAGCGGTTGGTCAGGCGCTTGTACTGTCCGAACAGATAGCCGATCTCGCGCGCGCCCACGCCGATATCGCCCGCCGGAACGTCGGTGTATTCGCCAAGATGGCGATAGAGCTCGGTCATGAAGGACTGGCAGAAGCGCATGATCTCGCCGTCCGAGCGCCCGCGCGGATTGAAATCGGACCCGCCCTTGCCGCCGCCGATCGGCATGCCGGTCAGCGCATTCTTGAAGGTCTGCTCGAAGCCCAGGAACTTGATGATCCCGACATTCACCGACGGATGGAAGCGCAGGCCGCCCTTGTAGGGGCCCAGCGCCGAGTTGAACTGCACGCGGAAACCGCGATTGATCTGCACCCCACCCTTGTCGTCCACCCAGGGCACGCGGAAGATGATCTGCCGCTCCGGCTCGCAGATGCGTTCGATCAGGGCGTTGTCGGCATATTCGGGATGCTTGGCGATGACACGCCCCAGGCTTTCCAGGACTTCCTTGACCGCCTGGTGAAATTCGGGCTCTCCGGCATTGCGGTGCAGGACATCCGCGAAAATGGGCTGCAACTTCTCGTCAATCTCGTGCAATGCCTTACCCCTGTTTCGTTGGCGGCGCGTCTTGAAGCGCGTTTTTGAAAGCTGAATGCGTGCCGGATGCCTGCGGACAGGACGATGGCGCACGGCATGTCCTCTAAATGAAGAGGCAAGCCGCTGCAATAAAAAGAAAATCAGGGATTTTCCGCGAAAAATGCCGGCAATGCGCCGAAGGCCGTTTCAGGACATCGCGGCGCGCGATCGTCAGGTCAGCGTCACATGCAGATCGCCGATCTTCTCGATCGAGGTCACCATCCTGTCGCCCGGCTTCAGCCACACCTGCTTGTCAGGCGGATAGCCATTGATCACACCTTCGCAGGTGCCGGTGAAGATCACATCGCCCACATCCAGCGTGAAGGCGCGCGAGGCATAGGCGATGATCTGCGCGCAGGTGAAGATCATCAGGCGGGTATTGGTATCCTGGCGGACCTCGCCATTGACGATCATCTTCATGTTCAGGTTGTTCACATCCACCTGGTCGGCGCTGACCAGCCAGGGACCGAACGGCCCCGAACCGTCCTGCGACTTGCCCAGCAGCCACTGTGCCGAGCGGCGTTGCAGGTCGCGGTTGGTGAAGTCGTTGCCGCTGGCATAGCCGTACACCCAGTCCAGCGCGGTGGCTTCGGGAATGTTGCGGCCCGACTTGCCCATCACCAGCACCAGCTCGGCTTCATAGTCCCATTTGGGCGGCGCGGTTTCCTTGCTGATCGCGATGGTGCCGTTGTGATGGTTGATCGCGCTGTTGAACTTGGAAAAGAGGATCGGCTCCTTGGGCGGCTCGCGCCCGCCTTCCGCGGCATGGGCGGCATAATTGAGGCCGACACAGAGAATCTTGCCCGGATTCTCGACGATATTGCCGAAACGCACCTGGGCTTCGGGGATCAGGTACTGGCTGGGCGCGGCGGCCGCGCCATTGGCCAAAAGCAGGCCCAGGGCTTCCAGGTTGCCGCGCCCGCCGATCACGTCAATCGCCTTGGTCGGCAGGCCCATCCTGCGGTCGCGTTCCAGCGCGGCGACATCCAGCACGCCGCGCGGCGTCTTCACGCCCAGCCCCAGGCCCGCCGCCGTGACGATGTTGGTGATGTCTATGCCCCTCAGGGCGCGCGGTCTGCCGGGCCTGCCCGGCTTCGCGGATTGCGCCTGTGCCTGTGTCTGTGTCTGTGCTTGGGCCCCAGCGGCCAACATAGCCGCGCTCGCGCCAAGCCCCAGGCCCTTGATCATGCTGCGGCGATCCTGGCTCATTTCGCGTTCCCCCTGCGCTGATGCCGATAGGCCGCGAATAGTAGGGGAATGTGGTTCCGCCGCAAGCGGCGCAAGATGCCGCCCGAAACTGCTTCATAAGCCGTTGTTTTTGCGCCGGTTCAGGCCGCAGCCGCGCTTGACCGGCACTAGCGCCAGCGTTTGGGGCCTTTGCCGCCGCAGCCGCAACGGCAGCCGATCGGCTTTATGTGCTCGTCCCAATAGGCCTTGCCATAATCATAGCCGAACTCCTCGCCCGCCTTGATGGCGCGCCGGGCGTGAATGAAGACGCGCTGCGCCTTCTCATGCTGGATGGGTTCGCAATTGGGCGAACAGGAATGGTTGATATAGCGCGCCACATTTTTCCGGCTCTTGCCGTCTATGGCCATGTTGTTGTCAAGCTCGAAGAGGTATTTCCCGCCGGTGCGGTTCGCCTCCTCCTCGGTGATGACCGGCCCCCAATATTCCGCCACCACCTCGCCCTTCTTCACCGGCCCGATGGCGAAAAGGCCAAGACCGTGCGCGCCGCGCTTCACTTTCACATTCTTGTGCAACTGCCGTTTCATGACCTGACCCTTGGGGACCTTGCGCCAACCGTATTCAGGGAGTCGCTTGCGCCCGTCAATGGCCGCGCGCCGGAACCGCGCCCCAGAACCGTGCGGATGATGCCCGCAGGATGACCCCGGGCCGGGATTGCGCTAACACCGCCCGGCAGGCAGACAGACGGAACCCGGTTCATGTCCAAAAGAACGGACCCCAGGCGCAGGATGGGCCATATCACCCGCCACGACGCGCAGGACGGCCTGATCTTCCTGGCCGCCCTGGCGGTTCTGCCGCTGATGCCCGACCGCATGATAGGACCGATGTCGGTCTTCAATCCCTTCGCCTTCTGGCGGCTGCTGCTGGTGATGATGGGGTTGAGCGCGGCGGGCTATTGGGCGGCGCGATTGATGGGCCCGCGCCGTGGCCTGATGGTGGCGGGCTTTGCCACCGGCTTCGTCTCCAGTTCCATCGGCATCGCCGCCATGAGCGCGCGCGCCCACGACCATCCGCCCGTCACCAGCGCCGCCGCCGCCGGCGCGATGGCCGCCGTCATGGGCAGCCTGATCTATCTGATCACGCTGGTCATGGTGGCCGACGCCGCCCTGCTGCGCGGCCTGGCCCTGCCCTTTCTGGGCGCGTTCGTGCCCAGCCTGGCCTATGCCCTGACACTGGCCCGGCGCGCCACGTCGACCGGAGAACAGAATGGTGACAGCCGCGCCTTCGACCTGAAGATCATCGCGGTGTTCGCCGGGCTTGTGGTGGCCTTCTCCTACATCTCGACCCTGCTGGTGGAACGCTTCGGCGCCGACGGCATGCTGGCCAGCGCCGTGGCCACCGGCGTTGTCGATGCCCATGCCACCGCGGTTTCGATCGCCACCGTCGTGGTGGCGGGCAAGGCCGAGCTGGAAACCGGCCGCCTTGCCATATTGATCGGCCTGTCCGCCAACATGGCGGTCAAGATACCCGCCGCCTTCCTTCTGGGTCCGCGCCCCTTCGCCTTCCAGGTCTCCACCGGGCTGGCGATCCTGATCGCCGGCCTGTGGTGCGGTCATGGCCTGACGATCCTGCTCTAGCGGGCCTCACGCGCCCGGCGGATCGCCGCGATCGACATAGACCAGGTTTCCGCTGACGATCAGGCGCCTGTCATCCGCATTGGGCACGGCTTCGTGCGGCATCGCGCCGGGAAACAGGACGCACCGCCCCTTTTTCGGTCTGATCTTCCGGGCTTCATGATCCACATAGGGATAGCCGAAATTGTAGAACATGGTGGGCGCGGACTCGTCGGTGCAATCCACATAGAAGACGAAACTGTAGCTGTACCTGTCGGTCGCATGCACATGGACCGGGTGATAGGCGCCGGTCGCGTATTTCTGCACCCACATTTTCAGGACTTCCATGCCGGACTTCTTCAGCTGCTTGCCGATACTGATGAAGAAGGAATCCACACAGGCCAGGGTAAGGCGCCACAACTGCTCGTCCGGCTCCCGATAGAAGCTGGTTTCGGCATGGTCGATCTTTTCCAGCCGATAGCTGCGCACATAGTCGTAAAGCTCCGGCGAGACGTCCAGGTCCTGGTAATAGAGGCTCTGCACGAAATCGAGACGCTGGATCTCACCTGCCATGCTGTGAGCGGCTCCCCCGCGATTGGTCCGATGCGCGTATCAATCGGGTGGACGGAAGTCATCCGCGCCCGCCGCGACAGCCAACCCTGTTGGCCGCCATTGACACCTTCCTCATCCATGACTGCGGGAATTTCAAGCGGAAACAGCCCGTCACATGCCATCCCCCCCGGAAGAACACCTGGCCCACATTCTGGTCCTGCCGGTTGGTCAGCACCTGGCCCAGCGCCGCCACGCTCCGGGTCACATCCATGCCGCCCCAGCACAGGTCACCGCCCAGGCGCAGATCCAGCCGGCCGCTGCGCCTGGCCGCATATCCCAGAACATGGCCGCTATCACCCCGCGCCCGCGCGGCATGATCGCTGTTGCGGGCCGCATGGGATTGCCACGCCGCCACCGCGCCCAGCTGCAGGCCTTCGCCAAACGTCAGCCCATCGCGCCACGGGCCGCGACGGGCCAGAGACATTCGACGCGGCCGCCGCGCACGCCGACATACCAGTCGAAACGGTCCACGGTGGGATCGCAATGCCCCGGCACCAGCCGCAGCTTCTCGCCCAGCGCCGGACGGTCGTTGCCGTCCGCCACCGCAAGCTGGCCATGCTCGTCGGACGCCCCCACATAACGCAGGCCCGGACGCTGCCAGACCAGCGGCAGGCCGCTGTCCACCGACACCGCCTTGTGGCCCGCATCCAGCACCGCGGTCTGCGTGCGGGCGGCGCTCATCACAGTGGACAGCACGAACAGCGCGTTGCGGAAGCCGGAGACCGGCGCGCCGCCGCCATCCAGGTTGCGGCCGTAATCGGCATCCATGAACAGATAGCTGCCCGCCTGAATCTCGGTATAGACGCCGCTGGCCGCTTCCAGCTCGAAAGTGCCGGTGCCCGCGCCGCTCACCGCCGGGCAGGCGATCTTCGCCCGCGCCAGCCCTTCCAGCGTCATCCGGCAGGCATCCACCGCGCCGCCAATGGCGGCCTGGCGTTCCGCCAGCGTCCGCAGGTGCTGGGCATTGCCGTGATAGGCCTGCAACCCGCCAAAAATCAGGTGCGGCGAGCGGCAGATCGCCTGCGCCAGCGTTACCGCCTCCGCGCCCGGCGCCACGCCGCAGCGGCCCGCGCCGACATCCACTTCCACCAGCACCGTCAGCCGCACCCCCGCATCGGCGGCGGCCTCCGCGATGGCGGCAACCTGGCGGGCATCGTCGGCACACACCGCCACGCGGGCGATGCGGGACAGCGCCGCCAGCCGCGCCAGCTTGGCCGGGCCGACCACTTCGTTGCTCACCAGGATGTCGGGCACGCCGCCCCAGGCCATCACCTCGGCCTCGGCCACTTTCTGCACGCATTGGCCCACCGCGCCGCGCGCCATCTGCAGGTTGGCGATCACCGGCGACTTGTGGGTCTTGGCATGGGCGCGCAGGCGCGTCCCGGTCGGCGCCAGCATCCGCGCCATGCGGTCCAGATTGTACTCGAATGCATCCAGGTCGATCAGCAGCGCGGGGGTTTCGACCTCCTCCTCGCGCATGCCCGGACGGGCCGGTGGCGGTTGATGCACGCGTCTTCCCTTTTTCTATTTATCCGTGCCGGATATCTACTGGGACCGGACTTCAACTCCGGCATGCCGCCCGCCGCTGGAATCGCAGCGCCTTTCCGGCGCGGGCTCCGGTCAGCTTGCCTTTGTTGACCGCCAATATGCCATTGACCCAGACATAGTCCATACCGGTGGAGAACTGGTCGAAAGCCGAAACTCGAGGTGGCCGCCCGTGCCCTCGTCAACGAGACGCAGGACCTTTACCAGAGCATGGAGAACCTCACCGGCCAGGCCCGGGCGGCAATGCCCGCCCTACCGTGCACGACGGCGGGCAGGCTTGTCCGGCCGTGCCTTGGCGCCCTTGCCCTTCAGGCTTTTTTTCAAGGCCTCCATCAGGTCAATGACATTGTCATCTTCCACCGGCTCGGCGGTGACCAGCTTTTCGCCCTTCTGCTTGCGGCGGATCAGGTCGCGCAGGGCATTCTCGTAACGGTCCTGGAAACTCTCCGGCTCGAACGCGCCTTCCTTCTGTTCGATGATCTTGCGGGCGATCTCGATCATCTCCTTGTTGGGACGTCCGGCGGGAATATCCTCGAAGGCATCCTTGGGCTGCACCACTTCATCGCCCATCCGCAAGGTGTAACAGAGCATGCCCTTGTCGCGCGGCTCCAGCGCCACCATGCGCTCGCGGCTGTGCATCACCACCCGGCCCAGCGCGATACGCCCGGCCTCGGCCAGCGCTTCGCGGATCACCGTATAAGCCTCTACGCCCTCCTTGCCGCTGGGCACCAGGTAGTAGGGCGCGTTCCAGTAAAGGCGGTCGATCTGGGTCTCGTCCACGAAGCGCTCGATGTCTATGGTCCTGGTGGTTTCCAGCTTCACCGCTTCCAGTTCGTCCGGAGTCAGGATCACATAATGGTTCTTGGTGATCTCATAGCCCTTCACCAGGTCGGCGCGCTCCACCGGGCCGGTATCGGGATCGGTGGGCACCATGCGGATGCGGTTGTTGGTCTCGGGATTGAGCAGGTGGAACGAGATGTCGCCCGATTTGCTGGTCGCGCCATAGAGCGCCACCGGGCAGGACACCAGCGACAGGCGCAACTGCCCCTGCCACAATGGCCGGGCCGACAGATGCGGCTCGTTGGTATTGGCGGGCTTGTGGTGGCCTCGCTTGGCCGCGGCCCGGTGCGCCGGGCGGGCCTTGCTGCGGCTGGCGGCTTTGACTTTCTTTCGCACGGCCATGACGGTTTTCCTTTGGGGAACCGGAACGGAAACGCCGTGAAGGAACTATGTTTCCACAGGGACATTCATGGCGACCCGCAAGAAGAAATCTCCCAAGACAAAAGTCCGCGCCGCCCTGAAGAAATACCAGGCGATGCGCGACTTTACCCGCACCGCCGAGCCCAGCGGGCACGCGGCGGTCACCGAGGCTCCCGCCCTGCGCTATGTGATCCAGAAGCACGCCGCCACGCGGCTGCATTATGATTTCCGGCTGGAACTGAACGGCACCTTCCGCTCCTGGGCGGTGACGCGCGGCCCCTCGCTGGACCCGGCTGAAAAGCGCCTGGCGGTCGAGGTCGAAGACCATCCGCTGGATTACGGTGACTTTGAAGGCACCATTCCCAAGGGCCAGTATGGTGGCGGCACGGTCATGCTGTGGGATCGCGGCTTCTGGATGCCGGAAGGCGATCCCGACCGCATGCTGGCCAGGGGCGACCTGAAATTCGTGCTGGCGGGCGAGAAGCTGCACGGGTCCTGGGTGCTGGTCCGCATGAAGCGCGACCGCAACGGCGGCAAGCGCAACAACTGGCTGCTGATCAAGCACAAGGACAAGTATGCCAGGACCGGGAATGGCGAGGCCGTTCTGAAGAAGGATCGTTCCGTGGCATCCGGCCGCGTCATGGCCGCCATCGAGAAAGGCACCGGAAAGACGCCCAGGCCCTTCATGCGAGCCAGGACGTTCAAGGCCGATGCCGTCTGGCAATCGAAGCCGCGTGGCGATACGGATGACGCGCCGCAGGCCAAACCGCGCAAGGTGGCGCATTTGCCCAAATTCGTCGAACCGCAATTGTGCAAGCTGGTGGACGCGCCGCCCGGTGGCGCCGGCTGGCTGCACGAGGTCAAGTTCGACGGCTATCGCATGCAACTGCATGTCGAGAACGGGAAGGCCCGCCTGTTCACGCGCAAGGGTCTGGATTGGACAAAGCGTTTCGATGCGATCGCCAAGGTTGCGTCAAAGCTGCCCGACGCCATCATGGACGGCGAGGTCTGCGCCCTAGATCATAATGGCGCACCGGACTTCGCGGCGCTGCAGGCCGCGCTGTCGGATGGAAAATCGCAGGCGCTGATCTTTTTTGCCTTCGACCTGCTGTTCGCCGGGGGAGAAGACCTGCGCGCCCTGCCCCTGTCACAGCGCAAGGCCCGCCTGGAAAAGCTGCTGAAAGGCAAAGGCGACACGCTGCGCTATGTCGAGCATTTCGCCAGTGGCGGCGACGCGGTGCTGCAATCGGCCTGCCGGATGAACCTGGAAGGCATCGTCTCCAAGCGCGCCGATGCCCCCTATCGCAGCGGGCGCGGCGACAACTGGACCAAGTCCAAATGCCGCGCCGGGCACGAGGTGGTGATCGGCGGCTGGAGCACGACGGCGGGGAAATTCCGCTCGCTGCTGGTGGGCGTGCATCGCGGCAATCACCTTGTGTATGTCGGGCGCGTGGGCACCGGCTATTCCGCCGACAAGGTCAAGCGGCTGCTGCCGCGTCTCAAAGCAGTTGCGGCGCGGGAAAATCCATTTGGCGGACGCAATGCGCCACGCCGGGAAACCGGGGTGCATTGGGTGAAGCCCGAACTGGTGGCCGAGATCGAGTTCGCGGGCTGGACCGGCGACGGCAATGTGCGCCAGGCCGCCTTCAAGGGCCTGCGGGCCGACAAGCCCGCCGCCGAGGTGGAAGCCGAGACGCCGAAGAAGCACAAGCCGCTGGCAAAGCCCAGGAGGGCCACGCAGACAAAAACGGTGAAGACCTCCGGTGGGACGGCCGTGGTGATGAACATTCCCATCTCCAACCCGGACAAGCCGCTCTGGCCCGATGCGGGTGATGAAAAGCCCGTCACCAAGCTGGAGCTGGCGCGCTATTACCAGGCGGTGGCGGACTGGATGCTGCCCCATATCCAGGGCCGTCCCTGCTCGCTGGTGCGCGCACCGGATGGCATCGCGGGCGAACAGCGCTTTTTCCAGCGCCATGCCGGCGCGGGCCAATCGGCCCTTTTCACCCAGGTGAAAGTGTCCGGCGACCGCAAGCCCTATCTGCAGATTGACCGGCCGGAGGCGCTGGCGGCGGCGGCGCAGGCTGGCGTGCTGGAACTCCATCCCTGGAACTGCGCTCCCGGCCAACCGGAGATGCCGGGGCGCTTCGTGTTCGACCTCGATCCCGCGCCGGGACTGGATTTCACGGATGTGATCGCGGCGGCCAAGGAACTGAAGGACCGGCTGGAGACACTGGGCCTGGTGACCTTCGCCAAGACCACCGGCGGCAAGGGGCTGCATGTGGTCACGCCCTTTGCAGCCGGAAAATCCATCGGCTGGAAGGAAGCCAAGGCCATCGCCCGCGAAATCTGCGCCCGCATGGCCGCCGACAGCCCGGAGAAATACCTGATCAACATGTCCAAGGCCAAACGAACGGGAAAAATCTTCCTCGATTACCTGCGCAATGACCGCATGGCGACGGCGGTGGCGCCGCTGTCGCCGCGCGCGCGCGACGGCGCCACCGTATCCATGCCTCTCACATGGTCGCAGGTGAAGAAAGGACTGGACCCCAAGGCCTTCACCATCCGCACAGCCCCTGCCCTGATCGGAAAAAGTTCGGCATGGAAGGATTATGACGACAGCGAGCGCCCGCTTCTGCCCGTGCTGAAAAAACTGGCCGGCCGGCACCCACCAGGATTTTGAGCTTCACCAGCTTCCGCATGTTCATATTATGTTCCATTCCCGGCTTTCATACACAAAGATGGCAAATGCCAGGGACGTGAAACGCGTCTGTCGCAAGCTGGCATCGCCTTCTCAACCAGGCGCGACACCAGGAAAATCACCATCAATGCTGATGGCGGCGGCAGCCCTCAAGCCGACAGGCTTGAACGGTTCGACGCCATATCTCTTTTCAACAAGGGATTTGAACCAGCCTGACTGCCGCGACGCATGGCGAACAGGCGAATGGTGCCGATGGTGAGAATCGAACTCACGACCTATCCCTTACCAAGGGATTGCGCTACCACTACGCTACATCGGCAACCGTGGTAATTCCGGACCATACGGCCCAGCCCTTAACGAAGGGTGCGCTGCTATAACGTAAGGATTCTCCAAAGGAAAGCGCCGGTTTGATCGAATCGCGCACTTATTGATATGGCCCGTTCCTCTCCCGAAAAGCTGGCGGCGGCGCTCCGCGCCAATCTGCGCCGCCGGAAACAGACCCCGGCCGCCCCGGACCGTCCGTCCGGCCCCGAAAGCCCCGCCGCCGGGGCGGCGAAAAACCCCGTGCAGCCTGTGGAAAACTCCGCCGGGGCCTCTGCCGCCCCCCCTGCCGGAAACAAGGATTAGTCCCGCGCCACGGGCGCTTTCCTCCCGCCGCCGGGGCGGGCTACAACCGTCACCATGGACAGAATTCGCATCCGGGGCGGACGCCGCCTGAACGGGGAAATCCCCATCAGCGGCGCCAAGAACGCCGCCCTCAAGCTGATGGCGGCGTCGCTGCTGACGCCCGAACCGCTGGTGCTGGCCAATGTGCCGCGCCTGGCCGATGTGCGCGCCATGGCCGAGCTGCTGGTCAGCTTCGGCGTGGGCGTGCAGGTGACGATGGCCGCCCGCTTCGGCGAGGGCGACACCATGCGGCTGGAAGCGCGCGAGATCACCTCGGTCTTCGCCTCCTATGACATGGTCCGCAAGATGCGGGCGAGCTTTCAGGTGCTGGCGCCGCTGCTGGCCCGCCAGCATGAGGCCAAGGTGTCGCTGCCCGGCGGCTGCGCCATCGGGGCGCGGCCGGTGGAACTGCACCTGATGGCGCTGGAGGCGATGGGTGCCAAGATCGACCTGGCCGAAGGCTATGTCACCGCCACCGCGCCGGGCGGGCTGAAGGG
>DASTMN010000178.1:0-7209 GCA_035714165.1 Rhizomicrobium sp.
ATGATGACCTTGGCGCCCTGGTCGGGGTCCACCTTCACCTGCTCGATATCGGTCAAGAGCGCCATCACGCCGCCGGGATAGCTGGCGGGCACATTCAGTTCGATGTTGGACGGGTCCACCGCCTGCGCGGCGCTGCCGCCCAGATAGGCGTTCACGGCCTTGGCGATGCGGGTGGCGGTGGTCAGGTCGGGATTGCGCAGCGACAGTTTCAGGCTGTTCAGGCCCGCCAGCTTGAAGCCGGTATCCTTTTCCACGATGGCGCCGTTGGCGATGCGGCCCGCCGTGGGCACGCCGCGCGTCACGCTGGAGGCATCGCCCTGGGCGGAGAAGCCGCCGATGGCGACGGGTCCCTGCGCCAGCGCATAGATCTGGCCGTCGGCGCCGAACAGGGTGGTGACCAAAAGGGTGCCGCCCTGGAGATTCTTGGCGTCGCCCATCGCCGACACCGACACGTCAATGCGGGTGCCCGGCGCGGCAAAGGCGGGCAGCGAGGCGGTCACCATCACGGCGGCCACGTTCTTGGTCTGCATGATCTGGCCGCGGGTGTTGGTGCCCAGCCGTTCCAGCATGGTCTGGATGCTCTGCTGGGTGAAAGGCGCGTTCTTCAGGCTGTCGCCGGTGCCGTTCAGGCCGACCACCAGGCCATAGCCGACCAGCATGTTGTCGCGGATGCCCTGCACCTCCACCAGGTCCTTGACCCGGCTGAAAGCCAGGGCCGGTCCGGTGGCGGTCAGGGCGGCGATCAGGCCCCCCATCAGCAGGGTGGCGATACGGATATAAGAGTGTGCACGGCGCATGATCGGCTTCTGCCTTTGGTCCGCGCAGGTCTTTGCCAGTTTCGTGCCGTTTGGCCGCCAAAATTATCTGTTTAAAATCAAATGCTTGAACAGTGTTTGGTTTGGCGGCGGACGCGGCCCGGCAAACCCTGCCGGGTTCAGGCTGCCGAGGGGGTGGGGTTTGCCCCCTGGGTGTCCGCCCGTCCCCGCCCGATCAGCAGCGACAAAAAGGCGGCGGCGATGGCGACGAATCCCGCCACCACGAAGGCCTGGAGATAGGAGCCGGTGGCGGTGCGGCTGGCTCCGGCCAGGAAGGCGGCGCTGGCCGCCCCGACCTGATGGCTGGCCGATATCCAGCCGAACAGGATGGGCGCGCGGGCGGTGCCGAAGGTGCGGTTGGCGATGGCCAGGGTGGGGGGCACGGTGGCGATCCAGTCCAGCCCGTACAGCACCGCGAACAGCGACAGGCCGTAAAAGGTGAAATCGGCGAAGGGCAGGTAAATCAGCGACAGGCCGCGCACCGCGTAATAGACGAACAGCAGCTTGCGCGGGTCCAGCCGGTCGGTCAGCCAGCCCGAGGCGGTGGTGCCCACCAGGTCGAACAGGCCCATGATCGCCAGCAGGCTGCCCGCCGCCACCGCCGCCATGCCGTAATCGCTGCACAGCGCGATCATATGGGTGCCCACCAGCCCGTTGGTGGTGAAGCCGCAGACGAAGAAGGTCCCGGACAGCAGCCAGAAGTCGCGGCTTTTCACGCCGTCGCCCAGCGCGGTGAAGGCGGTCTTCAGCGGGTTGCCGGTCATCCGCGCGGGTGGGGGATGGCCGGGATCGGCGCCATAAGGCACCTGCCCCACATCGGCGGGCCATTCGGGCAGCAGCCACAGCACCAGCGGAATCAGCAATGTCATGGCGGCGGCGACGCAGAGCACCACCGGCTCCCAGCCGCCCGCCTGCGCGATGGCCGACAGGACAGGAATGAAGATCAGCGTGCCGGTGGAGGTGGAAGCGGCGAACAGCCCCATCACCAGCCCCCGGTTGGTGACGAACCAGCGGTTGACGATGGTGGCCGACAGCACATTGGTGATGCAGCCCGACCCGATGCCCGACACCACGCCCCAGGTGGCGACCAGTTGCCAGGGATGGGTCATGAACAGGCTGGCCAGGGTGGACAGCGCCATCATGGCCAGCGCCGCCACCACCGTGGCGCGGATGCCGAAGCGCTGCATGGCGGCGGCGGCAAAGGGGCCGGTCAGGCCGAACAGGAAGATGCCGGTGGCGGCCGCCAGGCTGATCTGGCCGCGCGACCAGCCGAAGGCCTGTTCCCACGGCACCATCAGCACGCCGGGCGTGGAGCGCAGTCCCGCCGCCGCCAGCAGGGCCACGAAAATGACCGCCACCACCGCCAGGGCATAATGCCGGCCGAAGATTGTCCTGCTCTGCATCGCCCTTCCCTGGCGGCATCATAGCGCGCTTTGCGGGAAATGCCGTGTTCTCACGCTCCGCCGATTGCTGCACCCGCGCAATGGACGTTTTGTAACCTGGGGACTAGCGTCCTGTTGTCACCGGGGGGCGACAGGATGGACGACAGTGATCGTCTGGCCACACAGGCATTCACCGCCTGGGATGGCATTTTCGCGGCCGAGGAGCTGGACCGCATCCAGGCCTATGGCGACAGCCTGGCCGAGGACAAGGCGACGCTGTTCGATGGCGGCCAGGGCCAGGCTCAGGGCCAGGTAAAGAACCGCATCCGCATCACCCAGACCGCCTGGATAGAGCCCAATCCCGACACGCGCTGGTTCTATGACCGGATGCAGGCGGTGATCCGGGGCATCAACAGCCAGAGCTACCAGTTCGACCTGTCGGGCTTTTCGGAGAATTTCCAGTACACCATCTATCACGGCAGCGAGGGCGGCCATTACGACTGGCATGTGGATCAGGGACCGCTGCGCGTGCGGCGCAAGCTGTCCATTTCGGTGCAGATGAGCGATGGCGCGCAATATGAAGGCGGCAACCTGGAATTCCAGTCCGGCAACCGGATTGAAACCGCGCCCCGGACGCGGGGCGCTGTGGTCGCCTTTCCCTCCTATGTCCTGCACCGGGTCACGCCGGTCGTGTCCGGCACGCGCAAATCCATCGTGCTCTGGACCACCGGTCCCAAGTTCCGTTAAGCCCCGGCGCGGAACAGCCCTGCGCAAGGCCTGATGGACAGGCCGGGCCTCGCTTCCTATTTTCAGACTGGCAAGCAGGATTCTTCATGAAACGGCCCGCACTTCTCTGCATTCTGGACGGTTGGGGTTGGCGCCCCGAAGCGGCGCCCGACAACGCCATCACCGCCGCCGCCACGCCCAACTACACCCGGCTGCTGGCGGACTGCCCGCATGCCCTGCTGGCGACCTCCGGCAGCGCGGTCGGCCTGCCCAAGGGGCAGATGGGCAATTCCGAGGTCGGCCACATGAATATCGGGGCCGGGCGCATCGTCGCCCAGGACCTGCCGCGCATCGATGTCGCCATCGAGGATGGCTCGCTGGCGCGCCGCCCGGTGCTGCTGGACCTCATTGCCAAAGCCAAGGCGGGCCGCCGCGCCGTGCATGTGATGGGCCTGCTGTCGCCCGGCGGCGTGCATGCCCATCAGGATCACATCGCCGCGCTGGTGCGGATCGTCTCGGAAGCGGGTGTGCCGGTTTTCGTCCATGCCTTTCTGGACGGCCGCGACACCCCGCCCAAAAGCGCGCAGGGCTTTGTCGAAAAATTCCTGGCGGACATTGACGGCCTGGCGGGCGTGCGGCTGGCGACCCTGTCGGGCCGCTTCTATGCGATGGACCGCGACAAGCGCTGGGACCGGGTGGAGAAATGCGTCAACGCGATCGTCGAGGCATCGGGCCGCCGCTTCGACACGGCGCACGACGCGATCGCGGCCTCCTATGAGGCCGATGTCACGGACGAGTTCCTGCTGCCCTGCATCCTGGGCGATTATGCGGGCGTGGAAGACGGCGACGCGCTGCTGTTCGCCAATTTCCGCGCCGACCGGGCGCGCGAGATTTCCGCCGCCCTGCTGGACAAGGGCTTTGACGGCTATGAGCGCCCGCGCGTGCCGCAGTTCAGCGCCGCCGCCGGGCTGACGGAATATGCGCAGGATCTGAAGCCGCTGATGGGCGCGGTCTTTCCGCCGGAGGATGTGCGCGAGACTTTGGGCGAAGTGGTCGCGGCGCGCGGCCTGCATCAGCTGCGCATCGCCGAGACCGAGAAATACGCCCATGTCACCTTCTTCCTGAATGGCGGGCGCGAGGACATCTTCGCGGGCGAGGACCGCATCCTGGTGCCCAGCCCCAAGGTGGCGACCTATGACCACAAGCCGGAGATGAGCGCCTTCCAGGTCACCGAAAAGCTGGAAGAGGCCATCGCTTCGGGCCGCTATGACCTGATCGTCTGCAACTATGCCAATCCCGACATGGTGGGCCATACCGGCGTGATGGATGCGGCGGTGGCGGCGGTGGGCGTGGTGGACCAGTGCCTGGGGCGGCTGCGCGCCGCCATCGAACAGGCGGGCGGCGTGATGCTGGTGACCGCCGATCACGGCAATATCGAGATGATGCGCGATCCGAAAACCGCCGAACCCTATACCGCGCACACCACCTTGGACGTTCCGGTGATCGTGCTGGGCGGCCCCAAAGGCATCACGCTGGAGAATGGCCGGCTGGCCGATGTCGCGCCCACCCTGCTGGACCTGATGGACATTCCCAGGCCCGCCTTGATGACCGGCCATTCGCTGATTGTGAGACCGGTGTGACGCAGCGGTTGCGCTTTCTTCTGTCGGCGGCGCTGGTGTCGTTGGCGCTGGCGCCCGCCGCCGCCCAGACCGGAAAGCCGGCAAAGCCTGTGAAGAAAGAGGCGCGCGTGATCGCGCCGGTGCGTCCCACGCCGCGTCCGGCCCAGCGCGCCGCCGCGCCGCAGATTCCGTCCGACATTCCCATGGACCTGTCCAAGGCGCTTCCGGCCAGGGCGCTGGCGAAACTGCCGTCCAGCGCCGACCAGCTTCAGGCCCTGTCCAGCGAACTCAAAAAGGGCCAGCCCCAGCTTGCCTCCGCCCGTGAGAAAAGTGCGGCGCTGGCGGACGAGGCCGCCGATCTGCGCAACCGGCTGGTCGCCACCGCCGCCCGCATCGCCGAACTGGAACGCGAAACCATTGCCGCCGATCAGGCCATCGCCGCGCTGACGGCGGAGAATGAAAGACTGAGCGCGGGCTTCGCCAATGACCGGGTGGCGGTGACGCGGCTGCTGGCGGTGCTGCAAAGGCTGCAGCATGACATGCCCCCGGCGCTGGCCATGCGGCCCGACGATGCGCTGGGCGCGGCGCGTGGCGCGATGCTGATCGGGGCCAGCCTGCCGCCGGTCTATGCCCAGGCGGCGGCGCTGTCGCGCCGGATCGAAGGCCTGAAGACCAGCCGCGCCCGGCTGGAAGCCCGCCGCCGCGAGGCCGCCGCCACGGCGGCAAGCCTGACCGCGGCCCGCACCGAACTGGATGGCCTGCTGGCGCAGAAGGAGAAGGAAGCCGAAACCGCCGGCGCCAGTTACGAGACGCTGCGGGTCCAGATGGCGGCCACCGCCCGCCAGGCGTCGGACTTCCAGTCCCTGCTGGCCAAGGTCAAGGCCCTGCGCCAGAAGGGCGGGGCGGAACCCAGTGTGGTCTTCGTGACGGCCCAGAATGGCGGCGGCGAGAACGGCCCGGCCCGGAACTCGCTGCTGGAACCGGTGGTGGGCACGGTGGTGGATGCGGGCGAAGCCGGAAACCGGGGCATTTCCTATGTCACCCGGCCGGGCGCGCAGGTGATCGCGCCCTCCGACGGCAAGGTTCTTTATGCCGGTCCTTACCATAAGGCCGGACAGGTCTTGATCCTGGAAATCACCAGCGGCTACGATCTGGTATTGGCAGGGCTGGGTCGTGTGACCGTCAGGCCGAACGATCATTTGCTGGCGGGCGAGCCGGTGGGAACCATGGCTCCAGACGGCCCGGACAACCGGCTTTACTTTGAAATGCGGCGCGGCGGGCATGGCACCAGTCCCGCGCCCTGGCTGAAACTGAAATTGCGCGCCGGGCTATGAAAGGCAATGACGAAATGAACAAGATCGCGCTGGTTGGCCTGGGCCTGGTCGGCGGCCTGGCCGTGGCCCTTGTGGCGCTGCCCGAGGCGCGCGGCGCCAACGACGCCTCGGCCTATGGCCAGCTCGACCTGTTCAGCGATGCCTTCGAGCGCGTGCGCGCCAACTATGTGCGCCCGGTCAAGGACAGCGAACTGATCGACGCTGCCATCCAGGGTATGGTGTCCAATCTCGATCCCCATTCCAGCTATATGGACGCCAAGAATTACGGCGACATGCAGATCACCACGCGCGGCCAGTTCGGCGGCGTCGGCATCGAGGTGACGCAGGAAGACGGGCTGATCAAGGTGATCTCGCCCATCGACGGCACGCCCGCCAGTCGCGCCGGCATCAAGTCGGGCGACCGCATCGCCGGAATCAACGGCGAGTCCATTGCCGGGCTGCCGCTGAACGAGGCGATCGACAAGATGCGCGGCCCCGCGGGCAGCAAGATCGTCCTTACCGTGCTGCGCGAAGGCGAGAAGAAGCCGTTTGAAGTGACCTTGACCCGCGCCATCGTGCGGGTGGATGCCGCCACCTTCCGCGCCGAGGGCGATATCGGCTATATCCGCCTGCCGGGCTTCAACGAACAGACCGCCGACGGGCTGGAACGCGCGGTGCGCGAGCTGAAGAAGCAGATCGGCCCCGGCATCAAGGGTTACGTGCTCGACATGCGCAACAATCCCGGCGGGCTGCTCGACCAGGCGATCCAGGTTTCGGACGATTTTCTCAATTCGGGCGAGATCGTTTCCACCCGTGGCCGCCACAGCGAGGATACCCAGCGCTATGACGCCAAAGCCGGCGACATCACCGAAGGCAAGCCCATCGTGGTGCTGATCAATGCCGGTACCGCCTCGGCCTCGGAAATCGTGTCGGGCGCGCTGCAGGACCACAAGCGCGCCACCGTGATCGGCATGACCAGCTTCGGCAAGGGATCGGTGCAGACCATCATTCCCCTGGGCGAGAAGCGCGGCGCGCTGCGCCTGACCACCGCGCGCTACTACACGCCGTCGGGTCATTCGATCCAGGCCCAGGGCATCATCCCCGACATCCATGTGGCGCAGGGCGACGAGGCCAACACGCCCAAGCTGGCGCGCCCGTCCGAAGCGGACCTGCGCGGCCATCTGTCGGGCGAGCCGGTCCCGGACAAGCGGGCCAGCGCCCCGGTCATCAAGCCCGCGCCGGGCAAGAAGTATGACGACTTCCAGCTGTCCTATGCGCTGGACCTGCTGCACGGGAAGATGACGGTCGCCTCGGTCACCACGCCGCCGCCCGCCAAGCCCGCGGTTTCGCCGCG
>DASTMN010000179.1:0-29896 GCA_035714165.1 Rhizomicrobium sp.
TTGTTCTCGCGCTTGAACTTGGCGGCGATGGCGGCGCGCAGTTCGGGAATGCCTTCCACCGCCGTATACTTGGTCTGGCCGTCATGGATGGCCTTGATGGCGGCGTCCTTGATGTTCTGGGGCGTGTCGAAATCCGGCTCGCCCGCGCCCAGCCCGATCACATCCATGCCCGCCGCCTTCAGCTCGCGCGCCTTGGTGGTCACCGCAATGGTGGGCGAGGGCTTGATGCGGCCCAGGGATTCGGCGAGGAAATTCGGCGGCAGCGGCATTGGCGGACAGTCCCTTGGAAACGGAGGAAAATGCGGACAGGGGGATAGCGCTCCCCGCGATCCGGGGCAAGAAGCCGGAGGAAAGCTGGCCCGGTTTTCGGCCTCCCATGCGGATTTGGCACGGAATCGCGGGGTTCGGGCGGGATGCCGAAGGGGTGGAGATCGGGTTACCATCGCGGCCGGGAAACGCCTGAGTCGCCATGCATAGGGAGGGGTCATGCGGTTGTTCTTGATGGGCCTGGCGCTGATGGCGCTGGCGGCCTGCTCCAGGCCCACGCCGCCCGTGGGCAAATGGGAGGGCGGTTATGAAAAGGACGGCACGCTGGTGGCGGCCCGGGTGGAAATCCTGGCCACCGGACAGGTGCGGGTCAGCGCGCCCAATTATGTCGGCGCCGCCGGCAGCACCGCGAAGATCATGGAACTGCGCGGGCGGCTGGCCTCCGACCTCGCCAACAACTGGGGCACGGTCAAGCCGCGCGACTTCGATTTCGACGGCGACACCTTCCGCAAGCCCGGCGGCCATGCCCCGCAGATGGTGTGGGACAAGGCGACCAACCAGATGACCCTGCAACTTTACATTGGCGCCAATCCGGCGCTGCCGGTGCCGCTGCGCCCGGTGGACGGTTTCCATGACAATCCCTGGGCGAGCGGCTGACGGCATGATCCTCACCCGTAACCTTGCCCTCGCAGCCGCCGCGCTGCTGGTGGCGGCGCAGGTCGCGGCCCTGTACGCGCTGGGCCAGCCTTTCACCGCACCCGGCGGCGTCGCGCTGTGGGAAAGCGATGTATACAGCCCGCGCATGTCGCAGCAGGTCAGCGACTGGTACAGCTTTTCGCACATCATCCACGGCTTCCTGTTCTATGGCCTTCTGCACCTGATCGCGCCGCACCTGTCCTTTCCGGCGCGACTGCTGATCGCCATGGGCATCGAGATCGGCTGGGAGATCGCCGAGAACTCGCCCATGGTGATCGAGGCCTATCGCCGCCAGGCCCTGGCGGCGGGCTATGCGGGCGACAGCATCCTCAACTCGGTGATGGACACGGTGATGATGGCGTCCGGCTTCTGGCTGGCCTCGCGCCTGAAAGTCCGCACCACCGTCGCGCTGGCGCTGGCAATGGAGCTATTCGTCTGTGTGATGATCCGCGACAATCTCACCCTGAACATCCTGAACTTCGCCCTGCCCTCGCAGGCAGTGCATGACTGGCAGTCACAGAGAGCGCGATGACCATCATTCACCGCATTTTTCACCGCCGTACCAACCGCGCCACCTTCTGGGCCAGCATGGTAATCCTGGCGCTGGCGCTGGTGCTGTTCCGCTGGCTGGAAGCGCCCGCGGGTATCGCGGCGGCATTGGGCCTGCTGGTGATCGCCGTGCCGCGGCTGCACGACCTGGGCTATTCCGGCTGGTGGGCGGGCGGCGTGCTGCTGGCCCTGACCGGCGCGCTGCTGGCCGCCACCTTTCATTCGGAAATGGTGGCGACCCATGCGGCGGGCGGGATCATCCTGCTGCTGGTCACGGCGGCGCTGTGGCTGGGGATCATGCCGGGCGAGAAGACGGCAAACAGGTGGGGAAACACGCCGTAACGGAACCGGACGATATGCGGCGCTCGGTTGACATTTCGCCGCCCTCGCCTGACCCTTCATACCGATCAGCGGGCGGCAGACCCGCGTCTTTGAAGCCGTTTCGGCCTGCCGCCGGCGGCGGGAAACCGAAGGACCTCTTCATGAAACTCTCCCGACTTGTCGCCGTCTCGCTGGTGGCGGGGCTGCTGTGCGGCGCGGCCGTCATCGCGCAAACCGCTCTCGCCCAATCCTCCGGCGGACCGTGGAATACCGAGACCGCCACCATCGGCGAAATGACCGACAATGCCGCCGCCAAGGCGGTGTTCCAGAAGCACTTCCCCGAAATCCTGGCCAACCCGCAATCGGCCCAGGCCCGCGACTTCACCCTGCCGGAAATCCGCCAGTTCGTGCCCAGCATCACCCGCGCCAAGCTGAACGCGATGGATGCCGACCTGCGCGCCCTGCCGCCGCGTCCCATCACCGCCGCACCGGAGCCGCCGCCGGTCAATGAATGGCTGACCTGGGGCTATGATCCCGAACGGTCGGGCTGGAACCGGGCCGAGACCACGCTCTCCACCCGCAACGCATCGCGCCTGCGCAATGTCTGGAGCACCCAGCTTTCCACCCCCACCGAACTGAACACCCTGTCCACTGTCACCGCGCCGGTGATCGTGGCGGGCGTGGATGTCGGGGGCGTCAGGCGCGACCTTCTGTTCATTCACGGCCGCGACGACACGCTGTTCGCGCTGGATGCGAATGACGGCAGGATCGTCTGGCAGAAGACCTATAAAAACGATGTGCCGGCGACCAAGCCACCGGACTGGCAGTGTTCCAACACGCCGCAGGCCACGCCGACCATCGACAAGGCGCGTGGGCTGGTGTTCTTCATCTCGGGTGACGGCAAGCTGCGGGCCGCCAACCTGGCGGATGGGGCCGAGCGCATGACGCCGACCGAGTTCACCTCGCCCTTCGCCCGGTCCTGGAGCCTGAACCTGATCGACAATGTGGTCTATGCCACCAGTGGCCGCGCCTGCGCCGAGGTGGTGAACAAGGATTCGCCCATGTATGCCGCGGCCCTGTCGGGCATCCGGCGGCTGGGCAAGGGCCCGTTGCGCGATGCCTCCGCCGTCAATGCGATGGATGTGAAGGACCTGCAAAATCCCAAGGCCACCTATTTCTTCACCAGCGGCGCGCGCCCTGCCGCGCCCTGGGGCCGTGGCGGCCTGGCGCGCGGGCCGGGCAACAGCGTGATCCTGGAAACCAGCAACGGCCGCTGGGACCCGATGCGCGGTGATTTCAGCGAAAGCATCCTGCGGCTGGCGCCCAAGGCGGTGCGGCTGATGGACAGCTTCGTGCCGTCCAACTACGCCCACAACCTGCGGATGGACCTGTCGGGCAGCGCCTCGCCCGTGGTGTTCGAGTTCAATGGCCGCACGCTGGTGGCGGCAACGCAGAAGGAAGGCGTGCTGCGCCTGCTGGATGCCAACAATCTGGGCGGCGACGATCATCACACCCCGCTCTGGGCCTCGCCGCGCCTGGGCAATGACGAGGAAACCGGCACCGATCCGGGCCGTGGCGTGTGGGGTGCGATCACCACCGCCAAGACACCCGATGGCCGCCGCTTCCTCTACCTGCCCATGCATGGCGGCAACGGCAAGGCGGCCCCGCCCTTCGCGGTGAATCAGGGCGCAACGCCCAACGGCTCCATCATGGCCTTCGAAGTGGTGGAGAAGGACGGCAAGATCAGCGCCGAACCGCGCTGGCAATCGGGCGACATGATCATGCCCGACCCCCCCGTGGTGGCGAACGGCGTGCTCTATGCCACCCAGACCGGCGGCCAGCCGATGCAGAACTTCCTCAAGCCGGGCGACAAGCGCATGCAGATCAGCGAGAGCAATGTCATGCGCGCCACTCCCACCGGAAACCTGCGGCTGTTCGCCTTCGACGCGGTCACGGGCAAACAGCTCTATGACAGCAAGAACACGCTGACCAACTGGGTGCATTTCAGCGAGCCGGTGGTGGCGCTGGGCAAGGTGTATCTGGTCACACACGACGCCAAGGTGCATGCCTTTGGTCTCAAGAAGTGATGCCGATATAACGGCTATGTAATTGTGCGAGTGCGAAAGGGCGTGGGATCATCCCGCGCCCTTTTTGCGGCGTTGACATTTTATCGCCCGGCCCTGAGGTTGCGGCTCTCTTTTCGGGGCGCTGGCCCCATTCATCAGGGGCAGGATCGGCATGTCGAAGAAAGCACTCTTTTCGTTCGCGATGGTTTCGCTGTTGGGCGTCGGTGCGGGCATCGCGCAGACCGGCGGCACGCCGGCCAATGACTGGCCCACCTGGGGTTATGACCAGGAACGCACCGGCTGGAATCGCGGCGAGACGACCCTCAGCCCCAAGAATGTCGGCCGCCTGAAGATGCAGTGGACCGCCGAGCTGGGCGTGCCCACTGACAACCGCGTGCTCTCCACCATGACCGCGCCGGTGATCGCGGGCGGCGTGCAGACCGCGTCCGGCGCCAAGGACATCCTGTACATCCTGGGCGCGAACGATGTGCTGTACGCCGTGGATGCCTCCAGCGGCCAGCGGCTGTGGGAAAAGAGCTATCCCAACCCGATCAAGCCGGCCAAGGCTGCCGACTGGCTGTGCCCCAACACCGCCAATGCCACGCCGACCGTGGACAAGGCGCGCGGCCTGGTCTTCTTCGTGCCCAGTGACGGCAAGCTGCGGGCGGTGAGCCTGGCGGACGGCGCCGAAAAGATGACCCCGGTGGAGTTCGTGCCGCCCTTCGCTCGCGCCTGGAGCCTGAACCTGGTGGACGAGATCGTCTACACCACCAGCGGCCGCGCCTGCGGCGAGGTTCAGGATCTGCGCTCGCCGATGGGCGCCGCCGCGCTCAGCGGCCTGGTCCGCAAGGGCGACGGGCCACTGCTGGATGCCTCGGCGGTGCAGGCCGCCGACACCCGCGACCTCAGCAAGCCCAGCGTGACGCGCTTCTACACCAGCGGCGCGCGCCCCGCCGCGCCCTGGGGCCGTGGCAGCACCGCCAAGGGTCCCGATGGCAGCATCTATCTGGAAACTTCCGACGGCCTCTACGATCCGGCGGCGGGCAATTTCAGCACCAGCATCCTGCGTCTGTCTCCGCATGCGGCGCGGCTGGTGGATAGCTTCACGCCCCGGGTCTACAAGCACAACAACCAGAAAGACCTGTCGGGCAGCGCCAGCCCCGTGGTGTTCAGCTTCAAGGGTCGTACCCTGGTCGCGGTCAGCCAGAAGGAAGCGGTGCTGCGGATCCTGGACGCCACCAAGATGGGCGGTGACGATCACATGACGCCGCTGTTCGAATCCTCCAAGCTGGGCAACGATCAGGAAACCGGCACCGATCCGGGCCGTGGCGTGTGGGGCGCGATCACCACCTATGAGACGCCCGATGGCCGCCGCTTCCTCTACCTGCCCATGCTGGGCAATCCGTCCAAGGATGCGCCAGTCTTCCCCGCCACCAACGGCCCGATCCCCAACGGCAGCGTCATGGCCTTCGAGGTGCTGGAAAAGGACGGCAAGATTGTCGCCGAGGCGCGCTGGACCTCGCACGACATGGTGATGCCCGACCCGCCGGTGGTGGCGAACGGGGTGCTGTATGCATTGCAGAGCGCGGGCCAGGCGATGCAGAACTATGCCAAGCCCGGCGACAAGCGCATGCCCCGCGATGTCAGCGCGGTGCTGCGCTCCACGCCCGTCACCAACCTGCGTCTGTTTGCCTATGACGCAGTGAGTGGCAAGCCGCTCTATGACAGCAAGCAGGTGATGAAGGGCTGGGTGCATTTCAGCGAGCCGGTGGTGGCGCTGGGCAAGGTCTTTGTCGTCACCCATGATGCCAAGGTGCATGCCTTCGGTCTGGGCCGCTAAGACCTCGGAACCAAATCCGGCAAAACAAAGGTATTTCAGGTGTTCCGCGCGGGTTCCGGCAACGGACCCGCGCGGGCGCCGTTTCCTGATCGCCCCCAACGAGCAGGAGATATCATGAAACGCCTTATTCTTGCCGCTTCCGTCATCGCGCTTGGCGCCTCGCCCGCTTTCGCGGCGGGTGCATCGCGCGCCGATTCGATGAACCAGGCGCATCACGAGCGCGCCGCCACGGCCGACAGCAGCAACCAGGTGGCGGCGGCGGGCAATCCGGCCGGTGTGAATGCCGGCACCACCGTCACCGGCGAAGCCGCAACGCCCTCTGCCACGACGCCCAGTGTCTCGGCAGATGGCAACGCCACTGTGACCACGCCCGACGCCACGGCCCGTGCCGATACCGGCACGACGGTGGAACTGAGCGCCGCGCCGGACAATACGCCCGCGGCCGACAGTAGCGGCAACCAGACCCAGCGCCGCCTGGAAAGCGGACGGACGGCTGACCCCAATCAGGTTCCGGCCCAGTAACGGTCAGGAACGGCAAGTCCCGTTGACGCAAGGCCCCGCGGTTCACGCCGCGGGGCTTTTGCTATGCGAACTTGTGAAAGGAGAAGAACGCCGCGCCACACAGAAACAGGAAGGCGACCGCATGATTCCATTTCAGCGCCTCACCCAGATAGCTCACCGAGAAGATCGCGAAGACCACCAGCGTGATGATCTCCTGCATCGTCTTGAGCTGGGCGGCAGAATAGACCTGATGGCCGATACGGTTGGCGGGCACCGCTAGGCAATATTCGAAAAAGGCGATGCCCCAGGCGATGGGAATCACCAGCCAGATTGAAGCGGCGGGAAACTTCAGTTGCCCGTACCAGGCAAAGGTCATGAAGACATTGGAGACGGTCAGCAGCAGGATGGGCGCAAGGAAGGGCCAGGTCATGAGGATATCCGGTTCGTATCTTTTGTGACGATCACAAGACGGCGGTGATTTTCCCACACTTGCCCCATGCCGGGACAGTAGGAGCCATAGGACGCCGCATCGCTTTCACGGCGTCATCAGATTTCTTTCGCCACTGGCCGCCGCGCGGTTCGCAGGCGACAGACGGTTACAATTTTGCAGCGCCATCCGCTTTGCGCCGGGCACGCGTGGGAGGAAGCTGAACCCGGCCAATATCTTCCGGCGCTCCACCTTAGAGGATGTCGGCCACCAGGGACGGCCGGGACGGGTCTGGTGCCCCCCACGTAGGCCAGGCCCGGCCGTCCATTTTTTTCCCCCGATATTCATGTCCCATTCAAAATCCCCACGTCAAAATGTGAAATGCGGGCTTTTTCCGCCCGGCCGGGCACGGCCGGGGGGCCACAGGGCTTGCGAAGAGGCGGCCGGTCCCCATATTTGCGGGATTGAAGAGGGGGGGTATCCTCCCGGTATAGCATATCGAGCGGATTGACGCGGCGCTGTCCCCGATTGGGCGGGCAGCGCCTTATTGGCAAAGAGAGTTTGATGACATCTTCCTTCCGGGCTGCCTCCCTTCGCGGCGTGACCGCCAGCGTTCTTGTGCTGGCGCTGGCCGCCTGCACCGCCAATCCCACCCCGCTCAACCGCCCCGGCGATGTGCCCGAAGGCTTTACCGCCCAGGTGGCCAAGGATGCCCCGGTCTGGCCCCAGGCCGACTGGTGGGCCAGCTTTACCGCCGCGGAACTGGTGCCGCTGCAGGAAACCGCGGCCAGGGAAAATCTGGATATCGAGATGGCCGCCGCCCGCGTGCTGCAGGCCGAAGCGAACAATGGCGTGGCCCTGTCCAGCCTGTTCCCCACCCTGGGCGCCTCCTTCGGCGCGAACCGCGCCGGCGGCAACTCGGCGGTGCCGCGCGCCGCCAACCGGTTCACCGCCGGCCTGTCGGCCAGCTATCAGCAGAACTTCTTCGGGCTGGAATATCACAACCTGCGCGCCGCGCGCGAAAACCTGCGCTCCGCCCGCTATGCCCAGTCGGTGGTGTCCATCTCCATCGCCGCCCAGGTGGCCGACCAGTATTTCACCATCCTGTCGCTGCGCGAGCGCATCGCCATCAACCGCGCCAATGTCGAGGCCGCCCAGCGCATCCTGACCGTGACCCAGGCCAAGGTCGCCAGCGGCGTGTCGTCCAACCTGGATCTGGCCGAACAGCAGGCTCTGGTGGCGCAACAGCAGTCGCGCCTGCCCGGTCTTGTCCAGGCCGAACGTCAGGCCCGTTACGGCCTGGCCATTCTGTTGGGCCATGCTCCCGAACGCTATGACGTCAAGGGCGAGAACCTGGATGGCATCACCCCGCCCAAGGTCCAGCCCGGCCTGCCCAGCGAACTGCTGCGCCGCCGCCCGGACATCGCCCAGGCGGAAGCCGGCCTCTATGCCGCCCATGCCAATGTGGACGCGGCCCGCGCCGCCTTCTTCCCCTCGCTGGGCCTGACCGGCGATGCCGGCTATGGCCCGGTGGCGGCGATCGGCAACCTGTTCAATCCGGCGGGCTTTGCCTGGAGCATCGGCGCCAGCGTGCTGCAGACCATTTTCGACGGCGGCCGCATCGCCGCGCAGAAGGATTACGCTAACGCGGTGGAACGCGAACTGATCGCCAACTACCGCAAGGTGGTGTTCACCGCCTTCAGCGATGTGGAAACCTCGCTGGACACGGTGCAATCCACCGCCGAGCAGCTGACCCTAATCGAGACCCAGGCCCGCGCCTCGCGCGAGGCCTTCCGCATCTCGGAACTGCAATATCGTGAGGGCACCATCGACATCCTGTCGCTGCTGAACTCCCAGCAGAACCTGTTCAACGCCCAGGACGCGCTGGCCCAGACCAAGCTGGCACGCCTGCAGGCCCACCTGGCGCTGTACAACGCGCTGGGCGGCGGTTGGGAACAGACCGCGTCGGACAAGGACTACAAGAACCAGCTCGACTGGTGGCCGCTCTAAGTTAACCCCTCCGGCTTCAACTTACGCTCGGACGCTCCGCGTCCGTCGCACGTTGAAGCCCCCTCCCCTTCAAAGTGCGCTGCGCATGAAGGGGAGGATGACCCGATCAAACGGAAACAGAAAAGGGCGCTGCCGGATAAAGGCAGCGCCCTTTTTACTGGTGCGGTTCAGCGCAGGTTTCCCGCCACCGGCTTCGGCTGGTAGGGCGCTTCCAGATAGGCGATCTCCGCCTCGGTAAGCGCGATTTCCGTGGCGGCGATGGCGTCTTCCAGGTGCTGCATCTTGGACGCGCCGATGATGGGCGCGGTGACGCCCTTGTGCAGCATCCAGGCGGTGGCGATCTGGGCGTTGCTGCGGCCATGCTTCTGCGCCGTTTCCTCCACCCGGCGCAGGATTTCCACATCGGCGTCGGAGAATTTCATGTCCAGTACCTTGTCGGACTTGGCGCGGGTGGATTGCAGGTCGCGGGCATGGGCGTGGCTGCGGCCCAGGAAACCGCGCGCCAGCGGCGACCAGGGGATCACGCCGATCCCGGCATCGCGGCACAGCGGCAGCATCTCGCGCTCTTCCTCGCGGTAAACCAGGTTGTAGAAATTCTGCATGGAGACGAATTTCGTCATCCCCATCCGCTCCGCCGCGGCCAGGAACTTGGCGAACTGCCAGGCATGCATGGAGGATGCGCCGATATAGCGGGCCTTGCCGCTTTGCACGACCTCATGCAGCGCGGCGACGGTTTCCTCGATGGGCGTGTCATTGTCGAAGCGGTGAATCTGGTAGAGGTCCACATAGTCGGTGCCCAGCCGCCGCAGGGAATCGTCGATCGCATGCAGAATGTGCTTGCGCGACAGGCCGCCATGCCTGCCATCCACCGGGAAGAACACCTTGGTCGCCAGCACATAGGATTCACGCCTGTCCGCGAAGTCGCGCAGGGCGCGGCCCACCACTTCCTCGGACGCGCCCTGCGAATAGATGTCGGCGGTATCGAAGAAGGTGATGCCCGCCTCTACCGCCCGCTTGAGAAAGGGCCTGCTGGCCGCCTCGTCCAGCACCCAGTCGCGCCAGGCGGGACTGCCATAGGTCATGGTGCCCAGGCAGATTCGCGAGACCTTGAGGCCGGTCTGGCCGAGGCGGATGGTTTGCATGGCGATACCCTTTGAAGACGGCACAGGTGTCTTAAAACGCCCATCCCAACCCGTGAAGGGAACTCATGGAACTTTCCGCTTATCTGGCGCATTGTTGACGAGAAAAGCGCCAATACCGGCGCCTGGGCAGGTTCATGACGCCAAGGGAAGCCGCTTCGGATGGAACCGGGGCCTGGTTCACGCTGGACCGGGAACGTCTGGCCGTGGGCGGCGAGTGGACCATCCTGGAAAGCGCGCGGCTGGACCGCGAACTGAACGCGCTGACGCCGGACGGGAAAGGCGCCATCACAATTGATGCCAGCAAGCTGTCCCGGCTGGACAGCGCGGGGGCCTGGCTGCTGCTGCGGACACGCCGGGCGCTGGAGGCGGCGGGCAACACCGTATCGGGACTGGAGGTGCCGGAACGCTACCAGCCCCTGCTGGAAAACCTGGACCAGGAACAGCCCGACAGCGGCCATTCCGGGCCGCGCATCCCCAAGGGCTTTCGCGGCCGCCTCTACCGGATCGGGCGCACCACGGTGCAGAACCTCCAGCAGGCAGTCTCCATCCTGGGGTATCTGGGCCGGGTGACGGTGGAAACGGGCGAGGCCATCGCCAAGCCCAAACACAATCTACGCGTCACCGCCATCGTCCATCAGGTCGAGGAGACCGGCATCAACGCCCTGCCCATCGTGGGGCTGCTGGCCTTCCTGATCGGCATCGTGCTGGCCTATCAGGGCGCGGACCAGCTCAAGCGGTTCGGCGCGGAAATCTTCACCATCAACCTGCTGGGCGTGGGCCTGTTGCGCGAAATTGGCGGCCTGATCACCGCCATCATCGTGGCGGGCCGTTCGGGCAGCGCCTTCACCGCCCAGATCGGCACCATGCGCGTCAACGAGGAAATCGACGCCATGCAGACGATGGGCCTGAACACGGTGGATACGCTGGTGCTGCCGCGCGTGATCGGGCTGGTGATCGCCCTGCCGCTGCTGACCTTCTATGCGATGGTGATGGGCCTGATCGGCGGCGCCATGATGTGCTATTTCGCGCTCGACATCACCATTCCGGTCTTCCTGCGCCAGCTCAACGACGCGGTATCGGTCAGCACCATGATGGTGGGCCTTATCAAGGCGCCGGTCTTCGCTTTCGTGATCGCGCTGGTGGGCTGTTACGAGGGCTTCCAGGTTCAGCGCAATGCCGCCAGCGTGGGCCAGCTCACCACCCGTTCGGTGGTGGAATCCATCTTCCTGGTGATCGTGCTGGACGCGGCCTTTTCCGTCATGTTCTCGGTGCTGGAGATCTGATGGCGGCGGCACAGGAAAAAGACGTGGTCATCAAGGTGCGCGGGCTGGTCACCGGCTTCGGCAGCAAGATCCTGCACGACCATATAGACCTGGACGTCTATCGCGGCGAGGTTCTGGGCGTGGTCGGCGGGTCCGGTTCGGGCAAGTCGGTTCTGATGCGCACCATTATTTCTCTGATCAGGCCCAAGGAAGGCACCATCGAGGTGCTGGGCCGCCCGGTGAGCGAGGCCGAAGTCCCGGCGATGCGGGCGCTGGAGATGCGCTGGGGCGTACTGTTCCAGGAAGGGGCGCTGTTTTCCTCCCAGACCGTGGCGGAAAACATCCAGGTCCCCTTGCGGGAATATACCGACATGTCCCAGCAGTTGATGGACGAGATCGCCGCCATGAAGCTGACCATGGTGGGCCTGCCGCCGGACACGGCGGAGAAATACCCCTCCGAACTGTCGGGCGGCATGAAAAAGCGCGCCGGGCTGGCGCGGGCGCTGGCCCTGGACCCCGAACT
Source organism: Rhizomicrobium sp. (assembly GCA_035714165.1). GTDB lineage: Bacteria > Pseudomonadota > Alphaproteobacteria > Micropepsales > Micropepsaceae > Rhizomicrobium. The sequence goes on from DASTMN010000179.1 coordinate 11,605, forward strand.
GCTGTTCCTGGACGAACCCACTGCCGGGCTGGACCCGATCAGCGCCAACCAGTTCGACGAACTGATCAGGCGCCTGCAAAAGGCGCTGGGCCTGACCGTCTTTCTGGTCACCCACGACCTGGACACGCTGCGCGCCGTAACCGACCGTATCGCCGTTCTGGTGAACAAGAAGCTGGTGGTGGGCACCGTCGAGGAACTGCGCAAAAACCCGGATCCCTGGATCCAGGACTACTTTTCGGGCGTTCGCGGCAGGGCCGCACTGGCCGGCATGGAGACGGACTGATGGAGACCAAAGCCAATTACGTCGCGGTGGGCGCATTCGTTCTGGCCTGCGTCATCGGCCTGGTGGTCACGATCATGTGGCTGGCGGGCGCGCAATACAGCCAGGAATACGCCTACTACCAGGCCTATTTCAAAGGCCCGGTGACCGGGCTGGGGAAAGGTACGCTGACGCGCTATAACGGCATCGAGGTGGGCCGCATCACCAACCTGGAGTTCGACCCCCACGATCCCCAGCGCGTCATCGTCACCATGCAGGTCCAGCCCAACCTGAACATCCGCGAGGACAGCGTCGCCTCGATCGACAGCCAGGGCATCACCGGCTCGTCCTTTGTCGAGATCAGCGGCGGCACCGCCAAGGCGCCCCTGCTGGTGGCGCGCGAGGGCCAGCGCTATCCGGTGATCCGCACCAAGCAGTCCACCTTTGCCCAGCTCGCCCAGTCCGCGCCGGAAGTCGTCGCCAAGCTGAACGTGGCGGCCAGCCGCATCAACGACCTGCTCAACGACAACAACCGCCGCGCCGTCGCCAATGTGCTGGCCAACCTGGACGAAACCACTGCCGCCATCGCCCGGCGCAGCGCCGACATCGACGCCACCATCGCCAACGCCAACAAGGCGATGGAAAATCTCAGCCAGGCGTCGAACGACCTCAAGCCCGCCATGCAGCAGGTGGACCTGACCATCCGCAAATACGGCAAGCTGGCCGACGATGCCGACGCCTTCGTCACCGGCGACGGTCTGGCGCAGCTTTCCAACCTGATCGGCGAGATGCGCCGCCTGGTGGGCAATCTCGACCAGTTCTCCAGCCAGCTCAACCGCCAGCCGACCAGGCTTTTGTTCGGCGACCGGCGCAAGGGATACGAACCCAAATGAGGCGACAGATGATCCGGCGAACTTTCCTGATCGGTGCGGCGTCCGTGATGCTGGCGGGCTGCGGCAAGGACCTTCTGGGGCCGCCCGAAGCCGGCCCCATCTATTCGGTGCGGCCGGTCTTTCCGCCCGCCGCCAGCGTTGCGGATACCGCAAAGGTGCCCTGGTCGCTGTCCATCATGCGGCCCAACGTGCCCGGCGGACTGGCCAGCGACCGCATCGCCCTGATCCAGCCGGGCGGGGTATTGGATTTCTATGCCAAGGCGACCTATCCCGACACCACCTCCACCATGATCCAGCAGGCATTGCTGGACGGCTTCGAGGCGTCGGGCCGCATCGGCGCGGTGTCGCGCGAGCAGGATGCGCTGCAGGCCGATTACCTGCTGGTGGTCGAGGTCAAGAATTTCGAAGCCCAATATGCCGTCGCCGACGGCATTCCGCAGGTGGTGGTGGCGATGACCGCCAAGCTGACCACCGCGCGCGGCCGCAAGATCATGGGCACTTTCACCACAACCCAGACCGGCACGGCTTCGGTGAACAGCACCCCGGCCGTGGCCCAGGCGCTGACGGCGGCGCTGGGCGCGGCCGTGAAACAAGTGGTGGACTGGACGCTGGCGGCCCCGCCGCCGCCCCAGGCCGCGCCGCTCGGCCAGCAACAGGACTGGCCGCAGGGCTCACCGGCCAAGCCGGCGGGACAGGTGCTGAAGGATATCCGGCGCGGCAGCGATTCCCTGCGGTAGGCGTCCGCGACTCAGGCGATGGCGCGGAATCGTTCCATCGCAGACGCACAAATAGTTGCGGGAACTTTATGAACCGGCTCCGTGTTTCCTGAGGGATTTCAAAATACGGAGCATCGTCATGCTGAAATGGGCTCTCATATTCCTGGTGATCGGCCTGATTGCCGGCCTGCTGGGCTTTACCGGCGTGGCGGGCACGTCCATTGCCATCGCCAAAATCCTGTTCTTCGTCTTCCTGGTCATCTTCCTGGTGCTGCTGGTGCTGGGCCTGACCGCCGCGCGGCGGGTGGGATAGCCAGACAGGGACCGGGACATGCGCCGCCATATCCTTGCAGCTTTTGTCCTGGTCCCCGCCGCCGCCCTGCTGGCTTTCAACGCGGGCTTTTTTTCTTCGGCCACGCCCGCGGTAGCGCAATCGGCCCTGCCCGCCGCCCGTGCCTGCGACCGGCACTGCGACCCGGCCTGGATGGACGCCAATCTCCGTATTAACGATATCCAGGTGATCGGCACCGGGCAGAGCTACAAGCAGCGGCCCAGCCCGTCCGTTATGACCCTGATCCGCATGGGCGGGCGCGAAGGCGCCGAGGCGCTGGATTTCACCATGCCGTCCCTCTCCACCCAGCTCGACCGGGATGTGCGGGCACTGTCCTTCGATGTCGCCTTCGATCCCAAAGGCGGCCACCTGCGCAATCCCGCCGCCGCCAGCATGGCGATGGAGCTGCTGGATGAGAACTATGTCGCCGCCATGGACCGGCCCGGCTTCAAGGTTTTGCATGTGCTGGATGTGGACTACCAGTCTTCCTGCCTGCTCCTGGAAGATTGCCTGAAAGAAGTGGCCGCCTGGTCGCGGGCCCATCCGCGCCACCTGCCCATCGTGATCACGCTGCGCCCCAATGACGGCAAAACGCCCATGCCGGGCGCGACCGAACCGAGGGAGATTAACGCCGCCGCCCTGGATGCGCTGGACGGCGAAATCCGCGCCGCCTTCACCCCGGACCGGATTCTCACGCCGGACCAGATGCAGGGCCGCCATGCCAACCTGCGGGATGCGGCGCTGGCCCATGCCTGGCCGCTGCTGGGAGAGGTGCGCGGCAAGGTGATCTTCGTGCTGCGGGACGATGCGCAGAGTATCAAGGCCTATCAGGGCCACCGCAGGTCGCTGGAAGGCCGCGCCATGTTCGTGGCGGTGGATGACGAAACCTCGCCACTGGCCGCTTTCCTGGCTATCCCCGACCCGGTGAAGGACCGGGACCGCATCGTTCAGGCGGTGCGGGACGGCTTCATGGTGCGGACGCGCGCGGATTCCCAGACCCGCGAGGCCCGCAAGACCGACACCCTGCGGCGTGACACCGCTTTCGCATCCGGCGCGCAGATCGTGGAAACCAACTTCCCCGTCGCCGACCCGGCCATCGGCTCTTATCGCGTCAGTCAGCAGGACAATCCCCGCGCCCTGTGTGGACCGGCGCTGGGCAGTGAAGCCTGCGCCGCCTTCCCTGCCCCCACCGCGCTGGCGCAGGCGCTACCGTAAAGCCTTGACCCCGTCCGCCAGCGCCCGCCACGGCGCGATGTCCCAGTGGTTGGCCGCCAGCGGCGATGGCGAGGGCAGGATAAACACCCGTGTTGCGCCCAACCGTTCGACCTGTTCCCCGGCCCTTGCCTTGCGGCCCATGATCTGGCGCCCCGCATTGAGGCTGGTGAAGGCCAGCCATCGCGGCGACACCTTGCTTATCCGTTTGCGAAGCGCGTCCGCAGCCTCCGCGCCCAGGGCGTCCGTTGGCAGCTGGTGATCCATGCCAAAGTGAAACTTGGCGATATCGGTCAGCCCGATGTCATGGTCCCACAGAAGGGGATATTCGTCCGGCGTGAACTGCCGCGGCGTCAGCCCGACTTCGTGAAGGGTTTTCCAGAACCGGTTCTGCGGGTGCGCGTAGTAGGCTTTTTGCAATGCCGACAGGCGGCCCGCGGCCGTCCCGCAGAAAACCAGCTTAAGCCCCGGGCGGAGCCGCTCGCGCAGAATGTGCTTTCGGGCAGGCATCAATGGGCGTTGATAAAGTCCTGCATGTCCTGGCGCAACGTGGTGCGGCCCCGAAATCCCGGCGCCAGCGAAAGGATGATGCCAATATGGCCCGTGCCCGGATACTTGATCACCCTGGCCATGCCGCCATTGGCCCGAAGCTTCGCCGCCATGCGGTCGCTGTTGCCCGGGTCCACCGTGCCGTCGTCGCTGCCTGCCACCAGCAGCATGGGCGGACGCCTGCCGGTGACATGGTTGATTGGCATCGCGTCGGCATTGTTGCGGCCATGGAAGATCGCGATATAGCTTTCCTCACGCAGCGGCAGGAAGTCGTAAGGACCGGCAATCCCGATCACACCGCGTATCCAGTCCGGCGAACCGCCCCTGGCGGCAAGAAAGCCCGGTTCCGATGCCAGCATCACCGCATTGTAGGCGCCCGCCGAATGGCCGGAAACGAATATGCGCCCCGGGTCGCCGCCGTGGGCCTTGATGTTGGCATGTACCCAGGCCAGCGCGGCGGCCCCATCCTCCACAAAAGCGGGATAAGTGACCTGCGGATACAGGCGATAGTCGGCCACGACCGTCACGATTCCGGCGCTGGCAAAGGCCTGCCCGAAAGCAAGGTAATCGCTGCGTTGGCCCGTCTGCCAGGAGCCGCCGTAAAAGAACAGCAGCACCGGGGCCGGGCCCTTGAGGCCATGCGGGACATAGACGTCCAGCCGGTGGCGCGGATCGGAGCCATAGGCAATGTCCAGATGGCGGTCATAGCCGGACCGGGGCACCAGCAGGTTCAGGGGCGTCGCGGGCGAGCAGGCCGACAGCATCGCCGCTAGGCCGGTCAGAAGGCCCATTTTGAGGAACATCTTGCGGGTGGGCATGCCTGTTCTACGCAGACGCAGCATGTTTGGTTCAGTTTTGCCGCACCTTTTGGCGAGACAGCATGGCGGCACTATGCCAGTGTTTGCCGATAAAAAATCAATGGGAGGCCAATCCATGTCGTTCGTCACGCCCAGCCGGCGTCATTTCATTCTGGGCGCCAGCGCCGCCGCCGTCGCGGGCATCAACCCCGCCGCCGCCGCCGGACTGCCCTTCCGCTATGCCTTCAGCGCCATTTCCTGGAAGGAAGATGTCGAGGAAGCGGTCAATGTGGCCCAGCGCCTGGGCTTCCCCGGCGTGGAGCCTTTCCGCCACAACGTCCTGCGCTACCTGGACCGCCCGCTGGCGCTGAAGAAGTACATGGACGACCGCAACGTCCGCATGGCGACCTGCTCCAATGGCGGCGGCCCCAACTTCACCACCAATTTCTTCGATCCCGCCAAGATCGACCAGTCGGTGAAGGATCACATCGCCTTCGCCCGCGATTTCATCCAGCCCTTCGGATATTGCAACCATTTCAAGATGAACATGGGTCCGCGCCCGGCGGGCTATGACACCAATGACGAGCAGATCAAGCGCTGTGCCGACGCGATGAACCGCATCGGCAGGGAAACCATCAAGATGGGCCTGAGGCTGGCGCCGCATCCACATGTCAACTCGCTGGTGCAGACCCAGCATGAGGTGGACCTGCTGATGAAGGAAACCAACCCGGAATGGGTCTGGATGACGGCCGACACCGCGCACCTGGTGCTGGGCGGCATTGACCCGATGGAGCTGCTGACCACCTATTGGCCGCGCATCGCGGAAATCCACTACAAGGACGCGCCCAAGAACCTGCGCGGCAACCGCAAGGTGGCGGTGCCCCGGTCCGGCCCGGAAGCGGGCGGTCATGGCTGGTTCCGCTCCATGGTCGGACCGGATTCCGGTGGCGTGGATTTCCCGCGCATCCAGAAATTCCTGATCGACAGGAAGTATAACGGCTGGGTGACGCTGGATTACGACGCCTCGATGGTGCCGCCCGGCAGCAACATGGAAGCCTTCCTGATCACCAATAAGAAATACCTGGTGGACACGCTGAAGGTGGACCCCAAGGTCAGCCTCAACGGCTTCCGCGGCTCCTGACGCCAAAAGCATCAGCCGGAAAAGCCCGCGATCTCCCTGGAGACGCGGGCTTTTTCATGCCCGCACACAGGCCGGCATGTTGCACTGCATATTTTTTCGGCAGGCCTGACCTGAAAATTTCTTTTCACGTCTTTTTTACAAGGCCTTTCCAAGGTCCCCGAATGGTGCGCTAATTGCTGCGACGCAACATCGGAGCGTTTCATGGGCCAGCAGCCAGCCAGCACATTCTTCAGCCATGTGAAACCGACAGACACGCCATACAGGTCGGGTGGCCTGCGCGACTTTTTTCTCTACCGCGACCTGGGTATCGCCGGGGCCACCAACGGCAAGGTGATCGCGCACCTGGTCAAGGCCAATGCGCCGCCCACCGACGGCACCGGCTGGCACTATCATGTCTGCGATTTCCAGATTGTGATCATGATGAAGGGCTGGGCCCGCTTCATGTACGAAGACAAGGTCACGCTGGTCGAAGCCGGTGACGTGGTGCACCAGCGCCCCGGCATGGTGCATTACCTGTTCGATTATTCGCCCGACATGGAATATCTGGAGATCGTTTCGCCCGCCGATTTCGGCTCGGTGGACGCGCCCGCCGCCACCGATACGGTGCCGCCCAGCACACCCTGGGCATAGCTCAGGTCTTGAGTCCGGCGCGGCGGCGGCGCGTATTGACGTCGCGGATGCCCACATCCACCACCCGCAGCATGGCGCGGCGGGCGGCATGCGGGTCGCGCGCCGCGATGGCCTCAGCCACCGCGCGGTGCAGGGCGATGGAGGCGACAAAATCCTCGCGGTCCGCCACCTGATCGGTGGTCACCGCCAGAAAGCCCGCCATCGCCACATCCACCACCGCGGTAAAGGCGCGGAACAGCGGATTGCCGGAGGCATCGCTGACCGCGACATGGAAGGCCATGTCGGCGCGGGCATAGCGCGGACGGTCGCCCGCGCCCTCCTCCATCGCCTTCAGGGCGGTGCGTATCTGGGCCAGTGCCGTCCGGCTGCGATGCAGCGCCGCCAGCGCCGCCGCCGCCGGCTCCACCGCGCGGCGCACCTCGCCGATCTGGCGCAGCAGCGTCGCATCCAGCCCGTCCGCCATGCGCCAGCGCAGCACATCCGGATCCAGCCAGGCCCAGTGCACCGGTTCCAGCACACGTGTGCCCACCCTGGTCTTGGACGAGACAAGCCCCTTGGCGGCCAGCGTCTTGGTGACCTCGCGCAACAGGACACGCGAGACGCCGAAGGTGGCATTCATTTCCTCGACAGACGGCAACCGGCTTCCCGGCTTGCGCGCGCCCGACAGGATTTCGGCGCCCAGCCGCGCGGTGATTTCGGCATGGCCCAGGGCGCGCAGGCGCACACCCCGCTCTCCATCGGCCCGCGCGCTACGCGTCTTTGCCACCGTCAGTGTCCATGAATGCCCCAGCGCCGCTTATGCCGCCCCAGCATGGCCGAATTTGGACCGGGCGGCGCCGCGCCCCTTCCGGCCCTCACGGTGCGGCGGTCAGCCGCCGCAGGGTCTCGGCCTCGCGCGCCCGGTAGGGCGTGCCGTCGGGCTTCAGCAGGTCGTGAAACCACAGGGTGGGCGGGCGCAGCGTATAGGGCCGCTGCCAGCTGTCCCAGGGCATGATGGTCTGGGTCTTGCCGGAGACGAAGCCCCAGTTGAACATCCCCACGCGCTGCGCCTTGGCGACCGGCAGGATGCCGTCAATGGTCGAACCCGCGCCCCGCGCCATGTATTCGGTGCACAGGATGGGGCGGCCATAGACCTGCAGCGCCTTGACGCGCGCCTCGAACACTTCCGGCCAGCTGTAATCGTGGAAAGAGATGATGTCGGACTGGGTGAGCTGGACCTTCTCAACCGCGTTAAGCTTTTCAAGCTGGTCCCAGTTCTCATTGTGCCAGACACCGCTGGTCAGCGGCTGGGTGGGATTGGCCGAACGCGCCCAGTCGAACACCCGCGGCAACAGGTATGCCACCTGATCGAAACGCTCGCGGCTATGGTCGTTATAATCGCCGCCGCCGCTGTTGTCGGGTTCGTTCCAGACATCCCAGCCCAGGATGCGGTCATCCTTGGCGAAATGGCCGACGATGTCCTTCACATAGGCTTCCAGGCGGCCATGCTGCGACCGGTCGGCCAGCACCGCCTTGCCGGGGCCTTGCACCCAGCCAGAATTGTGGACGCCAGGAATGGGCGGGCGTTGCGGCCCCAGCTTGGGGTTGGGATCCCAGCAGGAATCGAACAGCACAAAGAGCGGCTTGATCCCGTGCCGGGCCGCGATCTCCAGGAAGACGCCCATGCGGCGCTTGAGGCCCGCCGCATCCTGCTGCCAGAGCTGGTCGTGCAGGAAGACGCGCATGGTGTTCATGCCCAGCCCCTTCGCCCAGCCCAGTTCCTTGTCGATCTGGGCGGGGTTGAAGCTGGCTTCCTGCCACATCTCAAGCTGGTTGATGGCGTCGGCGGGAATATAGTTGCTGCCCACCAGCCATTTCTGTTTTGCGTACCAGGCGTTGGCCTGTTGCGGCGTCCAGCGTTCGGCGGCCTGCGCCAGCCCGCAACTCATCACCGCCAGCATGACGGCAAGCAGAACGTTTTTCATGATCCCCCCGGATATGTCGTGTGTGACGGCTATGGAATGGTCGGGTCTTCGCGGTTATGCGCGGCGCGGATCGCCTGCATCAGCTTGGGCGCCAGCCTGCCGCCGTCCAGCACCACCTTCTGGGCATGGACAGCCGTGATGGCCGACAGCGGCACCTCGAAATCGCCCGCCGCCTCGACATAGACCACGATTTCACCCTTTCGGACCTGGCGCACCGCGCCGAAGGATTTTTCCCCGTCCTGGAGAAAAACGTCGAACCCTTCCTGGATGGCGTCCATGCACGGCTCCTCGAAAAGTCGGACGGCAAGCCTACTCAAGCACGGGCGGTGCAGCCAGAGGGGCGCAGCATGAAACGCGCTTCAAAGGCCGCGCAGTTTTCGCAGCGCCCGCCGCAGAAAAGGCTCCGGTTCCAGGGGAACGGGTTCTGCGGAAGGCATGACCGGCTGGGGGGCCGCGGGCGCAGGCTTTGCCGCCGGCGTTTCCACCGGCTTGGACACAAGTCCCCAGAAATCCAGGATACGGCTGCTGGAGGAGATGCCGGCGTCCAGAATGTACGGCGCCGCCATGCCCACATCGCGGCTGTCTATCGGCGTGCCGTGCCCCAGCAGGGGCAGGGTATAAAGTTCCAGCCGGTCGCCCCAGCGCAGGTGCACCGCGCCGTCCACCAGATCCTGCCGGACCGGTACCAGCGGCAGGCCCTGCAGATCGGCCCATTGCGCCACGCTGGCCTGAGCGTTGCCGATGTTCACCGTGGTGTCCATCGCGCCGTGCCAGATGGAGATGGCGGGCCACGGCCCGGGATGGCCGGACGCGGCGCGCACCAGATCGCCCCATTGATGCGGCGTCTTCAAGGGCGGACTTCGCATCGCCTCCAGCGCATCGCGCACATTGGTGGCCGCGCCGAAGGGAAGTCCCGCGATGATCGCGCCGCCCGCGAACAGTTCGGGATAAAGGGCCAGCATCGCCGCCGCCATCGCCCCACCCGCCGACAGGCCGGTAATGTAGGTGGAGCCACTGCCGTAAAGCGCCTGCATCTGCCCGATCATGGCGGCGATCGAGGCTGCCTCGCCTTCGCCGCGCGTGACGTCGGACGGATTGAACCAGTTGAAGCAGGTGCCCGGATTGTTGACGGCCTTCTGCTCCACCGCCAGCACAGCGAAACGGTGGCGCTGCGCCAGCGCCGACCAGCCCGCGCCCAGGTCGTATCCCGCCGCCGTCTGGCCGCAGCCATGCAGGACGGTCACCAGCGGCGCCCCCCGTGGCAGGCCGGGCGGGGCATAGGCGAACATCCGCAGATTGCCGGGATTGGGGCCGGTGGGCGCAATTTCGGCCAGTGCCGGATTATCCACCCGAGGCCGGGCCTTCAGGGGACCGGACCGCCTTCCGCCGCCATTCTCAAATCGCATCAAACCCACCAGATTGCGCCACATGATGGCTTATCCAATCTATGTTGCAATGCAGCAAAAACAAGAGGGGCAGGCTGTATCGGGCGACTCATACAACTTTATACCCAGCCTTAACCCTGCAGCAGGTTCCACGGTGACCGCAGGGGCCTCCCCGGCGTTAAGGGGGGATGGGAAATTTCGCCGGAGCCCGTGATCTTCGCAACCTGCTGGGCGTGGCCATCCGGCTGCGGACGCTGGCCGGGCAGGAGCATGACGCCCAGGACCGCGCGCTCTATCTGACGGCCGCGGAGGCGCTGGAGGCCCGGGCCGAGCAATTGGCCGGGACCCTGCCGGACCAGCAGCCGGAGCCGCTCGATCCGCGCCTCTATCAGCGCGTCGATCTTATCATCTGACGCGGCTGTCCCTGTTCAGGCTTTGTGGACTTTGGCCGCCCCGCCGGTACAAGGTTCCGCCATGTCATCTCTCAAACTCAACCTGGGCTGCGGCAGCCAGATGCTGCCGGGCTGGTGCAATGTGGACCTTTATGGCGCGCCGGATGTGCGCTGGGACCTGGAGCAATTTCCCTGGCCCTGGGAAAATGACAGCGTGGACGAAGTGCTGCTGTCTCACACGCTGGAACATCTGGGCCAGACGCCCGCCATTTTCATCGGCATCATGAAAGAGCTGCACCGCGTCTGCCGCGACGGCGCGGCGGTGAAAGTGATCGTGCCGCACCCCCGGCACAATTTCTTCCTGCTCGATCCCACCCATGTGCGGCCCATCCTGCCCCAGACGCTGGAGATGTTCTCGCGCAGGGTGAACCTGCAATGGCAGGCCGAGGGCATCGCCAACACGCCGCTGGCGCTGCATCACGGCGTGGACTTTGAATTGACGGAAAGCCGCTCGCGGCTGGACGAGCCGTTCCACACCATGCTGCGCGAGGGCCGGATAAGCGCCGAAAAGCTGGAACAGATGGAGCGCACCATGAACAATATCGTGGCGCAGATCGAGATGACCCTCAAAGTCGTGAAGGCAGGGGCGTGACGGGATGGACACCTATCTCTATTTCGGCAGCCTGGGGCCGCAGGAAAAACAGTATCAGGTGCCCAACTTTGTCGGCCTGGCGCTGAATCCCGCCCACGACCGCGAGATCGCGCACAATGCGCTCGATCCCCTGCCCTTTGCCGATGCCTCCATTCCCAAGGTCCAGGCGCAGGATGTGTTCGAGCACCTGCCGTTTGAAAAGGTGCCCGGCGTGCTGGACGAGGTCTGGCGGGTGCTGAAGCCTGGCGGCGTCTTCCGCCTGTCGGTGCCCGACTATCGCAGCCCGGTGCTCAAGCGGCGCTCGGTCTATGACAGCACGGGCCGCGTGCTGGGCGACCTCAGGATGGGCGCATCGGTGGCCTATGACGAGGCGTCACAGGCGGCGCAGGTGCGGTTTTCCACCGACGGCGACGCCCATGTCTGGTTTCCGCGCTATGAACTGGTCCTGCATCTGATCCTGCGTTCGCAGATCCGCAAATGCGACACCATCCGGTTCTACCAGTGCTTCCTGGACGACCAGCATTTCCTCTGCGAGCCGATTCCGGAGAATGAGATGTTCGTCTGGCGCTCGGTTCCCAACGACCCGCGCTGCGGCGGACGGCCGCTTTCCATCGTGGTGGATTTCTTCAAGTAATCCAGAGGCTTGCTGCCCGCCTTGCGGGACCGGGCGAAACCATGCCGTAGTTCGCTCACCGGGATTCCCAAACGCAGAACGATAATCGGGGGAGCGGATGCCGGGTGACGAAAGCCGATGGTGACACCATGCTGATGGACCGCCGCGACCTGCTTGCCGGCGCAAGCGCCCTGTTCGGGACCGCGCTGTGCGCGCCGCTGGCCCGCGCCGCCGAGGCGGCCGCCACCGACCCGGGCTTTTCCGCCTCGCGCGTCCTGTTCACGCCCGACCAGCGGGCGCTGGTCGCCGCCATCTGCGACCGCATCATTCCGGCCACCGACACGCCGGGCGCGGTGGCGGCGGGGGTGCCGCAATTCATCGAGATGATGCTGGCGGACTGGTACGAACCCACCGACCGCAACGAATGCACCATCGGCCTGGCGGTGGTGGATGGCTATGCCCGCGTCAATTACGCCAAGCCCTTCGCCCAGCTGCGCCCCGAACAGCAGGACGCCATCCTGACTATGGCGATGGAAGGCGCGCTGCCCGGCCTGCAGAACAGTTTTTTCGAGCGCACGCGCCAGATCGTGATCCTGGGCTATTACACCAGCGAGATCGGCTGCACGCAGGAGCGCCGCTATGTGCCGGTGCCGGGCCGCTATGACGGCGCCTATCCCTACGCCGAGGTCCGGCGCGTGTTTTCGGCCTGAAGCGTGGCAGGGGAGCACAACATGGCCGATTATGATTTCGACGCCATCGTGATCGGTTCGGGCGTCAGCGGCGGCTGGGCCGCCAAGGAATTGACCGAAAAAGGCATGAGGGTTCTGATGCTGGAACGCGGCCGCATGGTCGAACACCAGACCGACTACACCACCGAGGGCAAGGGCCCGTGGGAGCTGCCCTTTCGCGGCACCATGCCGCCCGCCGAGGTGGAGCGCGACTATTTCATGGCCCGCTGGGGCGGCGCGGCCAACACCGCCCAGACCCATTTCTACAGCAACGACCGCCTCAACCCCTTCGACTATGAAGGCTCCAAGCCGTTCCGCTGGGTGCGGCCCAACCAGGTGGGCGGCAAGTCCCTGATCTGGGGCCGCGTCGCGCTGCGCTGGAGCAGGCTGGATTTCGAGGCGAATGCGAAGGACGGCCACGGCAGCCCCTGGCCCGTCACCTATGACGAGATGGCGCCCTGGTATTCCTATGTCGAGAAATATGCGGGCATCGCCGGGTCGCGCGAGAACCTGTCCCAGCTTCCCGATGGCGAGTTCCAGCCCCCCCATCCCATGAACGTGGCCGAGCTGTGGATGAAGGAGCGGCTGGAAAAGGCGATGCCGGGCCGCAAGCTGATCCCCACCCGCACCGCCAACATGACCGAGGACAAGCCGGAACAGGGCCGCACCCGTTGCCAGAGCCGCAACCAGTGCGCCCGTGGCTGTTCCTTCGGGGCCTATTTTTCCACCCAGGCGGTGACGCTGCCCGCCGCGATGGCCACCGGCAACCTCACCTTGCTGTCGGACCAGGTGGTGACCAACCTGGAATATGATCCGAAGACAAAGCGTGTCACCGGCGTGCGGGTGGTGGACGCCAACACGAAACTGGCCAAGGTCTATCGCTCCCGCATCGTCTTTCTCTGCGCCTCGGCGATGGCCTCGACACAGATCCTGCTGAACTCGCGCCTGCCCGGCAGCAGCCAGAGCTTCGCCAATTCCAGCGGCACGTTGGGGCGCTACATCATGGACCATGCCTTCCGCACCTATTTCTGGGGCCAGATTCCGGACGGCGAACTGGACCCCTATATCACCTATGGGCGGCGTCCCAACGGCGTCTATATCCCCCGCTTCCGCAACCTGAACGGACAGGATGCCGACGCCGATTTCGTGCGCGGCTATGGCATGCAGGGCGCGGCGGGACGCGGCCCCGCCGCCGCCATCGGCTTCGGCGCGGCGATGAAGGAGGGCCTGCGCGAATACGGCCCCTGGACGGCGCGCTTCACCACCTTCGCCGAATGCCTGCCCTATGCCGACAACACCCTGACGCTGCACCCCAGCAAGGTGGACCGGTTCGGCGTGCCGCTGAACGTCTTCAACGTCACTTTTCGCGATAATGAGATGAAGCTGCTGCGCGACAGCGCCATTCAGGGCGAGAAGATGATGCGGGCGGCGGGGCTGGTGAATGTCGGCTCCTCCAGCGAGGAACATGTGCCCGGCGACGCCATTCACGAGATGGGCGGCGCGGTGATGGGCGCCGATCCGCGCCGGTCGGTTGTGAACCGCTGGAGCCAGGCGCATGACGCCCTCAACCTCTATGTCACCGACGGGGCGCAGATGGCCTCCACCAGTTGCGTCAATCCGTCCATGACCTTCATGGCCTTCACCGCGCGGGCCGCCGACCATGCCCTGAAACAGGTCAAGGCGGGCGCGCTCTGATTTTTCGTTTCGTATTTCCGGGAGACTTGATTTGAACCCCTTGCGTATCGCTGGCGGCCTGCTGGCCGGCCTGTTTGCCTTTTCCGCCGCCAGCGCCGCGCCACAAGACGACTGGCCCAGTTACGGCCGCGATCCCGGCGGCGCGCGCTTCTCGCCCCTCACCCAGATCACGCCCGCCAATGTCGGCGGGCTGAAGCTGGCCTGGGAACATCACATGAAGCCCGCGGACTGGAAAAACCGCATGCCCGCCTCGCAGATGACACCGCTGGTGGTGGACGGGGTGATGTATCTGGGCAGTCCCTATGGCCGCATCCTGGCGCTGGACGGCGCGACGGGAAAGGAAATCTGGTCCCACACGCTGCCGAACAACGACCGGCCCGGCACGCGCGGCATCGCCTGGTGGCCCGGCGATGGAACACACGGCCCGCGCATCCTGTTCGGCACCAGCAGCGGCAAGCTGATGGCGGTGGATGCCAGGACCGGCAGGGCGGCGGACGGCTTCGGTGAAAACGGCGCGGTGAACCTGCGGACGCCCGATGTGATGAACGGCTCGCAGAGCGCCGCCGCTATGAGTTCCGCGCCGCTGCTGTACAGGAACCTGGCGATTACCGGCGGCTCCACGCCGGAAATCCCGCGCGGGCCGTCCGGCGATGTGCGCGCCTGGGATGTGGTGACGGGCAAGCTGGTCTGGACTTTCCATTCGGTGCCGCGCCCCGGCGAGTTCGGCTACGACACCTGGCCCAAAGGCGCGACCGAAAAGCGGTCGGGCGTGAATGTCTGGGGCACCATGACGGTGGATGCGGAACGCGGCATCGCCTATCTGCCCTTCGGCGCGCCCGCCGCCGACCGCTGGGGCGGCGACCGCCACGGCCTCAACCTGTTCAGCGGCTCGCTGGTGGCGGTGGACGCCAATACCGGCAAATATCTGTGGCACTTCCAGCTCGTGCATCACGACATCTGGGACCATGACATGAGTACGCCGCCCACGTTGCTCGATGTGAAGAAGGACGGCAAAACGATTCCCGCCGTCGCCGCCATCACCAAGACCGCCTATCTCTATCTTCTGGATCGCGTGACCGGAAAGCCGATCTATGAAGTCAAGGAAACGCCGGTGCCGCCCAGCAGCGTGACCGGCGAGCAGGCCTGGCCGACCCAGCCGATCCCGGTGACGCCGCCGCCGCTGGCGCGCCAGCATTTCACCGCCGCCACCGACATCGCCACAGTGACGCCGGAACACAAAGCCTTCTGCGAAAACCTGGTCAAGACCAAGAAGATTCACGACAGCGTCGCCTGGTCGCCGCTGACCATGGATTCCCAGATCGCGCGCTTTCCCGGCAGCGGTGGCGGCGCGGAATGGGGCGGCGGCGCCTTCGACCCGTCGCTGGGCTATTTCATCATCAATACCCACGACATGGGCAGCATCGAGCAGCTGGAAAAGAAAAAGGAAGGCCATTGGGGCTCCACCACCGGTCCCGACAGCTTTTTCATCGACGAAGACAAGAAACTGATGTGCCAGCAGCCGCCCTGGGGCAGCCTGTATGCGGTCAACGTCAATACCGGCAAGATCGCCTGGCGCACCACGCTGGGCGTCACCGACAGCCTGCCGGAAGCGGTGCGCAACACCGGTCGTCCCAGCCTGGGAGGGCCGACCCTGACGGCCAGCGGCCTGACCTTCATCGCGGGCACCGACGATGCCCGCTTCCGCGCCTTTGAAACGGCGACGGGCCGGGAAATCTGGACGCACAAGCTGGCCTATTCCGGCCATGCCACGCCCATCACCTATCGCGGCAAGGACGGCAAGCAGTATGTGGCGCTGGTCGCCACCGGCGGCTCGTTCCTGCGCAGCCCGATCGGCGGCGACAGCGTCCTGGTCTTCGCACTTCCATAAAGCCTTCGCGCTTCCATAAACGACACATCTGGGGAGAAACAGCATGAGCACTATCAATCGCCGCACGCTTCTGGGCACCGGGGCCGCGCTGGCCGCCGCCGGCGTTGCGCCCGCTTTCGCCGCCATGCCGCAGGAAGGGCCCGACACGCCCAAGCTGACCATGTACATCCAGGACCCGATGGACGAGGCGGAGATGCGCCGCCTCAAGCAGGTCGGCATCAATCATGTGGATATCGGCAATATGCGCGGCCAGCCCTGGAGCGAGGAATACCTGCGCGGCATGGTGGATTCGCTGAAGAAGGGCGGGCTGGAACTGGGCATCGTGATGACCCGCTGGTCGCTGGATGGCGGCATGGATCCGGGCATGTCCAAGATCGTCTATGCCCTGCCCGACCGCGACCAGGAGATCGCGCGCTTCAAGCAGTCCATCGTCAATGCCGGCAAGGTCGGCATCCCGGTGATCGAATACAATTTCTACAATCACCGCGCGGTGGAAGGATACAAGGAGATTCCCGGCCGTGGCGGCTCGGGGCTGTCCGACTTCAATTACGAGCGCATGAAGGACCTGCCGCCGATCCCCTCCGAGGGCGTGCACACGCACGAGCAGACCTGGAAGAACCTGGAATATTTCCTGAAGGAAGTGGTGCCGGTGGCCGAAAAGGCGGGCGTGCGCCTGTCGCTGCACCCCAACGACCCGCCCTCGCCCATGAGCCGTGGCTCGCAGCAGGTGATGAACAGCCTGGCGGACTGGAAGCGCCTGATCGCGGTGGTGGATTCGCCCTCCAACTGCCTGACCTATGACTGCGGCGTGACCCGCGAGATCGGCGAGGACCCGGTCGCCGTGGCCAACTATTTCGCCAGCCGCGACCGCATCGGCCAGGTGCATTTCCGCAACGTGATCATGCGGACGCCGCGCCTGGACTATACCGAAGTCGCACCCGATGAAGGCGACAACGACATGTTCGCGGTGATGAAGGCGCTGGTGGACAACAAGTACAAGCTGCTGATCATGCCGGAGCATCCGCGCGGCCTGGATGCCGACAAGATGCTGGGCCGTGGCTGGGGCGGCTATACCGGCTGGGCCTACAACATTGCCTATGCCAAGGCGATGCTGCAGGTGGCACTGATGCAGCGGGGACGGCGCTAATCCAGCATGGCCTGACAGGCAGGGCTGAGCCGTTCGGCAAGGCCCTGCCCGTCCCGCAGCACGAACAGGGCCGCCAGCCCATGTTCGGCGGCGAAGGCCAGGCCGCGTTCGGCCCCCATCACCATCAGCGCCGTGGCCCAGGCATCCGCCAGCAGGCATTCGGCATGCAGCACCGTCACCGAGGCTACATTGTTTTCCAGCGGCATGCCGGTGCGCGGGTCCAGCGTATGGCAATAGGCCCGTCCGTCATGCACAAAGCCGCGTTCGCTGCCGGATGTGGCGATGGACAGGTTGTGCAGCGCCACCACCGTCTCGGTTGATCCCACGCCACTGTCCAGCCCCACCCACCAGGGCGTGGCGTCCGGCTTGACGCCAGCGCCGCGCAATTCGCCGCCGATCTCGGCCAGATGATTGCGGATGCCCAGCTTGGCCAACAGGCGCGACAGGCAATCCACCGCATAGCCCTTGGCGATGCCGGAATAATCCAGGTGCAGGCCGCCCGGCTGTTTCAGCCGTGACCCTTCCAACGCCAGCCTGCGCCAGCCTGCCTGCGCCATCAGCGTCTCTACGTCCGCCTCGTCCGGCGGCGCGGCGCGCGGGCCCTGCGGGCCGAAGCCCCACAGGTTGACCAGCGTGCCCAGGGTGGGATCGAACGCGCCATCGCTTTGCGCCGCCACGCGCAAGGCGCTCTGCGTCACCGCCTGGAAATCCGGCGGCAGGTCGTGCCAGCTTTCCGCCGGCGCGCGGTTGAACCGGTCCAGATGCGAATCCGGCAGCCAATGGCTCATCTGCGCCACCAGCGAATCCAGCATGGCGGTGATCGCCGCCTCGACATCGGACAAGGCGAGGCCCGGCGGCATGTTCATCACCGCCGACCAGGAGGTGCCCATCGTCTCGCCGCACAGCCGCGCGACCTGGGCCGAGGGCGGCGCGCCCGTCCGCAGCGAGGCAGACAGGCTTTGCGGCACCAGCACGCGGCACGCGACATTCGTCATGGCGTAAGGCTCAGGCGAACCAGGCCCAGCTCCTTGTCGCCTTTGGCCTGGGCAACAGTCTTTTTCGTCACCGGCAACTGCACCGGCAAGGACAGGATTTCATAGTCGCCCTTTTCGCGGGCGGCCTCCACGGTCAGCCTGTAGGCGCCGGGCGGCAACGCCTTCAACGCCGCGCCATCCATGCGGACCTGGTGCGTGCCGGGCGAGCGGGTGGGCGAGGACAGGCCGTCCACCGGCAGGTTCAGTTCGCGCCCCGCCTTGCGCCACCATTGCCGCGTGTCGCGCAGCCAGCGGTCGCCTTCCTT
>DASTMN010000180.1:0-1584 GCA_035714165.1 Rhizomicrobium sp.
GCAGCCGGCGGACGGGTTCCGTTCCGGGCTGGATGCGGTGATGCTGGCCGCTGCCGTTCCCGCGCAGGCGGGCCAGTCGGCGCTGGAACTGGGAGCCGGGTCGGGCGCGGCCAGCCTCTGCCTGCTGGCGCGGGTGCCGGGGCTGGCGGTCACGGGGGTGGAGCGTGACGCCGGGCTGGCGGCGCTGGCCCAGAGGAACGCGGAGGCAAATGATGCGGCGGCCCGCTTTGTGGCCGCCGACATCTTTGCCCTGCCGCCGGACCTGAAACGCGATTTCGACCAGGTTTTCGCCAACCCGCCCTTTCATGGCGAGGGGCAGGCCTCGCCCGATGCCGCCCGCGCCGCGGCGCTGCAGGACGGCGGCAGGCTGGGCGACTGGCTGGCGCTGGGGCTTCAGCGGACCGTCTCCGGGGGCCATTTCACCGCCATCCTGCGGGCCGACCGGCTGAACGAGGCGCTGGCGGCCCTGCCGGAGCGCGGCGTGCTGGCCTTTCCGCTCTGGCCCCGGGCCGGGTTGCCGCCGAAGCGGGTGATCGTGCAGGCCCGCAAGGGTTCCGGGGCGCCCTTTACTCTGCTGCCGGGGCTGATTTTGCACCGGGAAGACGGTTCCTGGACCCCGGAGGCAGATGCGGTGCTGCGCTGCGGCGCGGCGCTTGCCCTGTCAGGGGCCCGTCTGTAGGTTCCGGCCACTTCCCAAAGGCGAGAATCGGTGGCCAAAGCCAACACTTTTCAGGGTCTTATTCTGACACTTCAGGATTATTGGGCAAAGCAGGGCTGCCTGATCCTGCAACCCTATGACGACCAGATGGGGGCCGGCACCTTTCACCCCGCCACCACCCTGCGCGCCCTGGGGCCGCGCCCGTGGAAGGCGGCCTATGTGCAGCCCAGCCGCCGTCCCACCGATGGCCGCTATGGCGAGAATCCCAACCGCCTGCAGCACTATTATCAGTATCAGGTGATCCTGAAGCCCGCGCCCGCCAATGTGCAGGAGCTGTATCTGGGCTCGATCCGCGCCATCGGGCTGGACCCGGCGCTGCACGACATCCGCTTTGTCGAGGACGACTGGGAAAGCCCCACGCTGGGCGCGGCGGGGCTGGGCTGGGAAGTGTGGTGCGACGGGATGGAGATTACCCAGTTCACCTATTTCCAGCAGGTCGGCGGCATCGAATGCGATCCGGTCTGCGCCGAGATCACCTATGGCCTCGAACGGCTGGCCATGTATGTCCAGAATGTCGAGTTCGTCTATGACCTCGCCTTCAACGAGGACTATCGCTACGGCGAGGTCTTCCACCAGGCCGAGCAGGAGTTCAGCGCCTATAATTTCGAGCGCGCCGACACCGAGATTCTGTTCCAGCATTTCAAGGACGCCGAGAAACAGTGCCGCGAACTGCTGACCGGTAAAAAGCTGGCGCTTCCCGCCTATGACCAGTGCATCAAGGCGTCCCATGCCTTCAACCTGCTGGATGCGCGGGGCGTGATTTCGGTCACCGAACGCGCCGCCTATATCGCCCGCGTGCGCGCGCTGGCGCAGGGCTGCTGCGAAGCGTGGCTGGAAACGCCGATGGGCAAGTATGAACCGAGGTT
>DASTMN010000181.1:0-12344 GCA_035714165.1 Rhizomicrobium sp.
GTCTGGTGCGCCTGGATCGCCTGGTTCAGGACGGCCTGCGGGTTCATCAGGGTTCTAGACCATAAGCGCCGGAACACGGCAACCGCGCCGTCCCTGTCCAGGCGAGTGCTGCTTGCAGCCGCCGCCTGCCGCCGCTTTACTGGCCGAAAAGACGGGGGAAAACCATGCAAAGGGCGCTGCGACGCGGTGCGTTCTGGCTTCTGGCCGCGGTGATTCCGCTGGCGCTGCCGGCACGCGCCGACGATTTCCCGCCCGGCCCCGGCCAGGCGCTGGTGGCCCGGGTCTGCACCCAGTGCCACGAGGCCGCCCAGGTCACCATCCAGCGCCGCAGCGCCGCGCAATGGACCCAGACCGTGCAGACCATGATCGCCAACGGGGCGCAGATGACGCCCGCCGAGGTGGAGGAGGCGGTGGCGTATCTGGCCCGGCATTTCGGCCCTTCCGGCCCGCAGGACAAGGCGGCCCGTACCCTGGACGACCCGCCGCTCAGCCCGCCCATCGCCTGGCGGTTCGTGGACGGCCAGCCGGTGGACACCCGCCCGCCGGAAAAGGCCGACGACGCCCCCGAATTTCCCCAGCAGGTCCATGCGCCCTATCGCAAGAGCGTGCCGTACCGCGTCACCACCATCACCTCAGCGCTGGCGCGGCCCTGGGCCGTGGCCTTCCTGCCGGATGGCGCGTTCCTGGTCACCCAGCGGCTGGGCAGCATGGTGATCGTGGACAGCAAGGGCGCGGTCTCCCGCCCGCTGGATGGCGTGCCGCCGGTGTCGGCGGAACTGGGGCAGGGCGGGTTGCTGGACGTGGTGCTGGCCCCCGATTTCGCCCGCAGCAACCGGCTCTTCTTCACCTATGACGAGCCGCTGCCCAACAAGCAGAACCGCATCGTGGTGGCGCGGGCGGTGCTGGACCGCGCCGCCCATGCCCTGCGCGATGTCACGGTGATCTTCCGCGCCCGTCCCGCCGTGCCCATCACCTATCGCAGCAAGCAGGGCAGCCGCATCGCCATCGGCAGGGACGGCTATCTGTATGTGACGGTGGGCGACCGCGATTATTCCCAGCGCCCGCCCTGGGACATCGCCCAGCGCCTCAACACTCATCTGGGCAAGGTCATCCGCATCACCGCGGACGGCGCGCCCGCGCCCGGCAATCCCTTCATCGGCGTGGAAGGCGCGATGCCCGAAATATGGGCCTATGGCATGCGAAGCCAGCAGGGCCTGGCCTTCGACGCGCAGGGCTGGTTGTGGGAAAGCGAGCATGGCCCACGCGGCGGCGACGAGATCAATCTTGTCGAGAAGGGCCGGAATTACGGCTGGCCGGTGGCGGTGCATGGCATTGACTATCCCGGCACGGTGATCGGCGACGGCATCACCCATCAGGCGGGCATGGAGCCGCCGCGCTATTACTGGGATCCCACCATCGGGCCGTCAGGCCTGACCTTCTATTCCGGCAAGCTGTTTCCCGCCTGGCGCGGCAGCCTGTTCGTGGGCGGCCTGCGCGGCATGGTGCTGGACCGGCTGGAAATCCGCGACGACAAGGTGGTGGCGGAGGAGCCGCTGCTGACCGACCGCCAGCAGCGCATCCGCGATGTGCGCGAAGGCCCCGACGGGGCGCTTTACGTCCTGACGGATGTGGACACGCTGCTGAAGATCACGCCGCCCTGATGGCAGTGATTGGTGTCAGTGATTGGTGCTGGGGGCGATGTTGCGGTCCTTGAGCAGCTGCACATAGAAGACACGCACCGGCTCCGGGCTGGACTGGTTGGCCAAGTCCGCTGGGGTGCCGCCGCGATCGTTCCGCGCATCCAGCTTGGCGCCCTTGTCGGCCAGGAACAGGATCACCTCCTGCGGCTCGGGCGACAGTTTGTTCATCAGCGCGATATGCAGGATGCTCTGGCCGCCCGTGGCCTTGGCATTGAGATTGGGGTCCAGTTCCAGGGCGTATTTCATCGCGTCCAGCCGGCCGCCATAGGCGGCGGCCAGCGCCAGTGTCGTGCCGTCCTTGGCCTTGAACTTGGGATTGGCGCCGGCGGCCACCAGCGCCTTCATGGCTTCCAGCGAGCCTGCCTTGGCGGCGAACAGCAGCGGCGGCATGGGCGGCGTCACCGGGGCGGGCGGCCCGGCGCTGCCATCGGCGCGCGCCAGCTTCTTGCCATCCGCGCCGATGGCGGCGGGCGCGGCCGAGGCGACCTGCACCGGCGGCGGCGGGGCGGGCGGGGTGGTCAGGGCATTGGGATTGGCGCCCTTGGACAGCACCAGCTTGACGAAAGCAGCGTCGCCGCTGGCGGCGGCGGCATGGATCAGCTGGCGGCCTTCCCGGTCGCGGTGCTGAAGGTCCACGCCCTTGTTCAACACGCGTGTGGCAAAGGGCACATTGTTTTCCAGCAGCGCCGCCTGGACGATCGAGGTGCCGTCGGGCAGGTCGGCATTGATGTCGGCGCCCGAATCCATCAGCAGGTCGGAGGCGGCGGGCACCTTGCTCTTGAGTGCGAAGAACAGCGGCGTGAAGCCCTTTTGCGAGCGGGCATTCACCTGCGCGCCGCTCTTGACCAGCGCCGTGATATTGCCGGTCTTGCCCTTGCTGGCGGCCCACATCAGGGGTGTCTGGCCTTCCGGATCGGCGGCGTTCACATCCGCGCCCTTGGCGATCAGGGCGGACACGGTTTCCGGCGTGGAATTGCCCGCGCACAGCGCCAGCGCCGAAATGCCGTCGGCGCGGGTGGTTTTCACATTGGCCCCGGCGGTAACCAGGTCGCCGACGATGGCCGCATCGCCCATCTCGCAGGCCAGCGCCAGCGGCGTGACGCCGTTGATGTCGGCCACGTTCGGCGTCGCGCCCGCCGCCAGCAGAAGCTTCACGGTTTCGGGATTCTGGCGGTCCACCGCCCAGGCCAGCGCGGTGGACTGGTCGGGCAAGGGCAGGTTCGGGTCGGCCTTGGCAGCCAGCAGGCTTTTGACGGCGGCGGCGTCATTGTCGCGCACCGCCTGCGCCAGCTGGTCCTCGGCGACGCCGGCCCAGCCATTGACCGCCAGCGCCCCCGCGAGCAGGATTCCCAATCCGAATGCCGTTTTCATATGCCCCAGTCCCATGCCTCAGTCCGGTGATCAGGCGACGCTGGCGAAGCCGGGCAGGCGGCCGGTGCTGTCGCCCAGCTTGTCCACGCGGACGTCCAGCATGTCCATCATGGACAGCATCAGGTTGGTCATGGGCGTGTCCTTGGCCGCCACCAGGTGACGGTTGCCCTTGACCAGCCCGCCCGCCACGATGGTCGGCAGGTTGCGGTGCGAATGGCTGTTGGGATCGGCCAGGCTGGCGCCCGCCAGCAGCAGCGTGTTGTCCAGCAGCGAGGCCTCGCCGTCCTTGGTCTCGCTCATGCGCTGGATGTAATAGGCGATCTGCTCCATGTGCAGGGCGTTGATCTTGGTCAGCTTGGCGACCTTTTCCGGGTCATTGCCGTGGTGGCTGAGCGGATGGTGCGCGTCGGGCACGCCGATTTCCGGATAGGAGCGGCCGCTGACCTCGCGGGCCAACATCAGGGTGGTGACGCGGGTAAGGTCCGACTGGGCCGACAGCACCTGCAGGTCGATCATCATGCGGGCATGTTCCTGGAAGTCGTCCGGGATGCCGGCGGGACGCGCGAAGGTGGTGACGCTGCCGGCGGTGCCGCCCGCCGCCTCGGCCTTCTGGATGCGCTTTTCGATGTCGCGCACCGAGGTCATGTATTCGTCCAGCTTGCGCCTGTCGCTGGCGCTCATCGAGGCGGAGAGGCGCTTGGCGTCGTCGGCCACGAAGTCCAGGATCGATGCCTGGCGGCGCAGCTGCGCCATCCGGCTGGCGGCATCCAGGCTGTCGCCGTCGCCGAACAGCCGCTCGAACACCGCGCGCGGATTGGTCGTCACCGGCAGCGGCGTGGAGGGCGTGCTCCAGGACAGGGTGTTGGTATAGGCGCAGCTATAACCGGTGTCGCAGCTGCCCGCGAGGCTGGGCTGTTCCAGGCCCAGTTCCAGCGACGGAATTTGAGTCACCTCGCCATACTTCTGCGCGACAAGCTGGTCCATCGAGACGCCGCTGGCCAGGTCCGCGCCCTCGGTCTTCTTCACATGGGCGCCGGTCAGATAGGAACCGCAGCAGCGGCCGTGATCGCCCGCGCCGTCGCCCAGCGCCTCGGCCTGGGCATGGTCCAGGTTGGATATCACCATGAACTTCTCGCGGTGCGCTTCCAGCGGCTTGAGGATCGGCGTCATGGCGTAATTCTCGCCCGCCTGGGCCGGGGTCCAGTTCTCCATCATCATGCCGTTGGGCGTGTAGATGACGTGCAGCCGCTTGCGCGCCGCGGCGGCGGTTTCGGCCGCCTTCACGCTGCGGGGCAGCATCGCTTCCATCATCGGAAGGGCCAGGGCGGCGCCGGTGCCGCGCAGCAGGGTGCGGCGGTCCATGGTCTTGCGGGTGATGATCATTTTTCCGGAGTCCTTCTCATGGAAAATGGCACACTTTGAACGATACCCATGACCACCGTGTGCATGCGGTAGCCGTCATCGCGGGCGGCGTTGCGCACCAGGCGCACCGCCGGCATGTCATAGGCCTCGACGCCACGCGCCAGCGCGTAGGTCATCAGCCGCTCGGTAAAGGCCTCGACGAACTGGTCCTTGCGCGTCATCAGCACATCTTTCAGGCCCTTGGGGCCGTCGAAATTGGTGCCGTCGGGCAGGGTGGCCGAAACATCCAGCAACTTGCCCGCATCGGCGGACCGCCAGGCGCCGGTGGCGTCGTAATTCTCCAGGCTGAAGCCGAACGGGTCCATCTTGTTGTGGCAGGAGGCGCAGACCGGATGCTTGCGGTGCAACTCCATCTGCTCGCGCACCGTCATCACCTTGCCGTTCTTGGCCTCGTTCAAGGCGGGAATGTCCGGCGGCGGGGGCGGCGGCGGCGCGGCCAGGATATTCTCCAGGATCCACTTGCCGCGCAGCACCACCGAGGTGCGGTTGTTGTAGGAGGTGACGGTCAGCACGCTGGCCTGGCCCATCAGCCCGCCGCGATGCAGGGCCGGTTCCAGCTGCACCTTGCGGAAGGTGGTGCCGTTGACGCCCTTGATGCCGTAATGCTCGGCCAGGCGCTGGTTGAGATAGGTATAGTCGGCGCTGAGGAAATCCAGGATCGAGCGGTTCTCGCGCACCACGCCGGTGAAGAACATCTCCGTCTCGGTCTTCATGGCGTTGCGCAGGCGCACATCGAAATCGGGATAGGCGCGCCGGTCCGGCTTCTGGAACTCCAGGCGGCGCAGGTACAGCCACTGGCCCGCGAAATTGTCGGTCAGCGCCCTGGACCGGGGATCGGCCAGCATGCGCGAGACCTGCTGCTTCAGGACCGCCGGATCGCTGAGCTTGCGCTTTTCCGCCACCGCCAGAAGCTGCTCGTCGGGAATGCTGCTCCACAGGAACAGCGACAGGCGCGTCGCCATTTCCAGGTCGGTGATGCGGTGGATCGAACCGGGCTTGCTGCCGCGCGGGTCGCTCTCGGTCATGAACAGGAAGCTGGGCGACACCAGGATGGCCTGCACCGAGGCGCTGATGCCGTGCTCGAAATCGGTGCCCTTGCGCGCCTCGGCATAGATTTTCATCAGCGGATTGATGTCGGCCGACGATACCGGGCGGCGATAGGCCTGGCGCGCCAGCGTGCCCAGGATCTTCCGGGCACAGGCATTTTCCGCCGACGACGATGCGGATGACGGGTGGCAGGTGAAAATCTTGCGGCGGCTGGGCGTGTCGCCGGGACCCTTGATGTCATAGGGGCCGACGACCGACACCTGCATCACGTCACGCAGGTAGAAGGATTGCGAGACGTTGGGGCCCAGCGCCACCGACGGCACGTCCAGCGTCTTCACGCGGGCGCCGTCCACCTGCACATCCATCGGCAGCATGGTGACATTGGTGGATTTGGGAACGCGCGGGCCCTTGGTGGTGGCGGGGATCAGTTCCTCGTTCAGCGTCATCTTGCGCCGGAAGGACACGCCGATGGTGCGAAGCCCCGCCTTCAGCGGCACGCGCAGTTCGTAGCGGTTATTGGCGTCGATCTCGGATTCGGTCGAGGTGCCGGAGTTCAGGAAGACCTGAATGGCATAGGTGGCGTCATAGGGCGCATAATATTTGAACGCGGTGCCGCCGCGCGAATCCAGCGGCAGCAGGTCGCTGGCGCGTTCGTTGTAGGAGGCGATGCCGAAGGCATTCTCGAACAGGTCCTTTTCGATCCTGTGATCGGTGGTGCCCGGATTGCGCGAGGCCTGGCCCGTCGCCAGGCGGCTGATCTTGCCCGCCACGTTGATGTAGCGGTCCATCAGGGTGGGCGAGACGGTCAGGATGTCGGCGATATTGTCGAAGCCATAGCCGGTATCGTCCACCGGCAGGTCCTTGCTCATGTCCACGTCGAAGGCGAGCAGGTCGCGCACCGCATTGGCGTATTCGGTGCGGTTCAGGCGGCGCACCGTGGCGCGGCCGGGATCGGGATTGGCGGCGATCCGCTTGTCCAGCGAATGTTCCAGCCAATGAACGAAGTCGTTGAGCTGTTCCTTGGGCGGGCGCTTCATGCCCTTGGGCGGCATCTCGCCCAGGCTGAGGCGGCGCAGGATTTTTTCCCAGGTGGCGTTGTCGGCGCCCAGATTGTCGGCGTTCAGCGGGATCACCGACATGTTGGCGGTGCGCGTCTTGTCGTTATGGCAGCCGGTGCAATACTGCATCAGCATCTTCTTGCGCTCGGCGGTGGAAACCGAGGCGTCGAAGGGCACGGACACGGATGCGACGGAGGCCGTTTTGGCCGCGACGGTTTCGGCGGTGGCCTGGCCCACCATCGGGAACGCGATCAGCCCGGCGGCCGCCAGCACGCCCGCCGAAACCAGGAGCTTCGCACCCAAACGCTGCACACCATGACGGCGCATGCCATTCCAAGACATCGACAATCCTGCCCCGATCCGTCCGGCTTTGCCGGTCCTGACCCGCGTCTTCCGCGCGGTAATCACATAGGACACACCCGGTTTGTGTGAGTCCATTCCAAGTCCCCAGTTATCGGTGATCCGATAGGAAATGTGAACCCGGAAAAGGCTTTACTGACAAATCATGCGATATATCGCGTGTGCGAAATGCATTGCAGTGCAACATGGTCGAAAGGCTTTCCTGCCGCGCGCGAGT
Source organism: Rhizomicrobium sp. (assembly GCA_035714165.1). Taxonomy (GTDB): domain Bacteria; phylum Pseudomonadota; class Alphaproteobacteria; order Micropepsales; family Micropepsaceae; genus Rhizomicrobium. The sequence continues at coordinate 7,176 of DASTMN010000181.1, forward strand.
CTGCCCAACTGCGACAAAAGCCGGAGGATGACATGGACAGGCGCGCGGTATTGGCGGGGATTGGCGCAACGGCATTGGCGTCACCCGCAGGGGCACAGACAGCGGGAACCTGGAGTTCCCCGGTGCTGGACCTGCACTGGCACATGCGGCCCGCGCCGGAGGCGAACATCGCGCACATGGACGGCTGTGGCATCGCCAAGGCCAACCTTTTGACCCGCAGCAGCGCCGCCGGGCAGGTGGCGGGGGCACAGGCGGCCTATCCGGGCCGGTTCAGCGGCTGGTTCGCCGCCGCCGACATCACGCGGCCCGATGCGGAGAGCCTGTTGACCCAGGCGGTAAAGCAGGGCGCGGCGGGGTTCGGCGAACTGAAGTTCCATGTCGCCGCCGACGGGCCGGAACTGCGCCGCATGTATGCCCTGGCCGCCGAACTGGATGTGCCGATCCTGGTGCATTTCCAGGAGGTAGGGCACACGCCCACCGAAGGCACTTTCGCCTCCGGCTTCAAGCGCTTCGCCGCGATCCTGAAAGCCTTTCCGAAAACCCGGTTCATCGGCCATGCCGATGCCTTCTGGGCCAATATCAGCGCCGACTATGCCGAGCAGGACGCCTATCCCACCGGGCCGGTGGCGCGGGGCGGCATCACCGACCGGCTGCTGGCTGATTATCCCAACCTGTATGGCGACCTGTCGGCCAATTCCGGCAACAACGCCCTGTCGCGCGACGCGGCCTTCACGCGGGATTTCCTCCATCGCCACCAGGACAGGCTGATGTTCGGCAGCGACTGCAACTGCACCGACGGCAAGGGTGGCGGCGCGGCCCAGAACAGTCCCAATGTTGCGCCGCGCATGCGCGGCAAATGCGTGGCGCGCGAAACGCTCACCCTGTTGTCGAACAGCGTGGAGGCGCCGGTGTTCCGCAAGCTGGCCTGGGACAATGCCCACCGCCTGCTGAAGCTTCCGGCCTGATCCCGGTCAGCCGTTGCCGAACATCCAGCGCAGCACGTTGGGCAGGAGGCGCCCGCCATGCTGGTCGCTGTGCGCGCCGTCGCCCCATTCGTGGCGGATGTCGTAGCGCGGGCCGGGCGTGCGCTGCTGGTCGGCATTGGTATTGGCCCAGTGCAGCGCCGAGAGCATCTGCTCGTTGGCCAGGAACCAGTTGCCGTGCAGGTTGTTCAGGTCGTTGCTGCCGTCCTGCAGGAAGATGCGGATGGGCCGGATGGGATTCTTGCGCACCAGCCCCGGATAGGTGTCGCCGCCCACCACCAGCGGGGTGGTCGCGGTCGCGGGCTTGTAGCCGATCGAGGTATAGCTGCCGATATAGCTGATGACGTTGCCGAAGGCGTCGGGCCGGTTCCAGGCCACCGTCCAGGCGCAGATCGCGCCGGACGAGGTGCCGCCGATGGCGCGCTTCATCGGGTCTTTGGTGAAGGTATATTTCTTCCCGACTTCCGGCAGCATTTCATCGATCAGGAAGCGGGCATAGGTGTCGTTGACCGCGTCATATTCCGGGGCGCGGTGGTTGGGATTTCCGGTGCCCAGATTGTCGGGATAATGCTCGGTGCCGGTGTTGCCCGGCGTGATGAAGATGCCCAGCGTGGCGGGGATGTCGCCCCTGGCGATCAGGTTGTCGAGCACATTCTGGATGCGCAGCGGGCCGTCCGGGTTGGTGGCGCGCTGGCCGTCCTGGAACACCAGCAGGTTGGGCGGCGACTTGGCGTCGTAATTGGCCGGGACATAGATCCAGTAGCGGCGCACGGTGCCCGCGATCACGGTGCTGCGGAACTCGAACGGGCCTTCCAGCCGTCCATGCGCGATGTTCGGGTTGACCAGCGAGTCGGCGGTCAGCGGATAGTCGCCCGGCTTGCGCGTGTCCTGCGCCATGCCCGCGGCCGTCATCAGCACGAGCGCAAGGCCCGCCATTCCCAGCAATTTCATGTCCCCACCCCGTGATGCCTGTTTTGCGCAAGTGTGGGGCAATTCGCCCGCCACCACAACATCCCCGCTGGATCAGAACGGAAAGCTGCCATACCCTCACGGCAAAGATGCACGGGCCACAGAATGCCGGACACCAACAAAGCATCGCAGGAGTTTGAACCGGATGTCGTGATCGTGGGATCGGGCGCGGGCGGCGGCATGGCCGCCCATGTGCTGACCCAGGCGGGCATCAAGGTACTGATCCTGGAAGCCGGGCGCGACTATGACCCGCAGGCGGAAACGCCCATGCTGAACTGGAACTATGAGGCGCCGCTGCGGGGCGCATCCACGCCCGACAAGCATTTCGGCTATTACGACGCCACGGTGAATGGCGGCTGGGAAGTGCCGGGCGAGCCTTATACCTGCGCGGAAGGTTCCACCTTCAAATGGTGGCGGTCACGCATGCTGGGCGGCCGCACCAATCATTGGGGCCGCCATGTGCCGCGCTTCGGCCCTTATGATTTCAAGGCGAAAAGCCGCGACGGGCTGGGGATGGACTGGCCGCTCTCCTATCAGGACCTCGCGCCCTATTACGACCGGACCGAACTGTTGGTCGGCGTGTCGGGCACCAATGAGGGGCTGGAAAACCATCCGGACTCCTCTCCCGGCGTGTTGCAGCCGCCCGCCGCGCCGCGCATTCCCGAACTGGCGATCAAGGCGGGGGCCAATGCGCTGGGCATTCCCTGCGTACCCGCGCATCAGGCGGTGATCAGCCGCGCCATCGATCATCCCCACGCGCCGCGACAGGCCTGTTACTATGCCAGCCCCTGCGGGCGCGGCTGTTCCATCGGCGCGGCCTTCCAGACCACCACCTCGCTGTTGCCCATGGCGATGGCGACCGGCAGGCTGCGGATCAAAACCGACGCTTTTGCCGCGCGGGTGCTGACTGATAAGCGGGGCCGCGCCACCGGCGTGGAATATCTCGACAAGGCGGGCAGGGCGCATGTCGCAAAGGCGCGCGCCGTGGTGCTGGCGGCCAGCGCCTGCGAGACCGCGCGCATCCTGCTCAATTCGCGCGATGGCGGGCTGGCCAATGGCAGCGGGCAGGTCGGGCGCAACCTGATGGACACCACCGGTACCAATGTCACCGCCCATATTCCGGCGTTGGAGGGACGCCCGCGTTATAACGAGGACGGGATGTCGGTGGCGCATCTCTATATCCCTTGGTGGCTCTACAGGGAGCAGGCGGCGGGCAAACTCGATTTCCCGCGCGGCTATCACTACGAACTGGGCGGGCGTTTCGCCATGCCGGGCGCGGGCCTGCCGCTGTCGGGGCGCGAGGATGGCTATGGCCTTGCGCTGAAAGAGGATGCGCGGCGCTATTACGGCGCGCAGATTTCCCTGACGGTGCGTGGCGAGATGATCCCCAACGCCCGCTCCTATTGCGAACTGGACCCGGCGGTGAAGGACAGGTTCGGCCTGCCGGTGCTGCGCTTCCACTGGCAATGGTCACAGCACGAACTGCGGCAGGTGGCGCACGGCATCGCCACCGCCCGTGCCATTGCCGAAAAACTTGGCGGCACGGTGCTGACTCCCGAACTGCCGCCTGAAGATGCGATCGCGGTCGGCGGCTGGATCATCCACGAGCTGGGCACCGCCCGCATGGGCGCGGATGCGTCGGACTCGGTGACCGACCAGTTCGGCCGCACCTGGGAGGTGGACAATCTGGTGATCGCCGACGGCAGCGTATTCCCCTCGGCGGCGCACAAGAATCCGACGCTCACCCTGATGGCGCTGGCCTGGCGCAGCATGGACCGGCTGGCCGAACGGATGCGGAAGGGAGAGGTGTGATGACGGATATCTCGCGCCGCCAGACCCTGGCCTGGATCGCGGCGGCGTCCGCCAGCCCCTATCTCGTCACGGCGGCGGAGGGCGCGCCCAACAGCGCGGTGGCCGGGGCCAGCCCCTGGCGCGACCTGGCGCTGGCGCCCATCAAGGCCAAGGGGATCGGCAAAGATGCCGCGCTGACCGAGCCGGTGGTGCCCTGGCCGCTGACCCTCACGCCGCGCCAGCGCGCCGCGCTGAAAGCGATGGCGGGCCTGATGCTGCCCGCCGACGCGCATTCGCCCTCGGCGGCGGCGCTGCCGATTGACGCCTTTCTGGATGAATGGGTCAGCGCGCCCTATCCGCAGCAGCGGGAGGATCGCGCGCTGGTCCTGTCGGGACTGCAATGGCTGGATGCGGATTGTGTTCGCCGGTTTGGCGCGCGCTTCACCGCGATTTCCGATGACCAGCGCCGCCAGGTCTTCGATACGGTTGCCTACAAGGACCGGGTGGCTCCCGGCCTTGAGAAACCGGCGCAGTTCTTCGCGCGGCTGCGGGCGCTGATGCTGGGCGGATTCTATTCGCTGCCGGAGGGCATGGCCGATATCGGCTATCTGGGCAACAAGCCGATGGCGGGCGATTATCCCGGCCCCACGCCGGAAGCCCTGGCGCATCTCAATGCCGGGCTGGCGAAGCTGGGCCTCAAACCCGTCTGATCATTCCGGCGTCAGGCGGCGCACCCAGATATTGCGGAAGGCGACGCGGCTTTCGGCATTGCCGTGATCCTGGATCGCCAGCGGCAGTTCGGCGGCATGGGGCGTGTACTGTCCGACCTTGCCATGCACCGTCGCGCCGATCAGGGCGGTATTGTCCTGCACCAGCACGCCATTCAGCAGCACGGTGACGCGCGCGGGACGGGCCAGCGTGCCGCCCGAAAAGCGCGGCGCGCGGAACGCGATATCCATGCATTGCCATGTGCCGGGCGCGCGCGCCGCATTCACCAGCGGCGGCGTCTGGCCATAGATGCCGCCCACGGTGCCGTCGGGATAGGTCTGCACGCCATAGGAATCCAGGATCTGGATTTCATACAGGCCCATCGGGAACACGCCGCTGTTGCCGCGCCGCTGTGGATTGACCGGCGGCGTGGGCTGGGGCGGCGTCTTCCATTCCAGGTGAATCTGGACATCGCCGAAGGACTGTTTCGTCCGCAGGAAATTATAGACGCGGCCGCCCGCCGTGACCTCGCCATCGGCCAGTGTCCACTCACCCATCTTGTCGCCGGTCCACTGCGACAGGTCCGTGCCGTTGAACAGGATTTGCGCGTCGCCGGGCGCGGGCGCGGCGCAGGCCGTGCCGGTGTCCACCGCGGGCGGCTGGGGCCGCCGGATATCATGCACCCGCCAGGACGAGTCCGGCAGTCGCGGACCGGCCA
>DASTMN010000182.1:0-2139 GCA_035714165.1 Rhizomicrobium sp.
GACACGGTGGTGGTGATGTCGCGCTTCTTTGCCGAGGAGATCGTGCGCGACGTCAAGGCGCGCGCGCCCCGCGCCCGGATCATTCTCTATGCCGACCTGCTGGCGCGCGCCCGCCTCAGCAGCGCGGCCTGAAGGACATGCCCATGACCATGCAGGCCCGCATCCAGGCCACCCCCGCCAACGACCCCGGCCACGCCGCCCATATCGAGGCCCGGCTGGCGGACGCGGCGCGCTTTGTCCGCATGCACGCCATCGCCAGCATCTGGCATGCCGGGTCCGGCCATCCCGGCGGGGCGCTGTCCAGCGCCGACCTGTTCGCCTGCCTCTATGGCGCGGAGATGAATGTCTCGCCGCGCCGGGTGGACGATCCGCTGCGCGACCGCTTCGTGCTGTCCAAGGGCCATGCCGCGCCCGCGCTCTATGCGGTGGGGGCCTGTTACGGCTTCTGCGATGCGAAAGACGCCTTGCGCCTGCGCAAGCTGAATTCGCCCTTCCAGGGCCATCCCCATGTGCTGGACCTGCCCTGGGTGGAAACCTCCACCGGCAGCCTGGGACAGGGCATCTCGGTCGCCGTCGGCATGGCGATCGGGTTGAGGATCCAGAAGAACCCGGCCCGCGTGTACACCATGCTGGGCGACGGCGAATTGCAGGAAGGCCAGGTCTGGGAGGCCGCCATGTCGGCCGCCCATCACGGGCTGGGCGCGCTGACCGCCGTGATCGACTACAACAAGCTGCAAAGCGACAATAGCAACGACGCCATCATGCGGCTGGAGCCGCTGGCCGACAAATGGCGCGCCTTCGGCTGGGATGTGCAGGAGATTGACGGCCATGACATCGCCGCCATCCTGGCCGCCCTGCGCCATGCCGGAACCACGCCGCAGCCCAGCGTCCTCATCGCCCATACCGTCAAGGGCAAGGGCGTTCCCTATATGGAGAATATCCCGCTCTGGCATGGCAGCGTGAAGTTCACGCGCCAGCAGGCCGAAGATGCGCTGGACGCGCTGGGCGCGAGCGTCGCCGAGAAGAAGGAATTGCTGGATGTCTGAGGCCGCAACCACAACCGCCCCGGCCCTGATCGCGGCCAATGGCGACTCCCTGCGCGAAGCCTTCGGCAAGGCGCTATCGGCGCTGGCCGACGAGTTTCCCAAACTGGTGGTACTGGATGCCGACATTGCCGGCGGCACCGGCGTGCATCATTTCCGCAAATCGCACCCGGACCGCTTCGTGCAGTTCGGCATCGCCGAACAGAACATGATGTCGGCGGCGGGCGGCATGGCCGCGGTGGGACTGGTGCCGGTGGTGACCACATTCGCCGTCTTCTGCCTGCGCGCCATCGAACAGGCGCGGCTGTCGCTGGGCTATGCCCGGCGCAACGCCAAGATCGTGGCGTCGCATCCGGGACTGGATGTCGGCCCCGACGGCGGCAGCGCCCAGGCGCTGGAAGACCTGGCCGCCTTCCGCGCCATTCCCGGCATGACCGTGATTTCGCCCGCCGACGCCACCGAAATGGCGCTGGCCACCCGCGCCATCCTGGAATTCGACGGCCCCGTCTATATGCGCACCGGCCGCAGCCCTTCGGCCCGCATTTTCGGCGAGGATCACAGCTTCACCATCGGCAAGGGCCAGGTGATCCGCCAAGGCGACGACCTCACCATCATCGCCTGCGGCACGGAAGTCGCCCGCGCCCTGGCCGCCGCCGACCTGCTGGCGAACGACGGCATCCGCGCCCGTATCGTCAACATGGCCACCATCAAGCCGATCGACACCGACCTGGTGGCGGCATGCGCCCGGGAAACCGGCGCAATCGTCACGGCGGAAGACCATAACATCCATGGCGGGCTGGGCGGCGCGGTCGCCGAGGCGCTGGCCGCCACCCATCCCTGCCCGATGGAGTTTGTGGGCGTGAAGGATGTGTTCGGCGCATCAGGCGAGCCGGAGGAACTGGCGCATCACTATGAGATCGCCGCGCCCCATATCGCCGCCGCCGCGCGCCGCGCGCTGGCCCGAAAGCACGCCCGCGCATGAACCCCCGTTTTTCCCTGTCGGGCAAATGCGCCGTGGTGACCGGCGGCTCGCGCGGCATCGGCGCGGCCATCGCCGTCGGACTGGCCCAGGCCGGGGCCGATGTGATGCTGACCT
>DASTMN010000183.1:0-15190 GCA_035714165.1 Rhizomicrobium sp.
AAATGAAAAACCCCGCTTGCGCGGGGTTTTAGAGAGCGGACACCCGAGGCGGGCTGTCGAAGGGGCTGGGGGCGTTCCGGATCGGACGTCCGCTCGTTCTAGATAACCGGCGAAGCCAAAGAGCGTTCCGGCATGGCCGGATTTTTTTAGATTCTTCCGGCGGTGGCAGCCGGCGCTGTCCTGTTCTGGGACGCGCCCTCCACCGCCTTGCGGTCGGCGGAGCCGAACAGAAGAACCAGCAGCAGCATGCCGGCGATCAGGCTCTCGACCGGGTGTTCCAGGATGCGGGCGGGAAGGCGCAAAAGCATCGCGTGTTCCTTTCCAGAAGACTCAGATCGCGGGCGGCCTGCCACGCAGCGCGCCGGAGAAGGCGCTGACGATCAGAAGAATGACGAACACGACCAGCAGCAGCTTGGCGATGGTGGCCGCCAGTCCCGCCAGTCCGAAGAAGCCCATGTAACCCGCGACCAGCGCGAGAATGAGGAATACGAGTGCCCAACCAAGCATGCGGATGTGTTCCCTGACCAAGAGTCTAGGTCACAAAAACGTCCCGATCAGGGGGTGGGTTCCGCTCTATCCACAGAGCGAGAGGGCGCAGAGACCCTATTTGGGGGGCCTGTTGCGGTTCAGGAACATGTTGGCGGCGCCCGCAAGGCCTGCGCCAATCACGGCGATCCAGGGTGTCTCCTTGGCGACGGCGGCCAGCAGGACACGGGTCAGGTCGCTGGCGGGCGGCTGGGGCGGCTTTCTGGGCTGGGACAGATGCGTCGCGATTGCCCAGACCAGCGGCGGCACCAGGAAGACGATGCCCGCCACGGCATAGCCACCCACCGTGCCCAGCCACATGACAAGGGCCGCGGCCACCGCCATGCCCAGAAGGCCGATGCCGAAAAACGCCATCGCAATGGCGGCGGCGGCCAGAATGGCCTTGGCGGTCAGTCGCGCGAACATGTGATCCCCATTCCCTGTCCTGCCTTTATACGACAGCAGGCCTTAACAGGGAAACTAGCGGCGCAGAAAGATCGCGCCCAGGAAGACGCCGATGCCGCCCGCGATCAGCAGCGACTGAAGCGGCTGGGCGCGGACATGGGCGCGCAGTTCCTCGGCATTCTCCTCGGCCCATTCCTCGGCCTCGTCCTTGTATTCCAGGGCCAGGGCTTTGCCTTCCTTGGCCGCTTCCTCGGCCAGCGCCACGGCGCGGTCGGCGATTTCCTCGGCCGACTTCATCGCCTGGGCGGCGCGCTCGGACGCCACTTCGCTGACATCGCCATACAGGCCCTTCATGTCCGACTGCAGGGCGGCGAAATCGGCGCGCAAGGACGCCAGGCGGGCTTCGATATTGCCGTTGGCGATCTTCTTCTTGGCGGCCATGACTGAACTCTCCATTGCGATAGGGGGTGGAATGCGCCGGGCAGCTTACGCCGCTTCCCGGGCGGCGGGGTGGAAAAACAGCGCCTGGCCCACCGTGGCCTGCACCGTTTCCGGCAGGAAGGGCTTGGCGATCAGGTAGGTCGGCTCCGGCCGCTCGCCGGTCAGCAGCTTTTCGGGATAGGCGGTGATGAAGATCACCGGAATGTCGAAGCTGGCCAGGATTTCGCTGACCGCGTCGATGCCGCTGCCGCCTTCGCCCAGATTGATGTCGGCCAGCACCAGGCCGGGACGCTCGGACTTGGCCTTGGCCACCGCATCGTCCTTGGTGGCGGCGACCGCCACCACCTTGTGGCCCAGTTCGGTGACCAGGTTTTCCAGGTCCATGGCGATGATCGGCTCGTCCTCGATGATCAGCACCTTGCTGGCGAGCTGACTGTCGATGGTCTTCTGCGCCCCCAGGATGGCGGCCTCGACCTCCTCCGGGGTCTCGTCGATGATGAAGGCGGCTTCCTCCAGGCTGAAGGCCTCCACGGCGGTCAGCAGCAGGGCGGCCCGCTTGGAGGCCGACAGCGACTTCAGGCGGCTTTCGGGGCTTTTGCCACCGGGCTGGGCGCCTGCCTGGGCGGTGTCATCATAGTGTTCGGCACCCGACTGCCAGATGGCGTGGAACAGGCGATACAGGCCCACGCGGGGCGGCACGCCCTCCATAAGCCCTTGATCTCCCGCCAGAAGTGCCGTCAGGGCGGCCCGGACATGGGCGTCGCCGCTGGCCTGGGAGCCCGTCAGGGCGCGGGCATAGCGGCGCAGATAGGGAAGATGCGGCGCAAGGGTCTGCGACATACTCATGTGGAAACGGCTCCTTCAGCCCAAAATACAAAAGCTTGGATACGGAACTTACGCCAGCCAAAAAAGTTCCCCAGACTGCCGGAACCATCACCAAATCTGTTCGTTTGGAACTCCGGAAGGGGACTGGAAATGGGGCCAATACGTTTAACGCCAGGAATTGGGTCGGTTTGTCATGACGCAGCAATGGGATACCACGGTGTCTAGCGACGAAAAGCCCACGGAAAAGGCCAGGGCCATCCGCGCCCGCCAGCGGGCGATCGGGCGCGAACTGCGTCGGATGTATGACGACGTGGCGCAGGAGCCTGTGCCCGACGACTTCATGGACCTGCTGCGACAGATTGATGAAGCTGGCGAGAAGGGGGGGAAGGTTTCGTGATGCCCACCCCCGCCCCGTCCACGCATTCCCACAAGCCTGAAAACCCGGACTTCAAGACCGAGCTGCTCGGCTTGGTGCCCTTCCTGCGCGCCTTCGCCCGTTCGCTGACCGGCAACCAGGAAGCCGCTGACGACCTGGCGCAGGAAACGCTGGTCAAGGCGTGGCAGAGCCGCGCCAGCTTCATTCCCGGCACCAACCTCAAGGCCTGGCTGTTCACCATCCTGCGCAACCAGTTCTATTCGGACCGCCGCCGCGCCTGGCGGCAGGCGCCCTGGGACCAGGATGCGGCGGAACGCATTCCCGGCGGCGGCGAGGATCAGGTCCATTCCGCCGAACTCTCCGATACGGTGCGCGCCCTCAAGCACCTGTCGGACGAACAGCGTGAAGCCCTCATCCTTGTGGGCGCGGGCGGCTTTTCCTATGAGGACGCGGCCGCGATCTGCAAATGCGCGGTGGGCACGGTCAAGAGCCGTGTTGCTCGTGCGCGCAAGACCTTGATAGAGATTCTGGACGGTAGCGGTACGCTGAACGATGCGTCGCGGCCCGCCGGGGGAGATGCCGCTCGTGAGATCATGGCGCAGCTTGATAAGCTCAGCCCTGGCAGGGCCGAGGCGCTGGGAAAAAAGCGCGACAAGTAGCGCGCCCGGAAACGCCAACGGCATCGACACCTTGACTCCCGAACCCGGCTGGACCCTGCGCCAGCGCCTTCAGATCGTCATCACCCTGGCCCTGTTGCCGGTGGTGATGGTGTCGATCTTCCAGGGCGTGGCGCGGGCGCGCATGGACATCGCCAATGTCCATGACCGTCTGGTGCAGTCCGCCCGCACGGTGGCGACCAGCGACGAGAACCTGCTGGCCTCGGCCGAGCAGGTGTTGCGCGCCGTCGGCTCGCTGTCGGAAGTGCGGGGCATGCGCGGCGATTGCGACGGTGTGCTGGCCGACACGCTGATCGGCGTGCGCTATTTCTCGAATCTCACCCGCATGGACGCCCAGGGCAATGTCGTCTGCTCGGCCATGGCGCTGGCGCGCGGCATCAATGTCGCCGACTATGAAATCTTCCAGCGCGCCCGCAAGACCAACGCCATGGCGGTGTCGCAGGAGATCACCAGCCGCGTCACCGGCCAGAAGGTGATCGGCGCCATGCTGGCGGTGCATCGCGAGGACGGGGTGTTCGACGGCGCGGTGGGCATCGCGCTGGATGTGCACTGGATCGAATATATGCTGCGCGCCGCCAACCTGCCCGAAGGGGCGGTGGTGGCGGTCTATGACAGCGCCGGCAAGGTGATCGCCACCAACCATGCCGATGTCGCCCGCGCCATCGCCGCCAATGTCCGCCAGGCGCCGGGACAGAATGAAACCGCGGGCGTGCGGGATTCGCGCGGCGACAGCTGGCGCTATGGCAATGCCGCACTGTACGGCAACACCATCTTCGTGGCCTTTGCGATGGGCGAAAGCCGGCTGTTCGGTCCCACCTATCTGCATGTCGGACTGGATTTCGCGCTGCCGGGACTGATGATCGGCTTTGCCTGGTTCGCCATCTGGCTGGCCACCGACCGGCAGGTGACCCAGTGGATCAACTATCTGCGCCGCATCGCCGCCGCCTATCGCGGCGGCCATTACGCCATTCGCCCGGACCTGGCGAAAGCGCCGGTGGAGTTCCGGCTGCTGGGCGACGCCATGAGCGAAATGGCGTCGGGGATTCAGGACCGTGACCGCCGCCTGCGCGAAAATGTGGAAATGAAGACCACGCTGATCAAGGAGATTCACCACCGGGTGAAGAACAATCTCCAGATCGTGATGAGCCTGCTGTCCATACAGGCCAACCAGGTCAAGGATGCGGGCGCGCGCGAGGCGCTGCTGCAGGCCCAGACCCGCATCAATGCGCTGGCGCTGGTCCACCGCATCCTCAACGAGCTGGAAGACCAGTCCACCCTGGACATCCAGCAGCTGCTGTCGGAACTGTCGCACCAGATCGCGGGCGGCATGAGCAATGACAGGGTGCGGATCGAGGTGGATGTGCCCAGCCGGGTGGTGTCGGGCAGCATGGCGGTGGCGCTGGCCCTGTTCACCGTGGAAGTGCTGACCAACATCTTCAAGCATGCCTTCCCCAACGACCGGGACGGCGTGATCCGGGTGACGATGCAGACCCTGCCGGACGGCAAGCTGCGGCTGGCCATCGCCGATGACGGGGCGGGCTTTGCCATGGACAGCCAGAACCGCAGCGTGGGCAGCCGCCTGATCAAGACCTTCGGGCTGCAACTGGGCGGTGTATCCGGTGTCCATTCCGAGCCGGGACGGGGGACGGTGGTGGACCTGGTCTTTCCCGATCCGGATTTCAGGGACAACGCCAGTCCGTCTGTTTAATTTAATGAACCCCCTCCGGTTTCAGCTTCCGCTTGCCTCCCAAGGGGTCGGCTGCGCTCGCTGAAACCACCTCCCCCTTTCGATGCGCTGCGCGCAAAAGGGGAGGCGGACCTGCGCTCGACCCTTTCATATGATTTCCAGAGGCCTTCCTCCCCCTCATGCGCGTTCGCGCATGGGAGGGGGAGGTGGCTTCAACGTGCGACGGGAGCGGAGCGACCGAGCGGAAGTTGAAGCCGGAGGGGGCAAAAAGACACCCAGCCATGCGTTTTGGGCTGTTTTCCTTAAGCCCCGGATGGTTATGTTCCGCCCGGAAATCATCACCAGAGCAGGGCCATGGCGGACAGTTTCGACGCAATCGTGATCGGGGGCGGCCCCGGCGGCTACAATGCGGCGATCCGGCTGGGCCAGCTGGGCCTGACCAGCGCCTGCATCGACAAGCGCGGCACGTTCGGCGGCACCTGCCTGAATGTGGGCTGCATCCCCTCCAAGGCGCTGCTGCATGCTTCGGAGCGTTTCCACGAGGCCAAGGAAGACTTCGCCAAGCTGGGCATCAAGGCCAAGGTCGAACTCGACCTGCCCGCCATGATGGCGCAGAAGACCAAGGTGGTCGGCGAACTGACCAAGGGCGTGGAATTCCTGCTCAAGAAGGCCAAGAGCGAGGCCATTGTGGGCGAGGCCAGGATCACCGGCCCCGGCAAGGTCTCGGTCAAGCTGGCCGACGGCAAGACCCGCGAACTGACCGCCAAGAACATCATCATCGCCACCGGCTCGGATGTCGCGCCGCTGCCGGGCGTGACCATCGACGAAAAGCAGATCGTGTCGTCCACCGGCGCGCTGTCGCTGGCCGCGGTGCCCAAGCGGCTGCTGGTGGTCGGTGCGGGCGTGATCGGCCTGGAGCTGGGTTCGGTCTATCGCCGCCTGGGCGCGGAGGTGACGGTGGTGGAGTTTCTCGACCGCATCACGCCGGGCATTGACGGCGAGGTGGGCAAGGCCTTCCAGCGCATCCTCACCAAGCAGGGTTTCAATTTCCAGCTCTCCACCAAGGTGACGGGAGTGGAAAAGACCAAGACCGGCCTGAAGGTCAGCGTTGAACCGGCGGCGGGCGGCGACAAGAGCGTGATTGAAGCCGATGTGATGCTGGTCGCCATCGGCCGCATCCCCTTCACCGGCAATCTGGGCCTGGCCGAGGCTGGCGTGGCGCTGGACAAGCGCGGCCGTGTCGTCACCGATCATCACTACCGCACCAATGTGCCGGGCATCTGGGCGATCGGCGATGTGCGCGAGGGCGCCATGCTTGCCCACAAGGCCGAGGATGAAGCCGTGGCGGTGGCCGAGATCATCGCCGGCAAGGCGGGCCATGTGAATTACGAGGCCATCCCCTCGGTGGTGTACACCTTCCCCGAAGTCGCCACGGTCGGAAAGACCGAGGAAGAACTGAAGGCGGCGGGCGTGGCCTACAAGGTGGGCAAGTTCCCCTTCACCGCCAATGCCCGCGCCAAGACCATCGCGGCGACCGACGGCCTGGTGAAGATCATCGCCGATGCCAAGACCGACAAGGTGCTGGGCTGCGCCATTGTCGGCCCCGAAGCGGGCAACCTGATCGCCGAGGTTGTGCTGGCGATGGAGTTCGGCGCCTCGTCGGAAGACATCGCCCGCACCTGCCATTCGCACCCGACCCTGTCGGAAGCGGTGCGCCAGGCGGCGATGGGTGTCGAGGGTTGGACGATGCAGATGTGACAGCACGCCAAAGCGTGCTGTCATCCCCGGCGAGCGGCGCGCTTTATGCGCGCCGTGAGGAAAGGGAATCCAACTACTTTCCAATATGCTCCGGCCTTGGCCCGATGCCGATCAGCCGCGCCGGAATCCCGCGCAGGCGCGGGCAGCGGTCCAACAGTTTCACAATCCAGGGCGCGGGCGGCGCTTCGCCGGACGCCAGCACTGGCGCCAGCAGGGTCTTCTGCGCCAGCACCTGCGCCGCCTGCACGATGCGGGTGGCCAGCATCCGTCGCGCCTGCACTTTTTTCAGGTCGGCCAGCCTTGGCACGCCGCGCGCCAGCAGCGGCCCCAGGATATTCGCCGTCGCCACCGCGTCCTGGATCGCCAGGTTGATGCCCACCCCGCCCGCGGGCGACATGGCATGGGCGGCATCGCCAATGCAGAGCAGGCCGGGCCGCGCCCATTGCTCCAGCCGGTTCACCGCCACGGTCAGCAGTTTGACCTGATCGAAGCCGGTGATGGCGTCCACGCGGCCGGCCGCGAAGCCCGCCACCTTTTTCAGCCGCGCCCGGAAGCCGGGAATCCCTTCGGCCCGGATGGCGTCGAAGCCGCCCTTGGGAATGCCATAGGCGCACTGCCAATAGTCGCCGCGCCAGATCATCACGAAAAAGGCCCCGCCGGTGACGCGGCCCACAAGGTCCACCGGATCGCCCTCCCGCCAGGGCAGGCGCAGCCACAGCACATCGAAGGGCGCGCCGATTTCCGTCAGCGGCAGGCCCGACCGGTCGCGCAGCCGCGAATGGCGGCCATCGGCGGCGATGGTAAGCCCGGCGCGGATCTGCACATGCTCGTTTTTCTGGTCGCTTCCGGGCCGTGTCGCCAGCACGCCGCAGATGCGCCCGTTCCGGGTCAGCAGGTCGCGCGCCTCGGTCTGCATCAGCAGCCGGAAGTGCGGATACTGCCGTGCTTCCGAGGCGATGAAATCCAGAAAATCCCATTGCGGCATCAGGGCGATGAAAGGGGCCCGGACATTCAGGCGGGAGAAATCGCCGATGACATAGGGCCTGTCGCCAAAGTCCAGCGTCACCTGTCGGATGCGGGCATGGGGCAGTTGCAGGAACCGCTCCAGCAGGCCCAGTTCGTGCAGCACCTGCATGGTGGAGGGATGCACCGTGTCGCCGCGGAAATCGCGCAGGAAGTCGGCATGCTTTTCCAGCACCGTCACATCCACGCCCGCGCGGGCCAGCAGATAGCCGCACATCAGCCCGGCGGGACCGCCGCCCGCGATGACACAGCTTGTCGAGATCGTCTGCACCGCCGCCCCTGGCACGCCCCGGCCGCATTGTAGAGGCGGCCCGGCTTGTTTTTTCAAGGCCGCCTTGTTTTATGGATGCAAGGGAGGAAGGCGCATGAACGGGGCGGAATCGCTCGTCCATACACTGGCCGATAGCGGCGTGACCTTGTGCCTGGGCAATCCCGGCACCTCCGAGATGCATGTCGTGGCTGCGCTGGACCGCGAGCCGCGCCTGCGCGGTGTGCTGTGCCTGTTCGAAGGCGTGGCGGCGGGCGCGGCCGATGGTTATGCCCGCATCGCCGGAAAACCGGCCGCGTGCCTGCTGCATCTGGGGCCGGGCTTCGCCAATGCCATGTCCTTCCTGCACAATGCCCGCAAGGCGGGCCAGCCGGTGGTCAGCATCGTGGGCGACCATGCCACCAGCCATGCCCAATATACCCAGGCGCCGCTGACCAGCGACATCATGGCGATCTGCGCCGGCGTGTCGGACTGGACGCACCAGACGCGCAGCGCACAGGACGCCGCCGGTGATGCCGCCCGTGCCGTGCAGGTGGCGCGCGCCGCGCCCGGCCGGATCGCCACATTGATCCTGCCCGCCGACTGTGCCTGGGATGAAGCCGCCGGTCCGGCCGCGCCGCTGCCGGTGGCGGGACCGCGCCGCGTGGACGCCGCCGCGATCGAACAGGTGGCCGCCGCCCTGAAGCGCGGCAGGCGCACCCTGTTGCTGCTGCGCGGCGACTGCCTGCAACGGGCGGGGCTTGCGGCGGCGGGCCGCATCGCGCGGGCCACCGGCGCGCGTCTGGCGCATGACTATTTCACCCCGCGCATCACGCGCGGCGCGGGCCTTCCGCCCATCGAACGCATTCCCTATTTCGCGGAGGAGATTGTCAGCCATCTTTCCGGGCTGGAGCAGATCGTGCTGGTGGGCGCGCCGCCGCCCGTCACCTTTTTCGCCTATCCGGGCAAGCCCAGCTGGGTGACACCGCCGGGCTGCGACCTGCTGACCCTGGCGGAACCGCAGGACGATGCCACCGCCGCGCTGGCCGCGCTGGCCGATGCGCTGGGCGCGTCGGAACCGGGCGCAAGCGTGGTGCGGGTGATTCCCGATCTGCCCGCCGATGGGCCGCTGACCAGCGATGCGATGGGCGCGGTGATCGCCCGGCTGATGCCGGAAAATGCCATCTGGTCGGATGATTCCCTGACCAGCGGGCCGGGCCTGCAACGGCATCTGATAAGCGCCGCGCCGCATGATGCCCTCTTTCTGACCGGCGGGGCGATCGGCGATGCCGCGCCGATGGCGATGGGCGCAAGCCTGGCCGCGCCCGACAGAAAAGTGATCGCGGTGTCGGGCGACGGGGCGGCGATGTATTCGCTGCAGGCGTTGTGGAGCATGGCGCGCGAGCGGCTGGATGTCGTCACCATCATCTGTGCCAACCGCAGCTACAAGATTCTCAACATCGAACTGTCGCGGGTGGGGGCGCTGAATCCGGGCGCCAAGACGCTTGCCATGCTGGACCTGCACGATCCGGCGCCCGACTGGGTCAGGCTGTCCGAAGGCATGGGCGTGGAAGCATCCCGCGCCGAAACCGTGGCCCAGTTCGCCGCCCAGTTCGCCGATGCGATGGCGCGCCCGGGACCGCGCCTGATCGAGGCGGTCCTATGACAGCAAAAAAAGCCTTAAAACGCGCATATTATACGGCACAAGTTACAGAGTTTGTGCGTGAATCACCCCAAGCAATTCTAGGGGCCTTGGCAGCTGGTCATCCACACGACCTTGAGCCATCTCAGCGGATGGCGTGGGTCAATCAAATTGAAATTCTTCAAAAGGAAATGGCGCTAAGCGCGTCTGGCTGGATTGCATTTGAGTTTTCTATTCCGCGTATGGGTCGGCGTGCGGACGTTATTATGATCTTGAATGGCGTCGTATTTGTACTTGAGTTCAAAATTGGTGCTTTAGGCTATGACTCATCGGCCATAAATCAGGCCATTGATTACTGCATGGATTTAAAAAATTTCCATGCAGGTAGCCACGACCAAATACTGGTACCTGTTGTGGTCGCGACATGCGCAAAGTCGTTCCCTGCACAACTCCCGTTATGGCCGGACAATATCGCAAAGCCGATTCTGACCAATGGCTCAGCCCTTCTTGCTACACTCACTGCCGAACTCTGTCGTTTTGAACCCCAAGGCGAAATAGACCCAGCCGCCTGGATGGCAAGTGCTTATAAGCCAACTCCAACAATTATCGAGGCGGCACAGGCGTTATATGGATCTCATCAGGTTGATGAAATCACGCGCTCTGGAGCAGACGAGATAAATTTAACGCTGACGACTGAGCGGCTTTCTAAAATTATCATAGCCACTAGAGAAAATTCAGAAAAGGCAATCTGTTTTGTTACAGGGGTGCCAGGAGCAGGAAAAACTTTGGCTGGACTGAACTTAGCTGTTCAATACGCCAATAGGGTCGACGAGCGTGGCGTTTTTCTTTCGGGAAATGACCCTCTTGTGGAGGTATTACGCGAAGCTTTGGCGCGTGACGAATTTCAGCGTTTAAAAGACGTTGGACAAAAGGCAAAGATTGAAAGCTGCCGTAGCAAGGTCAAGTCTTTCATTCAGAATATTCATCATTTTCGTGACGACAATCTAATGAGTGATGAGGCACCGTTTGAGCGTGTTGTTATCTTCGATGAGTCACAGCGGGCTTGGGATGCTAGTCATCTCAGCAAATTTATGGCGCGAAAGAAGGGCATTCAGAGCTTTGACAAATCTGAACCTCAATTTCTAATTGATGTATTTGATCGCCACTTAGATTGGTGTGCTATCATATGCTTGGTGGGTGGCGGCCAGGAAATCAACGCGGGCGAAGCCGGTCTTCCAGAGTGGCTCAATAGCATTCAGCGGTTTCACCCCAACTGGAAAGTCTACATTTCAGATCACTTGGAAGATGCGGAATATCGCTGGCACTCTTCCCCTGGCGGCCTTCTCAAAGGTGTTCAGCATTCCGTTGAGCCCGACCTGCATTTAGCTGTCTCACTTCGGTCTTTCCGGGCAAAAAGGCTCTCTGAATTTATGAATGCAGTCATGCTGGGTGATTGCAAGCGCGCACGCTTGATTTCTGAGGATATTGGTGGCGCATACCCACTTTATCAAGCGCGTGATCTGAGCAAGGCAAGACGCTGGTTGCGCGAAAGCGCGCGTGGGTCTGAGCGATTTGGACTAATAGCCTATTCTGGTTCCTCGAGGCTGAAAGCCGAAGGTGTCAACGTTCATGAGAAGATTGATGCGCCAGTTTGGTTCTTAAATGATCGGGACGATGTGAGGTCGTCCTTTTATCTTGAAGACCCTGCAACCGAGTTCGATATTCAAGGGTTGGAATTGGATTGGGCCTGTATGTGTTGGGACATTTGCCTGCGCCGCGAAGATAGTCATTGGTCACACCATCAATTTCGGGGAACAAATTGGCAGCGAGTCAGCAATTTTGTTCGGCAAAATTATCTTGTAAATTCTTACCGTGTTCTGCTTACGCGCGCCCGGCAAGGGTTGGTGATCTATGTTCCTATGGGTGATGACGAGGATCCGACGCGTCCACCCGCAGCATATCAAGCGATCGCCAATTATTTGATGGATTGCGGTATTGCGCATCTTCCGGATTCATCAGCGTGACATTTTGGAGGCTTTTCTCCTAAGCTTGCGACAGACAATCCGGGGGATTTCCATGACCATTTCTCTGTCACGCCGCACTGTGCTGGCCTCGTCGGCGGCGCTGCTGGCCACGCCCGCTGCCGCCTACATGCCACAGGAAAGCGCGGATACGCCCAAGATCTGCATCGGCCCGATTGTCGAGACCGAGATGAATCCGCAGGGCATCCGGCGTTTCCGCCAGATCGGCCTGACCCATGTGATCCTCAACAATACCGGCTTTCCCTGGACCGCCGAGGCGCTGACCGCGCGTGTCAAGCTGCTGAAGGACAATGGCCTGACGGTGGGCGATATCGTGCTGCCCTATGTCGGGGCGGCGCGCGAGACCATGCGCGACATCATCCTGGCGCGGCCGGGGCGGCCCCAGGCCATCGAGGTCGTGAAGAATGCCATCCGCGCGGCGGGCGCGGCAGGCATTCCGGTGGTGGAATACAACTTCTATGCCCACCGGCTGGAGGAGGGCTATTTCCACGCGCCCGATCCGTCGCGCGGCGGCGCGGTGGTGGAATCCTTCCATTACGACCGGGTGAAGGATTTGCCGCCGCTGCCGGAAACCGGCGCGCAGAAGGCCGATGTGCTGTGGGCCAACCTGGAATATTTCCTCAAGGAAGTGGTGCCGGTGGCCGAGGCGGCCAAGGTGCGCCTGTCGCTGCACCCCAACGATCCGCCGCCCGCCATATCGCGCGGCTCGGCCCAGATCATGACCACCTTTGACGACTGGAAACGCCTGATCAATCTGGTGGATTCGCCCAGCAACGGCCTGACCTATGACTGTGGTGTCAGCCGCGAGATCGGCGAAGACCCGGTGGCGGTGGCGCGCTGGCTGGGCGAGCGCGACCGCATCCAGCATGTGCATTACCGCAATGTGGTGGTGCGACGCCCGCGCGAGGATTACACCGAGGTCTGGCCAGACAACGGCATGGTGGACATGCTGGCAGTGATGAAGGAACTGGTGCGCCTGAAATATACCCGCATGATCCATCCCGAACATGCGCGCGGGCTGAACGTAAATGAGGGCGTGACGGAAGTGCTGCGTGATCCGGCGGGCGAGCGCGGCAGCCGCCTGGCCGCCGACACCGACCCCAACCTGAACTCCTACGCGGCCTGGGCCTATCATGTCGCCTATACGCGGGCGATGCTCCAGGCCGCGCTGCTGCAGCGCTGAGTGCTATTGCTTGGGCACGTGCAGTCCGACGATGGTCAGGCCTTCCGGTCCCATGCTGGCGAAATAATGCGGCGTGCCGGCGGGAATCAGGAAATAGCTGCCTTTTGACACCTGGAAGGTCTGTCCGCCTTCGATGCCGCTGCCCGACAGGTTGGTGGGATTGCGCCGCGTCTGGTCTTTCAGCGTGCCGCCGATGACGATGGTGCCGCTGCCGTCCGTGACGCTGACAAATTCGTCGGTGGCTTCATGCAGCGAGGCGGGGGTGGGCTTGTTCCGGTGCTCCACCTGCGCGCGATAGGGGCCGTTGGCGACCAGCATGTGCGGCGTCATGGTGGCGGCGGCGCGCCCGGCGGCCAGGGCGGCCGCATATTCCTGCGGCGCGGCATAGAGCTTGGCCGTGGCCGGGGCCGCAGCCGTCTGGGTAGCAGCAGTCTGGGCGGCGGCGGGCAGGGCGAGGGCGGTAAAGGCGGCGGCGAGCAGAAGGCGCATGGGATTCTCCCTGGTGATGACGGCGGCGATGATGGTAGCCCCGGCCGGACTTGAACCGGCACATCCTTGCGGACAACGGATTTTAAGTCCGGTGCGTCTACCATTCCGCCACGGGGCCAAGGCACAGCCGCACCCGGCGGGTGCGGCGAACGTGCTGGTGCGAAACTAGGGCGGCGGCGCACGGCGTCAAGCGGCCGGTGCGCCTTGGTGCCGGGGCGGGTTCGTTGCAGGATGCCGCAAGCAAGGGAGGCGGATATTGGGATCACTGGGCGCGATGGCGGCGGCGGCGCTGCTGGAGATTGCCGGCTGCTTTGCCTTCTGGGCCTGGCTGAAGCTTGGCAAATCGGTGCTGTGGCTGGTGCCGGGCATCCTGTCGCTGGCGGCCTTCGCCTGGATGCTGACCCTGATCGAAAGTCCGCTGGCGGGCCGGGCCTATGCCGCCTATGGCGGGGTCTATATCGCCGCCGCGCTGGTCTGGGGCTGGTGGGTGGAGGGCCATGCCCCCGACCGCTGGGACCTGGCCGGGGCCGCGATCTGCCTTTTGGGCATGGCGGTGATCCTGTTTGGCCCGCGCGCGGGTGCGGTTTGACCTAGGGTTGCACCGGTTTTACCGAGGCGGCAATCTTGTCAGCACGTTCTTGGTCAATTGGGACATGATTCGCCCAAATCTGAACTTGAGTGGGCCCGATCCGAAATATGCGGGCATTCGGATTTGATTGAGGAAATCGGCCAACGTAAATGCCCGCATAGCCCACGCCGTTGCACATCACATCGTACAGGGCAAAATCTGGAAGATTTGGGCGGCTCGTTACAGCGCATCCTTCCGGCAGTTCCAAGCTGAAAAGGTTACCTGGACCGGTGTATGTCTTGGTTTGTGCGTTTGCAGGTGCTGCAGCGAACAAAGAGGCCGCTAGCAAGAAAATTTCACGCCGCAACAGCATCAGCAACCTCCCATTCCTCGATCAGCTTCACGATATCGCCAGTGTCCCAAAGGCACTGTTCAAGGCCACAAGTCATGGCGAAGTGTATGGTCGGACCTTGAAATTACAGCCGAAAAATATCACCGATCATGTCCGCCTTGCGGCTTCTGGCCGAATGGCCTTAGCCATTAAGGCGGCCCAATTTTTTGGCGATTAGGGAGAGAATTATTAGCCCGAATCCGCCTATAGCGGCCAACCATGCCGACACACTGACATCGCAATTTTGGATGGCGATATTGGTAGAGCCTATGGCGGCTAATGCTGCGCCTATCCAAAATAGCTTGGTGATTGGGAATGTCTTTTTGGCCATGGCCAGACCCTAGGCCCCGACCCTCACCCCTTCAATCCCCGGAAATATCCAAACTGTACCAGCGCCCGGACCGCGCAGCATATCGGCCTAAGCCATTGTAAATATTATGCTAGGAATCGCATGCTAAACCTGTGGTTGCAGGTGTTTGACAGGCCAAAATCCATCCGTATAAGTGCGCGCCTTTCCGGCACTCTTGGTGCTTCCGCACCCTTGGGCCGGACCGGGATTCCAATGTCCGTCACGGGACCAGACTGAAAGAAGAGCCATGAGCAAGCGCGCCAATTCCAAGTACAAGCTCGACCGCCGCGTCGGCGAAAACCTCTGGGGCCGTCCCAAGAGCCCGGTCAACAAGCGCTCCTATGGCCCCGGCCAGCACGGCCAGCGCCGCGCCAAGAAGCTGTCGGACTATGGCACCCAGCTGCAGGCCAAGCAGAAGCTGAAGGGCTATTACGGCAACATCACCGAGCGTCAGTTCCGCAAGTATTACACCGACGCCGCCCGCCGCCCCGGCGACACCGGCGAGAACATGATCGGCCTCTTGGAGACCCGCCTGGACACGGTGGTGTATCGCGCCAAGTTC
>DASTMN010000184.1:0-19365 GCA_035714165.1 Rhizomicrobium sp.
GCCATCGCCGCCGACCCGGAGATCATCTTCTTCGACGAGCCGACCACGGGGCTGGACCCGATCATGGCCGACGTCATCAACGACCTGATCGTGGCGACGGTGAAGGATGTAGGGGCGACCACGCTCTCCATCACCCATGACATGGCCAGCGCGCGGAAGATCTCGCACCGCATCGCCATGCTCTATGGCGGGAAGATTATCTGGCAGGGTCCGACGGCGGAGATCGACAAGTCCGGCAATCCCTATGTGGACCAGTTCATCCACGGCAAGGCGGAAGGCCCCATCAAGATGGCGGTGAAGGCCTGACCGCGCGCAGGCCATGATGGGCTGGCTGCGCAACTGGCGCATCGAACGCGCCGCCCGGCGTTACGCGGCGGACCTGCCGCCCGCGCTGCTGCAATGGCTGGGACCGCGCAAATACTACACCGTCTGCCAGGTCCGCACGGCGGTGAAGGCGCTGGGCCTCAACCCGAGATACATCGTGCTGGGCCATGCCTGTTTTTTGCCGGAGGAACGCTTCCGCGATGAGCTGGAAAGCATGAAGGTCCGGATGCCATATGCCCAGGCCCGCGCCATCATGGCCCGCCACCTGCCGCAATACACCGGGCCGGGCGGCTGGCTGGCCGCACCGGACACTTGACCGCTGTGCTAGACTAGAATCATGGCCAAATCCTCCACCAGCTATGCCTGCCAGTCCTGCGGCGCCGTGACGGCGAAATGGGCGGGCAAGTGCGAATCCTGCGGCGGCTGGAACACCATCGTGGAAGAGGGCGTCGCCCCGCCTCTGGGATCGGGCGCGACACGCCGCGCCAAGGGTCGCAGGATCACGCTGGAAGACCTCAAGACCGAGGATGCCCCGCCCGAACGCCGCCCCACCGGCATCGCCGAGTTCGACCGCGTTACCGGCGGCGGGCTGGTGCCGGGTTCGGCGCTTTTGGTCGGCGGCGATCCGGGCATCGGCAAGTCCACCATCATCCTGCAGGCGCTGGGCAAGTACGCCCAGAATGGCGGCCATGCCGTTTATATCTCCGGCGAAGAGGCGATGGCGCAGGTCCGCATGCGCGCCGCCCGCATGGGGCTGGCCGACGCGCCGCTGATGCTGGGCGCGGCCACCTGTGTCGAGGACATCCTCGCCACGCTGGAAGCCGGAAAGCCGCCCGCCATCGTCGCCATCGATTCCATCCAGACACTGTGGACCGGGGCGCTGGATGCCGCGCCGGGCACCATCGCCCAGGTCCGCACCGCCAGCTTCGACCTGGTCCGCTATGCCAAGTCGTCGGGCGCGGCGCTGCTGCTGGTGGGGCATGTCACCAAGGACGGCCAGATCGCCGGTCCCAAGGCGGTGGAGCATCTGGTGGATGCGGTGCTGTATTTCGAGGGCGAGCGCGGCCATCACTTCCGGGTGCTGCGGGCGGTGAAAAACCGCTTCGGCGCCACCGACGAGATCGGCGTGTTCGAGATGACCGGCAAGGGGCTCGCCGAAGTCGCCAATCCCTCGGCGCTGTTTCTGGGCGACCGCAGTTCGGCGGCGCCGGGCACCGCCGTCTTTGCCGGGCTGGAAGGCACGCGGCCTCTTTTGTGCGAAATCCAGGCGCTGGTCAGCCCCTGCGCCTACGGCTCGCCGCGCCGCGCCGTGGTGGGCTGGGATACCGGGCGGCTGGCCATGATCCTGGCGGTGCTGGATGCCCGCGCCGGGGTGGGAATAGGGGCCAGCGACGTCTATCTCAACATCGCGGGCGGCCTGAAAATCTCCGAACCGGCGGCCGACCTGGCGGCGGCGGCGGCGCTGGTCTCCTCCTTCGGGGGTGAGCCTTTGCCGCGCGATACGGTCTTTTTCGGGGAAATCTCGCTGTCCGGCGACATCCGCCCTGTCCCCCAGGCCGAAAGCCGCATCAAGGAAGCCGCCAAGCTGGGCTTCAAGAGCGCTTTCGTCCCCAAGGGCACCAAATGCGATGCCGCGGGGCTGCACCTGACGGAAATCGCCAGCGTCGCCGAGCTTCTGCGTTTTGCCCCGGAGCCTAAGCCGTCCCGCCGTGGTAAAGTCGAATCATGAGTTTCTCCTTCACCGTTCTCGATTTCCTGATCGTCCTGGTGATCGTGGTGTCGGCGGGCTATGCCGCCTGGCGCGGGTTCCTGTGGGAAACCCTGACCATCTTCGCCTGGGTGGCGGCGGCTTTCGGCTGCCTGTATTTCGGCCCCTATATCGTGCCCTTGATCCGCTCGCTGGTGGCCGAGGCCTGGCTGGCCAGCGCCATCGCCTATGCGGCGGTGTTCCTGGCGGTGTTCATTCCGCTGGCCTTCATGAGCCACCGTTTCAGCGAAAGCGTGAAACATTCGCCCATCGGGCCGCTGGACCGGGCGGCGGGCATCGCCTTTGGCGTGGTGCGCGGGCTGGTGCTGGTGGGGCTGGCCTATCTGGCCTTTACCTATTTCGTCCCCATCCGCAACCAGCCCGGCTGGATGACCGAGGCGCGGCTGCTGCCCGCGGTGCAGGCCACCTCCGAGGTGCTGCTGACGGTGGTTCCCGACCAGAATTATTACGGCCAGCGCGAGCGGGAGCCGATCGTGATCCGCCAGGCGCCGGCCATGCTCGGCCCGGCTCCGGCCCCCCGTACCGAACGGCAGGCCGCCCCCGTCCCGCCCACGGGCCATGACCCTATGGCAGACCTGATCCGCAGCGGCGGAAATGTCAGGAAAAGCCCGGCTCCGGTGCAGCAGAACAGCGCGGGTGCAACTGCGAAATCCTATGGCGCGGGCGACCGCCAGGCGCTAGACAAGCTCGTGGAGACCGGCGGAAGCGGCAACCGATGACCGGCGAAAGCGATCACATCTGGGACGGCGACACGTTGCATGAGGAATGCGGCGTTTTCGGCGTTTTCGACCATGCCGATGCCGGGGCCTTGTCGGTTCTGGGGCTGCATTCGCTCCAGCATCGCGGCCAGGAGGCGGCGGGCATCGTCACCTTCGATGAGGGCCATTTCACCGCCGAACGCCATGCCGGTCTGGTGGGCGACGCCTTCGGGCGCGGTTCGCAGGCCGCCCGCAACCTCAAGGGCCGGTTCGCCATTGGCCACAACCGCTATTCCACGGCGGGCGGCAACCGCGCCGCCAACATCCAGCCCATGTTCGCCGACCTGGCGGGCGGCGGGCTGGCCATCGCCCATAACGGCAACCTGACCAACGCCCACACGCTGCGCCAGGAACTGGTGGCCCAGGGCGCGATCTTCCATTCCACGTCCGACACCGAAACCATCATCCATCTCACCGCCCGCAGCGCCAAGCCGCGCATCGTGGAGAAGCTGGTGGACGCCCTGTGCCAGGTGCAGGGGGCTTTCTCGCTGGTGGCGCTGACCTCCAAGAAGGTGATCGGGGTGCGCGATCCCAACGGCGTGCGGCCGCTGGTGATGGGCAAGCTGGACGATGCGGTGATCTTCGCCTCGGAGACCTGCGCGCTGGACATTATCGGCGCGGAGTATGTGCGCGATGTGGAGCCGGGCGAGATGGTGATCGTCGACAAGGACGGCATCCAGAGCCTGTTCCCCTTCAAGCCGCAGCAGCACCGCTTCTGCGTCTTCGAATACATCTATTTCGCCCGTCCCGATTCCACCCTGGAAGGGCGCAACGTCTATGAGGCGCGCAAGAATATCGGCGCGGTGCTGGCCGCCGAATCGCCCGCCGCCGCCGACATGGTGATTCCGGTGCCCGACAGCGGCGTGCCCGCCGCGCTGGGCTTCGCCAACGCGGCCGGCATTCCGTTCGAGCTGGGCATCATCCGCAACCATTATGTCGGCCGCACCTTCATCGAGCCGTCGGATTCCATCCGCCATCTGGGCGTGCGCCTTAAGCACAATCCCAACCGCGCCATGCTGAAGGGCAAGCGGGTGGTGCTGGTGGACGATTCCATCGTGCGCGGCACCACCTCCAAGAAGATCGTGGCGATGGTGCGCGATGCGGGCGCGGCGGAAGTGCATTTCCGCGTCTCCTCCCCGCCCACCACCCATAGCTGCTTCTATGGCGTGGACACGCCCAACACCGACGAGCTTCTCGCCCACAGGATGGACGTGGAGGCGATGCGCCGCTTCATCGGCGCCGACAGCCTGGCCTTCATCTCGATGAACGGCCTGTATCGCGCGATGGGCGCGGCCGAACGGGTGGCCCAGGCCCCCGGTTTCTGCGACGCCTGCTTCACCGGCGATTACCCCATTTCGCTGACCGATATTTCGGGTGGCGCGCGGCAGTTGTCGCTGCTGGCGGACGTGGCCTAGGACATCCACCCATGAGCAAATCCCTCGAAGGGCGCGTTGCGCTCGTCACCGGCGCATCCCGCGGCATCGGCCGCGCCGCCGCCATCGCGCTGGGCGCGGCCGGGGCGCAGGTGATCTGCGTGGCGCGCACCACCGGCGGGCTGGAGGAAGTGGACGACGCCATCCGCAAGGCGGGCGGCGCGGCGGCCACGCTGGTGCCGCTGAACCTCAAGGATTTCGACGCCATAGACCGGCTGGGGGCCTCGATCTACGAGCGTTGGGGCAAGCTGGACGCGCTGATGGGCAATGCCGGTGTGCTGGGCCAGCTCACCCCGCTGGCGCAGTTGGCGCCCAAGACCTTTCAGGAGGTGATGGACGTCAATGTCACCGCCAACTGGCGCCTGCTGCGCTCGCTCGATCCCCTGCTGCGCCAGTCCGATGCCGGGCGCGTGGTGTTCGTCTCCAGCGGCGCGGCGCGCAAGCACACGCCCTATTGGGGCGCCTATGCCATGAGCAAGGCGGCGCTGGAAATGATGGCGCTGACCTATGCCGCCGAGAACCGCGAGGGCGGCCTGAAGGTGAATATCCTCAACCCCGGCCCCTTGCGGACCCAGATGCGCGCCAAGGCGATGCCGGGTGAGGATCCGGGCGTGCTGGCCACGCCGGAAGACATCGCGCCGCTGGTGGTGGAGATGCTGTCGCCGTCCTACGGCCGCAGCGAAGCGGTCGTGGACTTCCAGCCGAAATAGTCAGCGCTTCTTCGGATCGTAGGGATTCTTGCTGTTGCGCACGGAAAAGCGCAGCGGCGTGCCCTTGAGGTTGAAACTCTCGCGCAACCCGTTGGACAGGTAACGCAGGTAATCCTCCGGCAGGGCGTCGAGCTGGTTGCCGAACAGGGTGAAGCTGGGCGGCCGCGCCTTGCGCTGGGTCATGTAGCGGATGCGGACGCGGCGGCCCGAAATGGCGGGCGTGGCGTGGCGCTGCAATGCCTGTTCCAGAAAGCGGTTGAGCGTGGCGGTCGAGACGCGGGTATTCCAGGCCGCGTCCGCGCCCGCGATGGCGGGTATCAGCCGCTCGATGCCTTCGCCGGTGCGGGCGCTGGTGGCGACCAGCGGCGCGCCCGCCACCTGGGGCAGCAGCCGGTCCAGCTTTTCGCGCAGGCGGCTGATCGCGCCCGCCTTGTTTTCCAGCAGGTCCCATTTGTTGGCGGCGAAGACGATGGCGCGGCCCTCCCGCGCGATCATGTCGGCGATGGTCAGGTCCTGTTTCTCGAAAGGGGCGGTGGCGTCGATCATCACCACCACGCAGTCGGCGAAGCGGATCGCCTCCAGCGTCGAGGCCACCGACATTTCCTCCAGTGTTTCGCCCGCCACCCGCGCCTTTTTGCGAAGCCCCGCCGTGTCGTGCAGCAGAACCTCGCGCATCCCGGCTTCGCTCAGATCCACTTTCCAGGGCGCGGTGATGGCGTCGCGGGTCAGGCCCGCTTCCGGTCCCACCAGCGAGCGTTCCTCGCCCAGAAGATGGTTGAACAGCGAGGACTTGCCGACATTGGGACGACCCACCAGCGCCAGGCGCAGCGGCCGGTCGAGATAATGGACGGTGGTTTCCGCGCCGGTTTCGTCCTCCTCGCCGAAATCGTCCTCGAACTCCGCGTCATCGTCGTCCTGCGGCGGCGCCACACGGGGCGCCAGCGGCTCCAGCGCCGCCACCATTTCGTCCATGCCCAGATTGTGTTCGGCGGAAATGCGGATCGGCTCGCCGAAACCCAGGCCATAGACATCGCTCAGCGCGTCGGTGCGCCCCTCGCATTTGTTGGCGGCCAGGATCACCGGCTTGCCCGACTTGTGCAGCTCGCGGGCGATGATCTCGTCGCCGGTGGTCAGCCCGGCGCGGGCGTCGATCACGAACAGCAGCGCCTGCGCCTCCGCGATGGCGGTGATGGTCTGGGCGGTCATGCGCTGGGCGACCGAGCCGGTGGCGGCATCCTCGAAGCCCGCCGTGTCCACCAGGGTCAGCGCCAGCCCGTCATAATCGGCATCCACCGCCTGCCGGTCGCGGGTGACACCCGGCGTGTCATGCACGATGGCGGCGGCCCGCCCCGCCAGGCGGTTGAAGAGCCGCGACTTGCCGACATTGGGCCGTCCCACAATGGCCAGTTTCAGGCGGCGCGGTTCTTTTGGCCCCTGGCTGTGTCGCTCGTCGCTCATGTAGCTCTTCTACACATCGCTCCTCGCTCCTTGCCAGGAACCAAAATTCCTCGCGCCAGAGCGATGCCCTTCCTTGATGACGAAATTACCGCAGCGCGACGAGTTCGGCGTCGGTGGTGTAGAGGTAGAGGGTGCCGTCCGCCACCACCGGCGAGATGGTGGTGCCGTCGGGAATCTCGACCCGGCCGGTCAGGCGGCCGTCATAGGGCGACAGCGCCTGGGCATAGCCGTTGGACGAGGTGAGGATCAGCTTGTCCGACACCAGCACCGGCCCCGCCCAGAGGATGGCGTCGGTCTTGTCTTCGGGATTTTCCCATTGCGGCATCTGGTGGATCCAGCGCACGCGGCCTTCCTTGCGGGTCAGGCAGATGACGCGCGCCTGGTCGTCCAGCACATAGACATATTCGCCCGCCGCCAGCGGCGTCTGGATGCCGCCGATGTCGCGCGCCCACAGCCGCTCGCCATTGTTGATGCTGATCGCCGCCATCAGGCCCGACTGGCTGATGGCATAGACCACGCCGCGGTCGATTACCGGGCGGCCCGCGATATCGTCCAGCTGCGACAGTGCCGTGACCTGGCCGCTGCGCGACAGCACTTCGCTCCAGCCCATCTGGCCGTTCTGGACGCGGAAGGAATAGATCTCGCCGGAGGTATAGGGCACGACCACGGTTTCGCCCGCCACCGCCACATTGGTCGAGGCCAGGATGCCGGCGGATTCCGAGATGCCCTGATGGTCCCAGAGCTGGCGGCCGTCGCTTTCGGCCAGCGCATAGAAATGGTTGTCGTGGGTGGAGACGAAGATGCGCCCGCCATTGACGACCGGCGCGTTGAAGATGGGGCGGCCCAGATCCTTGCGCCACACCTCCTTGCCGGTCTTGGCGTCCATCACGATCAGGCTGCCGAAGCCGCTGGTGACGTAGATCTTGCCGTCGTTATAGGCGATGCCGCCGCCCATGCCCTTGGGCGGGTCGATGGTGTTGGGCTTGCCCAGCAGGCCCCAGAAGGTGGGCCAGTCGGTGCCGTTCCTGGGCGCCAGCCGCTTGTCCCAGACCGGCTCGCCGTCGCGGGTGCGGAAGACATAGACATGGGCCTCGGCGTCCAGCGCGAAGATCAGGCCTTCCGCCACGATGGGCGTGGAGACCAGCACGGAGCTGGAATCGGTGCCCTTGCCCGCGCTGCGGCTCCAGACCTCGCGCAGCCGTCCCGGCGCGGCCAGGTGATACAGCGCGTTGGAGGCATAGCCGCCCGGTTGCGGCCAGTCGGGATTGCGATAGGGCGGCGGCAGTTGGACCGGCGTGCCCGCCAGCGTTTCGTCCGGCTTGACCTCGCTGTCCAGCGCCATCACCGGAATGCGCACACCGCGCAGGTTGGATTTCTTGCCGCTGGAATTGAACCAGCTTCCGATCTCGTTGGTGACGGCGCAGCCGGACAGCAGCGTGACAGCCGCGAGCGCAAGGCAGAGGCGGGCGGCGCGGCTGGTCATGTCACGGGGCCTGGGGCGCGGGCGCGGCTGCGGGCGCGACGCCTGCGGGCGGCGGGGGCAGGGCCACGACCTCTGGCGGCACGGTGCCATAGCTGCTGGCGCCGCCACCCTTGAGAAAGTCCGCCATCGCCCGGGCGCGGGCCTTCAGCGCCTGGGGCGCTTCGGCGGCATTGGCCAGGGCTTCGAACTTGGCCTGGGCGGCCTTGCGGTCCATCGCGCGGTAATCGGCATAGGCCAGCACTTCCTGCGCATTCTCGCGCCAGGGGCTGCCCGTCTGGTTGATGGGCTCCAGCAGCGTCGCCAGTTCCTGGCGGGTGGCGGTTTCGGAAAGGCCCCAGGCCGCGCGCAGGCGCGCCGCCGCGCCCACCGGCCCCTTGTCGGCATTCGCGATCTCGCGATAGACGGCGATGGCTTCCTTGGTCTGGCCCGCCGCGAACATGGCGTTGGCCTGGGCCAGCCGCGCCACTTCGGCATAGCCCTTGGGCGCGCCGGTGGCGGCCTCATTGAAGGCGGTGGCGGCGGCCTGCGGATTGGAAATGCGCTGGGCCGAGACGAAGGCGGCGGACGCCTTTTCGCGTTCCTGAAGCTGGTGGCGCTTCCAGAGCTGCCAGCCGCCCACGGCCGCCAGGGCCAAGACGCCCAGCGCGATCAGATAGGTGCCATAGCGCTTCCAGAGCTGCTGGGCGCGTTCCTTGCGAACGTCTTCCTCGACTTCGCGGAAAATGTCACTCACGGGCGGCCCTTGTCTGGATAGAAGTCTTTGATGGGACTGGTTCATTAGCCCGCAGGCCGTCCGCGCGCAATGCGCGGGCCGGTAAGAATCGCCTGCTTTCCGGGCGTTTTACTGGGCTTTTTTCATGGGATAGACGTTTTCCGCGCCGGGAAAGGCGCGGTCGCGGACATCGCGCGCATAGGCCTGGACCGCCGCCTCGATGGCCGGGCCCAACTGGGCATACTGGCGCACGAATTTGGGCGGGTTGGGATTGAGGCCCAGCATGTCCTCCATCACCAGCACCTGGCCGTCGCAGGCCGGGCTGGCGCCGATGCCGATGGTGGGAATGGGGATTTCGGCGGTGATCCGCGCCGCCAGCGGTTCGGCCATGCCTTCCAGCACCACGGCGAAGGCGCCCGCCTCGGCCACGGCGCGGGCGTCGGCCAGCAGCAGGGGCCAGTCCTCCTCGGTGCGGCCCACCGTGCGGAAGCCGCCCTTCACATGCACCATCTGCGGCGTCAGGCCGATATGGGCCATCACCGGAATGCCGCGCTCGGTCAGGTAATGGATGGTGGCGGCCATGCGGCTGCCGCCTTCCAGTTTCACCGCCGTGCAGCCGGTTTCCTGGATCACGCGGGCGGCGTTGCGGAAGGCCATTTCCGGGCTTTCCTCATAGGAGCCGAAGGGCATGTCCACCACCACCAGCGCCTTTTGCGAACCGCGCATCACGGCCTTGCCGTGGGCGATCATCATTTCCAGCGTGACGCCCAGCGTGGTTTCCAGGCCGTGCATCACCATGCCCAGGCTGTCGCCCACCAGCATCACATCCACATGGCTGTCGAGCAGGCGGGCGGTATGGGCGTGATAGCAGGTCAGCACCACCACGGGGGTGTTGCCCTTGTGGGCGCGGACATCCGGCACGGTGACGCGGCGGGTCTGGCTGTGAACGGACATGGCGGGCACTCCCGAAGGCTGCCGCCATCATAGCCGGATCTGGTGTCCGGGGATAATCGCAGCCGGTCTGAGCCGGAAGCAGGGCTGGAATATACTTAAGTTATTACTTGACAATAAGTGTCGGCCCGTTATACTTAAGCTAATGCTGAACAATGAAGCCGATCCGCTCGACAGGACCTTCGCCGCGCTGGCCGATCCAGCCCGCCGGGCGATGGTGGAGCGACTGACGCAAGGCCCGGCCACCGTCAGCGAACTGGCCGCGCCGCTGCCCATGTCACTGGCCGGGGCGATGCTGCACCTGAAGGTGCTGGAAGAGGCCGGGCTGGTGACAAGCGAAAAGGTGGGGCGCGTCCGCACCTGCCGCATCGAACCGCAGATGTTCAGCCTGGCCGAACGCTGGGTTGCCGAACGCTGTTCCGGCTGGGAACGAAATCTCGACCGGCTGGAGGCGTTTCTGGACGCCGCCGGGCCGGACGGCGAAGCCTGACCCCAGGCAAGGCCAGGCCAAACAAGGCCGACAAAGCAAGGAAAAGTCCGATGTCCCGTTCCGTCACCCATGCCAGCTTCACCATCACGCGTCATTGGAAAGCGTCGCCGCAGCGCGTCTTTCAGGCTTTTGCCGACCGGGCGCAAAAGGACAAATGGTTCGGTGGCGGCGATGCCTTCGAGCCGGTCAGCCGCAGTTTCGATTTTCGCGTCGGCGGGCAGGAAAATGAATCCGGCCGCTGGAAGGAAAACGGCGTGGTGTCGCATTTCAACTGCATCTACCAGGACATCGTGCCCCCGGCGCCCCAGGAGGCGGGGCGGATCATCTACAGTTATGTGATGCACCTGGACGACCGCAAGATTTCGGTGTCGCAGGCCTGCATCGAACTGGTGCCGGATGGCGCGGGCACGAAATTCGTGCTGACCGAATATGGCGACTATCTGGACGGCTATGACGATGCGGGCGCCCGCGAACAGGGGACCAATGCGCTGATGGACGCCCTGGGAGAAATGCTGTCCGGCTGACACGCCATCGGATGCGGGCCGGTATGCCGTAAAATCCGCGCCCATATCGCCGTTTTTGTGCGATAGTGGCCGGGAATCCCCGAGTCTTCCCATCCCATGCTTGGCCTTGAAATTGCGGCGGTTGCGTTCCTGATCGTCGTGAACGGGCTTCTGGCCATGTCCGAAATGGCCATCGTCTCCTCCCGCGTCAGCCGCCTCAAGGCGCTGGTCGAGCAAGAGGTGAAGGGTTCGCGCCGCGCCCTGGCGCTGGCCTCGGATCCCGGCAGGTTCCTGTCGGCCGTGCAGATCGGCATCACCCTGGTCGGCGTGCTGTCGGGCGCCTTTTCCGGCGCCACGCTGGGCCATCGTTTCGGCCAGTGGCTGGTGGCGCAGGGCCTGTCGCGCGAACTGGGCGAGGCGCTGGGCGTGGGCGCGGTGGTGGTGGCCATCACCTATGCCTCGCTGATCATCGGCGAACTGGTGCCCAAGCAGGTCGCGCTGCGGAACCCTGAGATGGTGGCGGCGCGCGTGGCCCCCGCCATGGCCATCGTCGCCAGGATCACGTCGCCCCTGGTCTGGCTGCTGGATACGTCCGGCAAGCTGGTGCTGTTCCTGCTGCGCCAGCAGGGCGTGCGCGAGGAGCGCGTCACCGAGGAGGAGATCAAGACCCTGATCGCCGAGGCCGAAACCTCCGGCGTGCTGGAGCCGGGCGAAAAGGAGATGATCGCCGGCGTGCTGCGGCTGGGCGACCGCAGCGTGAAAGTGGTGATGACGCCGCGCCACGAGGTGGATGCCATCAACCTGTCCGACGACGATGCCGCCATCGCCGCCGCCCTGAATGCCAGCCAGCATTCGCGCCTGCCGGTTTATGACAAGGCCGGAGAGGTTGTGGGCGTGGTGCAGGCCAAGGAAATCCTGTCGGCCTATCTGTCGGGCGGCACGCCCTCGATCCGCGACCTGGTGCGCCACGCACCCGTGATCCCCGACAGCGCCGATGCGCGCGACGTGATCTTCGCGCTGAAGGATTCGCCCATCCATATGGGGCTGGTGCATGACGAATACGGCCATTTCCGCGGCCTGGTTACTACCGCCGACATCCTGGGCTCCATCGTGGGCGAGTTTTCCTCGGAGGACGGCCCGCAGGAACTGCCGCTGGTGCGGCGTGACGACGGATCGCTGCTGCTGGCGGGCTGGATGCCGCTGGACGAACTGGTGGAGGCCACCGGCATCAAGCTGCCGGAAGACATGGAAGCCCATACCGCGGCGGGTTTCGTCATTCACGGTTTCGGGCGGCTGCCCAATGTGGGCGAAAGTTTCGAGACCCAGGGCTGGCGCTTCGAGGTGATGGACCTGGACGGGCGGCGGGTGGACAAGCTGCTGGCGACGCGGCTGGCGGGCAAGCGCCGGGTGCGCTGACAGACGAAAGACGGCGCAAGGCGCGCAAAGAAAAAGGCCGGTCGCAAGACCGGCCTTTTTGCATTCACGGCAGAAACCCTCAGGCTTCGGCGGCTTCTTCCTCGGCGTCCTCGGCCGGGGCGGAGCCTTCCTCGAACATCTCCTCGGCAGCGGCGACCGCTTCCTCGGCGTCCGTCTTCTCGGCGAGGACGTCTTCGCCGCGCGCCTGGCGCTCGGCTTCGTCTTCGCTGCGGGCGACGTTGACGGTGATGTTCACCTTCACTTCGGGATGCAGCACCACCGGCAGGCTGACCAGGCCGATATGCTTGATCGCCACGCTGATGTTGATCTGGTGACGGTCCACCTTGAAGCCGGCGGCGGCCATCGCGTCCGCGACGTCGCGCGGGCTGACGGAGCCGTAAAGCTGGCCACGGTCGCCCGCCTGGCGGATCAGGACGAACTTCTGGCCGTCGAGCTTCTGGCCGACCTTCTCGGCTTCACCCTTCAGGCGCAGGTTGTTGGCCTCGATATTGGCCTTCTGCGTCTGGAAGTATTCCCGGTTCGCCTTGGTGGCGCGCAGGGCCTTCTTCTTGGGCAGCAGGAAGTTGCGGGCGAAGCCGTCCTTGACCTTCACCTCGTCGCCGATCTGGCCGAGCTTCTCGACGCGTTCGAGCAGGATCACTTGCATGGTGGTTCTCCTACTTCACGACGTAGGGCAGCAGCGCCATGAAGCGGGCGCGCTTGATGGCGTTGGCCAGCAGGCGCTGCTTCTTGTTGCTGACCGCGGTGATGCGGGCGGGAACGATCTTGCCGCGCTCCGAGATGAAGCGCTGCAGCAGCTTGACGTCCTTGTAGTCGATCTTCGGCGCGTTATCGCCGGAGAAGGGGCAGGTCTTCTTGCGGCGGAAGAAGGGACGGCGGGCGCCGTCCTCGCGGCCGCCACGGCCGCCTTCGCGTCCACCCTCGCGGTCGCCCCGGCCACCCTGGGGAGCGCCGCCGTCACGATTGCCAGCAAAACTCATTGCACGGTCTCCTCGGTCTCGCCGGCGGGCTTTTCGCCTTCCGGCTTGTCGTCGCGGCGGTTCTTGCTCGACGACACGTCGAACTGGTCCACCTTGACGGTGATGTAGCGCAGCACGTCTTCGTTGATCTTGAGCTGGCGTTCCAGCTCGATCACCGCGCCGGCGGGGGCGTTGATGTTCAGCAGGACGTAATGGCCCTTGCGGTTCTTCTTGATGCGATAGGCCAGGCCGCGCAGGCCCCAATATTCCTGCTTCTCGATCTTGCCGCCTTCGCCTTCGACGATGGTCTTGAGATGGGTGGCCAGTGCGTCCACCTGTTGCGCGCTGATATCCTGGCGCGCGATCAGGAGATGCTCGTAAAGAGCCATCTTGGTCCCTTTCCTGTGGCCGCGGAGCGAAGAGGGAGGGTGTCCGCCCTTCGTTTTGGCTCGCCGGGACGCGCACCATGCGCCACTTCCATTCGAAAGCCCCGGACGACCGCAGCCGTTGAAGGCCGCCCCTATAGGCAATAGCCCCCTGTGGCGCAAGGAAAAAGCCGGTTTTGGAAGGCAATCCGGCCGTTTACCGCCGAAATCCTTGCTTTAGCGGCCGCCAGGCCCGACTTTCCCGCCAAAATCGGGGCATTGGAGGGGATTCGGGCATGAACACCGCGCTGGCCGCAGAGGCCGGGCCGGTCCTGGCAAAAGCGGCCTGGCGGCTGATCCCGCTGATGATGCTGATGTATGTGGCGAGCTTCCTCGACCGCGTGAATATCGGCTTTGCCGCCTTGCAGATGAACCAGGACCTGGGCTTCACGCCGGAAGTCTTCGGCTTCGGGGCGGGCATCTTCTTCTGGGGCTATTTCCTGTTCGAGATGCCGTCCAACCTGGTGATGGAGAAGGTCGGGGCGCGGCTGTGGATGTGCCGCATCATGGTGTCCTGGGGCCTTCTGTCCATGGCGACGGCCTTCGTCCAGGGGCCGCTGTCTTTCTATGCCGTCCGTTTCCTGCTGGGCGCGGCGGAGGCGGGGCTTTATCCCGGCATGATCCTCTACATGACCTACTGGTTTCCGCAGAGCACGCGGGCGCGCTTCATCGCGCTGTTCCTGGCGGCGGTGCCGCTGTCCAACGTGATCGGCGCGCCCTTGTCGGGCTGGCTGCTGGGGATCGAAGGATATTTCCGCGGCTGGCAGAACATGCTGCTGATCGAGGGCATTCCCTCGGTGCTGCTGGGCATCGCGGTGCTGTTCTTCCTGCCCGACGACCCGGAAAAGGCGCGCTGGCTGAGCCGCCGCGAAAAAGACGTCATCGCTGCGCGCCTGGCTCAGGACCGGCGCGGCGACGAAGGCGGCAGAACCATTCACGGCCTGAAGGACATGCTGTCGGACAGGCGTGTCTGGGTGCTGATGATTCCCGATTTCTGCATCGTCATCGCGCTCTACACGCTGAGCATGTGGATGCCGCTGATCGTCAGCGGCCTGGGCTTTTCCAGCCTGCAGACCGGCTGGCTGGTATCGCTGGCCTATCTGGCCGCCATGGCGGCGATGGTGGCGCTGGGCGTATCCAGCGACCGGCGCGGCGACCGCGTCTGGCATGTCGCCTTCTCGGCCGCGCTGGGGGCGTGTGGCATGGCCGGAGCGGCGCTGCTGACGGACCCGGTGCTGGTGATCGTGTCTTTCTGCGTGGCGGCCTGCGGCATCTATGCGGCGCTGGCGATCTTCTGGACCCTGCCCACCGCCATCCTGCGCGGCACGGCGGCGGCGGGCGGCATCGCGCTGATCAACAGCGTCGCCAATCTGGGCGGTTTTTTCGGTCCCTACCTGACGGGCTTCCTGCGCGAGCGAAGCGGCGAATTCGCGCCGGGCCTGCTGGCGATGGCGGGGATGCTGGTGCTGGCGGGCGTGTCGGTGGTATGGATCGGGCGCGCTTTCTTCGGAAGACATGAGGGGGCACGCTTGGGGTAGGCGGGATACGGCTTCACATCGGGGGCAAGGAGCCACGCGCGGGGTGGACCATCCTGGACGCGATGCCGGGGCCACATGTGGATCATGTCGGCGACTGCCGCGACCTGGGCTTCCTGGCCGATGCAAGCTGCGCGGAAATCTACGCTTCCCATGTGCTGGAACATCTCGGCTATAACGGCGAACTTCAGGAAACCCTGAAAGGCTTTCACCGCGTGCTGGCGCCGGGCGGACGGCTGCGCGTGTCGGTGCCGGACATGGACACGCTGTGCCGGCTGTTCGTCCATCCCGAGACGACGGCGGAAGACAAGTTCCTGATCATGCGGATGCTGTTCGGCGGACGGGTGGATGCCTATGACGTCCATCTGTCGGGCCTGAACTATGCCTTTCTGGGCGGCTTCATCGCCCAGGCCGGGTTCGGCGGCATCCGCAGGGTGACGGCGTTCGGCGCCTTCGACGATGCCAGTAACCTGCGATTCCGGGGCGTGGCGATCAGTTGCAATATCGAGGCCTTCAGGCCGGAAAGACCGCCAGCTTGACTCCATGAGGCCCAGTTGATTTGTCTGCCGCCAAGAGAGGCTTCATGACTCGCATCTTCATTTTTCCCGGCCAGGGCAGCCAGGCCATCGGCATGGGCAAGGCGCTGGCGGATGCCTTCGCGCCCGCCCGCGACGTCTTCCAGGAAGTGGACGACGCGCTGTCGCAGAAACTGTCGGCGCTGATGTGGGAAGGCCCGGAGGCCGATCTCACCCTGACCGAGAATGCCCAGCCCGCCATCATGGCCGCCTCGCTGGCGGTTGTACGGGTGCTGGAAAAGGAAATGGGCCTGGATGTCGGCAAGCATGCCAAGTTCGTCGCCGGTCACAGCCTGGGCGAATACAGCGCGCTGTGCGCCGATGGCGCCTTCAGCCTGGCCGACACCGCCCGCCTTTTGAAGATACGCGGCACCGCGATGCAGTCCGCCGTGCCGGTGGGCCAGGGCGGCATGACCGCCCTGATCGGCGCGGAGTTCGAGCAGGCCGAGGAGGTTGCCCGCGAAGCCGCCGCCGGTGGCGGGGTTTGCGTCGTCGCCAACGACAATGCGCCGGGTCAGGTGGTGATTTCCGGTACCCTGGATGCGTTGGCCCGCGCCGCCGAAATCGCCAAGGCGAAAGGCATCAAGCGCGCGCTGCCGCTGCCGGTCTCCGCGCCGTTCCATTCGCCGCTGATGCAGCCCGCCGCCGAGCGCATGGCGCAGGCGCTGGCCGAAATCACCATCCGGCCTCCGGCGGTGATGGTGATCGCCAATGTGGCGGCCGCGCCCGCCCACAATCCCGACACCATCCGCCGCCTGCTGGTGGAACAGGTGACGGGCCGGGTGCGTTGGCGTGAAAGCATCGCCTCGCTGCGGTCGCTGGACGTGGATACGACGGTGGAGTTCGGCAGTAAGGTGTTGACCGGCATGGTCAAGCGCATCGACAAGGACCTGGCCACGATCTCGCTGGAAACGCCTGCTGATCTCGAAGCCTTCGGAAAGGGCCTTTGATGTTTGATCTTACCGGCAAAGTTGCTCTCGTCACTGGCGCGTCGGAGCATCGGGCAGGCGAGCGCAGCAAAGCCGTCGCCCGTGCGACCAAAAATAAATAGGAAGCGCCCATGTTCGATCTCACAGGTAAAACTGCACTGGTAACCGGCGCTTCCGGCGGTATCGGCGGGGCTATCGCCAAGGCGCTGCACGGCCAGGGCGCAACCGTGGTGCTGTCGGGCACGCGCCAGGACGCGCTGGACGCGGTGAAGGCGGAGCTGGGTGCGCGCGCCTTCACGGTCATCTCCAACCTGTCCGACGCCGCCAGCGTCGAGGCGCTGCCCAAGGCCGCCGAGGACGCGGCGGGCGCCGGGCTGGATATCCTGGTGAACAATGCCGGCATCACCAAGGATAACCTGTTCATGCGGATGAAGGACGAGGAATGGGAGCAGGTGCTGGCCGTGAACCTGACCGCGCCCTTCCGCCTGTCGCGTGCCGTGCTGCGCGGCATGATGAAAAAGCGCTGGGGCCGCATCATTCAGATCACCAGCATCGTGGGCGCCACCGGCAATCCGGGGCAGGGCAATTATGCCGCCGCCAAGGCGGGCCTGGTCGGCATGACCAAGAGCCTGGCGGCCGAGGTTGCCAGCCGTAACATCACGGTGAACGCCGTCGCCCCCGGTTTCATCCAGACCGCCATGACCGACGCCCTGACCGACCAGCAGAAAGAGATGATCGGCCAGAAAATCCCTGCCGGACGCATGGGCAACCCGTCCGAAATCGCAGCCGCCGTGGCCTATCTGGCCAGTGAAGAGGCCGCCTATATCACGGGCGAGACCCTGCATGTGAATGGCGGAATGGCGATGATATGATTGGAATTACAAATACTTAACCGCCAAGTTGGCGGGAGCGGATGGATTGTGTTACCAAGCGCGACAATCCGCGAAGCACCAACAGCGGGTTCCCGGCGTTTCCTTACAGCCGGTTCAGTTTTCTAGGAGAGGCTTACAAGTCCATGAGCGATACCGCCGAGCGCGTGAAGAAGATTGTCGTCGAGCATCTGAATGTCGACGCCGAGAAGGTCACGGATACTGCGTCCTTCATCGAAGATCTGGGCGCCGACAGCCTCGACACCGTCGAGCTGGTCATGGCGTTCGAGGAAGAATTCGGCATCGAGATTCCCGATGACGCCGCGGAATCCATCGTGACGGTCGGCGATGCCGTCAAGTATATCGACAAAGCCAACGCCTCCTGATCCGGCGTTGAAGGGCAAAGCCTGATGCGCAGGGTCGTTGTCACGGGCCTGGGTCTCGTCACGCCGCTTGCTTGCGGCGTGGAGGAGACCTGGTCCCGCATTCTGGCGGGCCAGTCAGGCGCCAGCCCCATCACCAAGTTCAAGGTGGACGATCTTCCCACGAAGATCGCCTGCCAGGTGCCGCGTGGCGACGGTTCCGACGGGACCTTCAACCCCGACCAGTGGGTTGATCCCAAGGAACAGCGCCGCATGGATGATTTCATCATCTATGGGCTGGCTGCCGCCAAGCAGGCGGTGACCGATTCCGGCTGGGTGCCCGCGACCGATGAGGAACGCCACCGTACCGGCGTCCTGATCGGTTCGGGCATTGGCGGGCTGACCGGGATCGAGGAAGCCTCGATCCTGGTGCATGAAAAAGGGCCGCGCCGCCTGTCGCCCTTCTTCATTCCCGGCCGCCTGATCAACCTGGTGTCGGGCTATGTCTCGATCGAGCATGGCTATAAGGGCCCCAATCATTCGGTGGTCACGGCCTGTGCCACCGGCGCGCACGCCATCGGCGATGCCGCCCGGCTGATCGCCTTCGACGATGCCGATGTGATGGTTGCGGGCGGCGCGGAAAGCGCGGTCTGCCGGATCGGCATCGCGGGCTTCAATGCCTGCCGCGCCCTGTCCACCGCCTATAACGACACGCCCACAAAGGCCTCGCGGCCCTATGACAAGGACCGCGATGGATTCGTGATGGGCGAGGGCGCCGGCATCGTGGTGCTGGAAGAATACGAACACGCCAAAAAGCGCGGTGCCAAGATTTACGGCGAAGTGCTGGGCTATGGCCTGTCGGGCGACGCCTATCATATCACCGCGCCGTCCGAGGACGGCGATGGCGGCTATCGCGCCATGCAGATGGCGCTGAAGCGCGCCGGGCTGGCGGCGTCGGACATTGATTACGTCAACGCCCACGGCACCTCGACCATGGCCGACGGCATCGAGCTGGGCGCGGTGGAGCGCCTGCTGGGCAATGCCGCCTCCAAGACCGCCATGTCGTCCACCAAGTCGTCCATCGGGCACCTGCTGGGCGCGGCGGGCGCGGTGGAGGCGATCTTCTGCCTGCTGGCGATGCGGGACGGGATCGTGCCGCCCACCATCAACCTGGACAATCCGGACGTCACCACGGCGATAGACCTGGTGCCGCTCAAGGCCCAGAAGCGCGATGTGAAGGTGGCCATGTCCAACAGCTTCGGCTTCGGCGGCACCAACGCCGCGCTGATCGTCGCCAAGGCCTGATGCGCCGTCTCACTGTCCTGGTGGTCGTGCTGGGGATTCTGGGCGCCATCGCCTATGCCTGGGTCATGGCTTCCTGGACGCAGGCCGGGCCCGCGGCGCGGGCGGGCGGCGAGACGGTGGTGATGATTCCCTCCGGCACGCGCGCCCATGACACCGCGGGGATGCTGGAAGCGGCGGGCGTGGTCAACAACGCCCTGCTGTTCGAGGCGGGCCTGCGGCTGCGCGGGCTGGCGGCGGCGATCAAGGCGGGCGAATACGCTTTCCCATCGGGCGCGAGCATGGCCGATGTCGCCGGTGTGCTGGTGGCGGGCAGGTCCATCCAGCACCGCCTCACCGTGGCCGAGGGCCTGACCAGCGACATGGTGTGGAAGCTGGTGGC
>DASTMN010000185.1:0-9035 GCA_035714165.1 Rhizomicrobium sp.
GAAGGTCACCGCCGATCCGTCCAAGCCGCTCGATCCGGCCTGGCCCGCCGAGCGGAAATAGACGCGCGCGTTCCGTTGATGTCATTCCCGCGAAAGCGGGAATCCAACTTCGGCGGCGCGGGTATAAAGTTGGATGCCCGCTTGCGCGGGCATGACAAGCCGGCGACTTAAAAACGCCCCGCGATCCAGAGCACCAGCGACAGCACCACGCTGACGAGGATGCAGGTCACGATCGGAAAATAGAAACCGCCCTGCTCGCCCTGGATGGCGATGTCGCCCGGCAGGCGGCCCAGCCCTATTCGGGAAAGAAACGGCCACAGCAGTCCCGCCGCCAGCAGCAGGACACCGCCGATGACGAGGACTTTCTGCATTTAATGCAGCATCCGCGCCAGTTGCGCCGACTGCACCGCGTCCATGCCAGCCGCTTCCGCGTCCTCACGCGCCTGCCGCGCGCTGGCGCGTTCCTTCACCGATTCCGACTTGAGCTGGCCGCAG
This sequence comes from Rhizomicrobium sp., assembly GCA_035714165.1. GTDB lineage: Bacteria > Pseudomonadota > Alphaproteobacteria > Micropepsales > Micropepsaceae > Rhizomicrobium. The sequence continues at coordinate 496 of DASTMN010000185.1, forward strand.
GCCGCCATGATATCGCGGCCGCGCGGGGTGCGGACCGGCGAGGCGTAACCGGCATTGTTGACGATCTCGGCGAACTTCTCGATCTGGCTCCAGTCCGAACAGGCGAACGGCGCGCCGGGCCAGGCGTTGAAGGGGATCAGGTTGATCTTGGCGGGAATACCCGCCACCAGCCTGACCAGCGCCCGCGCGTCGGCGGTGCTGTCATTGACGCCCTTCAGCATCACATATTCAAAGGTGATGCGCCGGGCATTGGACGCGCCAGGATAATTGCGGCAGGCGTCCAGCAATTCCTTGATCGGATACTTTTTGTTGATCGGCACGATATGGTCGCGGATCTCGTCGGTCACGGCATGGAGCGAGATGGCAAGGCCCGATCCGATCTCGTGCCCCGCGCGCGGGATCATCGGCACCACGCCCGCCGTGGAAAGGGTGACGCGGCGTTTCGACAGGGCCAGCGCGTCGCCATCGGTGACGATGGCCAGCGCCGCCTTCACATTGTCGAAATTGTAGAGCGGCTCGCCCATGCCCATCATCACGATGTTGGTGACGCTGCGGCCGGGCGCGGTGCTGGGCCAGTCGTCCAGCGAGTCCTTGGCGACCATCACCTGGCCCAGGATTTCGGCGGGCGTCAGGTTGCGCACCAGCTTCTGGGTGCCGGTGTGGCAGAAGCGGCAGGTCAGCGTACAACCCACCTGGCTGGAGACGCAGAGCGTGCCGCGATCCTTTTCGGGGATATAGACGGTCTCGAACTCGATGCCGGGGCCGGTCCGCATCAGCCATTTGCGCGTGCCGTCGCTGGAAATCTGCTCGGTGACGATGTCCGGCCGGTCCAGCGTGAAGCCGCTTTCCAGCAACCCGCGAAAGTCGCGCGCCAGGTTGGTCATCGCCGCGAAATCGCGCGCGCCATGCACATAGATCCAGTTCCACAACTGGCTGGCGCGCATGGAGACGGATTTTTCCGGCACTCCCGCCGCGGCCAACGCCGCCTTCAGGGCGGCGCGGTCCAGTCCGAGGAGGGAAACGCGGTTTTCCATCACATGCCGCAGGTGGCGTGGATCTTGGCCAGCGCGTCGTTGAAACCGGCCAGGCTGTAGGTGTCCACCGTGTTGGTGCCGCGCTGGCTGATGCCGCGCGCCACCGCCGACACGCCGCCCTGCATCGCCGTGATCAGGCGGGTATTGTCGGCCAGGGAGGTCAGCCAGGCGCTGCCTTCCTTGTTGGTATTGCGGATGAAGAAGGTGAACTTGTCGCTGCCGATGCCCAGGCTGGCCGCGCCGCCTTCCTTGGCGGGATAGCCATAGACGATCTGCGGCTCGGCCTTGACCTTGCGGGCGGGCCAATCGCTGACCATCAGATAGATGGGACCGCGCTTGGCGGCGCGCGGCTGGACGGCGCGCGGCTTGGACAGGGCATAGCAGGTCTGGCTGGCGCCCGAACCGGAGGAATAGGCCGTCCAGTTGGAGAAGACGCCCAGCAGCGTCGCGGGCTGCGCCACCGCCGGCGGCGCGAAGACGGCGCCCAGCGCGAAAGCGGCAAGAAGTCCCGTGACCTTTTTCATGATGTCTCCAGCGTGGGTTAGGTTTGCGTGGCTTTGGGTTTCGGGCCGCGCCGCCGCATGTGGCGATTCCGGCCTTATGATTTGCCCGGAAAATACCGTTTCCGGGGCCGGATCACAATTCTTCCGTACAGCGCGATATCCCGGTTCCCTGAGGGCGGATCCGCGCTATTCGCGCAGGCCATAGCCCTTGGCATACAGCCGCCACACGGTTCCGCCCAGCACCAGCAGCAACAGGACGGTCAGCCCCTCGCCCAGACCGGGCGGCGTCTCGTCAAAGCCGATCATCGCGCCGCGCAGGCCGTTGATGAAATAGAAGAAAGGATTGGCCCAGGCCAGCCAGCGCAGCCAGTCCGGCAGCATCTGGACGGTGTTGAACACCCCGCCCACCATCGAGAGCGGCGTCAGGAAGAACACCACCGGCATGTTGAGCTGCTCGAAGCTCTTGGACCACAGGCCGACGATGATGCCCAGCAGGCCGAACACCGCCGAGACGCTGACGATCCAGAACAGGAACAGCGGCCAGGATTCCACATGGGTGGCGCCGAAGGCGATGCCCATCAGCATGATGCCGATGCCGGTGACGGCGGCGCGCAGCACCACCACCGACAGACCGCCCGCGATCATCTCGGCATAGGAGAGCGGGGCGACCAGCGTTTCCTCGATGAAGCGGATGAAGCGCGAGAAATAGATCGCCGAGGAGGATTGCAGGAAGGCGGCATTGACCACGTTCATCATCACGATGCCGGGCAGCACGAATTCCAGGTAGCGATGGCCGCCGATCTCGTTGATGCGGCCGCCCACCACGAAGCCGAAAATGAAGATGAACAGCAACGCCGATATCCAGGGCGCGATGAAGGCCTGGATCGGCACGCGCATCATGCGCGACACCTCGCGCCGGACCATGGTGTAAAGACCGATCCAGTTGACGCCCATCTTGGTCAGGGTATCGGCGCTCATCTACTGGCCCGCCACATGATCGGCCTCGGCGCCGGTCGCCACCAGATAGGCCTGCTCCAGCCCGCCGGGGCCGCCCGCCATCTCGTCCTTGGAGCCTTCGCGCACCACACGACCCTTGTCGACGATGGCAATGCGGCGGCACAGCCGCTCCACCTCTTCCAGGTAATGCGAGGTGAGCAAGATCGTCTTGCCGTCGCGGTTGATCTCGGCGAGATAGCGCCACAGCACGCGGCGCAGTTCCACATCCACGCCCGCCGTCGGCTCGTCCAGAATGATCAGCTTGGGGTCGTGCACCAACGCGCGGGCCAGCACGACGCGTCGCTTGAGGCCGCCCGACAGTTCGCGGAACTGTTTTTTCATGTGCGGCACCAGCTCGAAGCGTTCCATCAGCATGTCGATGCGCGACTTGCGCTGGGCGGCGTTCATGCCGAAATAGCCGCCCATCCAGTCCACGATCTGGCGCGGCGTGGCGAAGGGGTCCACATTGAACTCCTGCGGGCACAGGCCGACCAGGCGGCGCGCCTCGCGGTAATCCTTCACCGCGTCGATGCCGAAAATCTCGATCTGGCCGCCGGTCGGCTCGGCGATGCCGGTGATGCAATGGATGGTGGTGGACTTGCCCGCGCCGTTGGGGCCCAGGAATCCGAAAAACTCCCCTTCCGGAATGGTCAGGGAAATGTCCTCCACCGCGACGGTGCCGCGGCGATAGACTTTTCGGAGATGGGAAATGGCCAGGGCGGGGACGGACATGCGCTTCTCGTTGGGCGCCCTTTATATGGAGCCGGAGCGGGCTTTTCCAACCCCTATATATCCCGGATTTCCTTAATAATCGCGGGGCTTTGCCAGGGGCGCGCCCCAATGGTGCGCGGGCGGAACCGCGTCGGGCCGCCCGCCGGGCGTGACCGGCCTGCCGCCATAGCCGCCCAGGCTGACCAGCCGGTCATACAGCACGATCGCCCCCGCCATGCCGACATTGATGGAAAAGCGCGTGGGAATCTTCACGACAAAGTCGCACAGCGCCAGCATCTGGGGCGACAGCGAATAGCGTTCGGCCCCGAAGACATAGGCGCAGCGGTTCGGATGGCGGAAACGGGGCAGTTCCACCGCATCGTCGGTGATCTCCACGCCCACCAGGCGGCAGCCCAGCGGCAGGCGGAAGTCGGCGGGATGCTCGAAGGAGTAGAAAGGCAGCGCGCCTTCGGCCCGGCTGGTGTCGCTGTTGGCGTCGGACAGCTTCAGGCGCGGCGCGACGGAAAAGAAAAAACCGGCGTCGAAGGCATGCGCGATCCGCACCAGGTTGCCCAGGTTCATCGGCTTGGAAACGCCTTCCACCCCGACACCGAAATAGCCGCGCACGCCCGTCTCCGAATCGTCACCGGAGCGGTTCTAGCATCAAAGAAAGGTCAGCGCCCCGCGCCCTGGCGGGCGGCCCGGTCGGCCTGCTCCATCGCAGGGGTATAAGGCACCACCCGGTCGATGATGCACTGGTTGGGACCGACCGGATCGCGCATCAGCACCGAATCGCCGCGCGTGACGCAGGCCAGCGCGCCGGGCGCGAAGGTCTTGAAGCCCAGCCCGAACTGGTGCTGAAGATTGTAGCAGGGCGCGACGAAATCCACCCGGTACTTGCGGCGGGACTTGTCGGTCACGATCAGCGAACGGTTGCCCGGCACCGGGGTGTAATCCCAGATGTTGATATTCCGCAGGCATTCGGGGGCGCGCGCCGGGGCGCCGGGTTGCAGCCCGGGCGCCTGGGCCAGGGCAGGCACGGTTGCGCTCGCAAAAAGCGCGGCAACCAAAACGGGATGCAGCATGTTATTCTCCATCATGCCCTCCGCCGGCATTATACGTCCCACCGCCCCTTTTGGATCCTGAAAACAGCGCGAGACAGGCCCGGATGACCCAGCCCCCGCCCCGCGGCCTTGGCGCGCGCCTGAAAGCCGCCACCTTCAGCAAGCTGGGGCCGGGCCTGATCACCGGCGCGGCCGACGACGATCCCAGCGGCATCGCCACCTACAGCCAGGCCGGGGCGCAGTTCGGCCACGGCCTGCTCTGGACGATGGTGCTGACCTTTCCGCTGATGGTGGCGATCCAGATGATCAGCGCGGTGATCGGGCGCGTCACCGGCCAGGGCCTGGCCCATAACATGATGCGGGTGATGCCGCACCGGCTGGTCTGGGGCCTGCTGGCGCTGCTGTTCATCGCCAATACCATCAATGTGGGCGCCGACCTGGCCGCGATGGGGGCCGCCGCGGAACTGGTGACGGGCTGGGACCAGCATGGCTTCACCATCGCCTTCGCGCTGCTGTCGCTGGGATTGCAGCTTTTCATTCCCTATCGCCGCTATTCCCGCGTGCTGATGGCGCTGACCTTCAGCCTGCTGGCCTATGTCGCGATCCTGTTCCTGCTGCCGCTGGACTGGGCGGACATCGGCGCCGGGCTGATCGGCCTGGGGGCCAATCTGGACGAAAGCGCGGCGGTGACCATCGTGGCGATCTTCGGCACCACCATCAGCCCCTACCTGTTCTTCTGGCAGAGCGCGCAGGAGGTGGAGGAAGTGGACGCCCATGACGATGAAAAGCCGCTGCTGGACGATCCCGCCGAAGCGCCCCAGGCGATGGACCGCATCCGCACCGACACCCTGGCGGGCATGTTCGCCTCCAACCTCATCGCGCTGGCCATCATGATCGCCACCGCCGCCACCCTGCACAAGGCGGGCATCACCCGGATCGAAACCGCGGCGGATGCCGCCAGGGCCCTGCGCCCCATCGCGGGCGACCATGCCTTTGGCCTGTTCGCCGTGGGCATGATCGGCACGGGCCTGCTGGCGATCCCCGTGCTGGCCGGATCGGCGGGCTATGCGATCAGCGAATGCATGGGCTGGCGCAAGGGGCTGGACAACATGCCCTGGAAGGCGCGCGGCTTTTACGGCGTGATCGGGGCGGCGGTGCTGCTGGGGCTGGGCATGGACTATACCGGGTTGAACCCCATTCAGGCCCTGTACTGGAGCGCGGTGCTGAACGGACTGGTGGCGGTGCCGATCATGGCGGCGATGATGGTGGTGGCCAGCCGCAGGACGCTGATGGGGGACTTCTGTGTCAGCCCCCTGCTGAAGGGCATGGGCTGGCTGTCCACCGCCGTGATGGCGGCGGCGGCGCTGGCCATGCTATATGTGAGCCTTGTTTGACCCCCATCTGTCGCAACGCGGGTCGGCTCCGCCGACACCTTGTTGCGACATCTTCCCCCGCAATGAGCGCTCCGCGCTGCGGGGGAAGAAAGCCGGAGCGATAGGACCATGCACATACTGGGTTGGATCATCTTCGGCGCGCTGACCGGCTGGCTGGCCAGCCAGATCGTGCACAAGCGCGGCCAGGGCTGCCTGGTCAACATCGCGCTGGGCCTGGTGGGCGCGGTGGTGGGCGGCTTCGTCTTCCAGCAGGTGTCGGGCAGCTTCAGCTATGAGACCAACGGCGTCATCGTCTCGATGATCGTGGCGGTGATCGGCGCGGTGATCGTGCTGCTGGGGTGGAACGCGATCAGCCGGCGCTGATCGCGCCGCACGTCATGCCTTGGCGTGGAGATAAATCTCGCCGCCCTGATCCTTGAACTCCTCGGACTTTTTCGCCATCGCGGCGCGGATTTCCGCGCTGGAGAGCGTATCATTGGTCCCCTTGGCCGCCTCGCGGACTTCCTGCGAAATCTTCATCGAGCAGAATTTCGGCCCGCACATGGAGCAGAAATGCGCGACCTTGGCGCCTTCCGCCGGCAGCGTCTCGTCGTGATAGAGCTGCGCGGTTTCCGGGTCGAGCGCCAGCGCGAACTGGTCGCGCCAGCGGAACTCGAACCGGGCCTTTGACATGGCATCGTCCCAGATGCGCGCCGCCGGATGACCCTTGGCCAGGTCGGCGGCATGGGCGGCGATGCGATAGGCGATGACGCCCGCCTTCACATCGTCGCGGTCGGGCAGGCCCAGATGTTCCTTGGGCGTGACATAGCAGAGCATCGCCGTGCCGAACCAGCCGATCATCGCCGCGCCGATGGCGCTGGTGATATGGTCGTAGCCCGGCGCGACATCCGTCGTCAGCGGCCCCAGCGTATAAAAGGGCGCCTCGTCACAGGCGGCCAGCTGGCGGTCCATATTCTCCTTGATCTTGTGCATCGGCACATGGCCGGGGCCTTCGATCATCACCTGCACGTCGTGCTTCTGGGCGATCCTGTTCAGTTCACCCAGCGTTTCCAGTTCCGCGAACTGGGCCGCGTCATTGGCGTCGGCGGTCGAGCCGGGCCGCAAGCCGTCGCCTAGCGAGAAGGACACATCATACTGCTTGAGCAGGTCGCAGATTTCCTCGAAATGCGTGTAGAGGAAGTTCTCCTTGTGATGCGCCAGGCACCATTTCGCCAGGATGGAACCGCCGCGCGACACGATGCCGGTGACACGATCCGCCGACAGGGGGATATGCGCCAGCCGCACGCCCGCATGGACGGTGAAGTAATCCACCCCCTGCTCGCACTGTTCGATCAGCGTGTCGCGGTACAGTTCCCAGGTCAGTTCCTCGGCGATGCCGCCGCACTTTTCCAGCGCCTGGTAGATCGGCACCGTGCCGATGGGCACCGGCGAATTGCGGATGATCCATTCGCGGATGGTGTGGATGTGGCGGCCGGTGGACAGGTCCATCACCGTGTCGGCGCCCCAGCGGATCGACCAGACCAGCTTTTCCACTTCCTCGGCCACGCCGGATGTCACGGCGCTGTTGCCGATATTGGCGTTCACTTTCGTCAGGAAGTTGCGGCCGATGATCATCGGCTCGGTTTCCGGGTGGTTGATGTTGGCCGGGATGATGGCCCTGCCCCGCGCGATCTCGTCGCGCACGAATTCCGGGGTGATTTCGAGCGGAATGTTGGCGCCGAAGCTGTTGCCGTCGGCCAGCGCCGAACGGCCCAGATTTTCGCGGACGGCGATGTATTTCATTTCCTCGGTAATCAGGCCCTGGCGCGCATAATGAAGCTGGGTGACGTTCCTGCCCGGCTTGGCCCGCAACAGCGTCCGGCCCGTGCGGTCGAACTGCGGCACCGACAGTTTTTCGCCGGTCTTCAGGCCGTCATCCTCGGGCTTGCGGGCGCGGCCCTGATAGGCTTCGACATCGCCGCGCGCCTGGATCCAGTCGCGGCGCAGGGCGGCAAGGCCCTTGTCGATGTTGATCTCCACGGAATCATCCGTGTACGGACCGGACGTGTCGTAGAGCCGGACCGGCGGCTCGCCGCCCGACAGCGGCACCTCGCGGAAGGGCACGCCGTTCATCAGCAGCTTGCGCGAACCGGGCAGCGCGCCACGGGTAATGGCGATGGATTTGTCGAGAATGGGCTTGTTCATCGGACCTCTCCCTACGCCGGTCTTCTTCCAGTGGAAGGGGGGCCGGATCAGGTTCTAAGGGATCCGCACCATTGCGGTCTCAGCCCTTATCGGGCACCCCTGGGAACACCCATGATAGCCCGGCGGGACGCGCCGCGCCAGCGGCCTCAGGAAGCGGCCTCAGGAAGCGGCCTCAGGAAGCGGCTTCAGGAAACGGCAAAGCTCCGGAACTCGGAAATCACGCCCCTGACCGCCGCCGCCACAATCTTTTCCCCCGCCGCGATGGTGGCCTGGCCGGGATCGGAGCCGATGCGCCCGTCCGGGAAGCGGCGGCGATAATCGTCGGCATCCAGAATCGGGCCGGTCGGGGCAATGCGCGGCGTCATCGCCACCGCTTTCACTGCTTCGGGATAGGCGAAATATGTCACCGAAACTTCCGACGGGGTGGCGTGGCTGCCCTCGCCCACCGGGAAAAGCTGGCGGCACAGGTCCATCACGCCCGGCAATTCCCACCAGTTCCGCAACGAACAGCGCAGCGGCGGATGGTTGCTGCCGGCGCGGTCAAAGCTGATGCCGTGATAGATTTCGCTGAAGGCCGCCGTGATGGTGGCGATGTTGCCGCCATGCCCGTTCAGCCAGTAGATGCGCCCGAAACCGTGGCGGGCCAGGCTCTGC
>DASTMN010000186.1:0-16092 GCA_035714165.1 Rhizomicrobium sp.
GCGGTGATCTCCACTTCCGAACCGATCGAGGCGGCCAGCATCATCAGCCCCATGATGGAACGGCCATTCACCTTGTTGCCGTCCTTGATGACATGAATCTCGGACTGGAAGCGCGCGCTGGCTTCCACCAGCTTGGCGCTGGCGCGGGCATGCAGGCCACGCTTGTTGGGAATGATGACGCGCGCGGAGAGTTTGGTCATCAGGCGAGATCGGCGCTTCCGGCGCGCATGTATTTGCGCCCCGCGTCAATGGCGTCCTTGACCGCCTGGTCCAGCGGCAGCTTGGCGCGGATGTCGATCAGCTTGATCAGGCTGGGCAGGTTGGCGCCCGCCAGCACCTCGATCTTGCCACGCTCCAGCAGGGTCAGCGCCAGGTTGCAGGGCGTGCCGCCGAACATGTCGGTGGCGATGATGACGCCGTTGCCCATGTCCACGGATTTGGCGGCCGCCGCGATCTCGCGCTGGCGGCGCTCGATATCGTCTTCGGGACCGATGCAGACCGCGCGCAGATGGGTCTGGGGACCGACCATATGCTCCATCGCGGAAATGAATTCCTGGGCAAGGCGGCCGTGGGTGACAAGAACTATGCCGATCATGAACAACCCTTTGAAGGCGCGGACCATATCAAATGCCCGCAGCCGGGGAAGGACTATTTGGGGTTGCCCATCTCGGGGTTAAAAGTGTCGCGCAGCAGATTCCGCGAAAAAGCCGCCAGCGCCGTGCGGATCTTGGCCGGTGTCGCGGCATGGCGGCCATCCAGCGCGATTTGCGGCGGCAGGGCGGCGGGGTGGAGCGGGCTGGGCGGCTTCCATTCCTGCCGGTCGGGCAGCCTTTTGCCTTCGCGGCCCAGCCGCACCACCAGCGTGACGGCGACGCTGGCGCGGGCGGGCAGGGCCACGATGCCCAGTCCGCGTATCTCGATCAGGCCCCGGATGCTGGCAGGCGCGGCGGCGCGCAGCACGCCATTCTTGACGGAAAGTAATGTGCGGTCGTCGGCCACCAGCACCGCGCCCCGGTCGATCAGGCGCAGGGCGATCTCGGACTTGCCCGCGCCGCTGGCCCCCAGCAGCAGGATGCCCCGCCGCCCGATGGCGACGCAGCTGGCATGGATGTTGACGGGCGTGTCAGGCATCGGCCACCGGCAGCTCCACCACCAGCCGCGCCCCGCTTGCACCCGTATGGCCATCGGTGTGGTTCTCGGCATGGATGCGCCCGCCCGCGCCGTCGATGATCTGGCGCGCGATGGACAGGCCCAGGCCCGAATTGCGGCCAAAACTCTCGACCGGCCGCTCGGTATAGAAACGCTCGAAAATGGATTCCAGATTCTCCGCCGGAATGCCGGGGCCTTCATCCTCCACCGTCACGCGCACCACGCGCTCGTGCCGGGTGGCGGTCACGGTCACATGGCCGCCGGGCGGGCTGAAGGATACCGCATTGTCGATTAGGTTGCGGAACACCTGGCCCAGCCGCTCGTCGCGGCCATTGACGATGGTGCCCGGCGCCAGCTCGTCGCGCAGCACGAAGGTCACCGCATGGGCGGCGTCGGTCATGCGGTAGATTTCGATGATGGTGGACAACAGGCGCGGCAGGTCCACCGGCTCCGGCGCCTCGCGCGACAGTTCTGCGTCCAGCCGCGAGGCGTCGGAAATGTCGGTGATCAGCCGGTCGATGCGCTTGATGTCGCCGCGCACGATTTCCAGCAGCCGGGCGCGGCTTTCCTCGTCCCTGGCGCGGCTGAACATCTCCACCGCGCTGGCCAGCGAGGTGAGGGGGTTCTTCAGTTCGTGCGCCACGTCTGCGGCAAAGCTTTCGATGGCGTCGATGCGGTCATATAGCCCGGCGGTCATGGATTTCAGGCTGTCGGCCAGGTCGCCGATCTCGTCATCGCGTTCCGGGAAATTGGGAATGTCGCCGCGTCCCCCGGCGCCCAGCCGCACCCGGTCGGCCGCCGCCGCCAGCCGCCGCACCGGCTCGGCGATGGTGCCCGCCAGATAGAGCGAGGACAGCAGCATCACCAGGAAGGCCACCGCGAAGACCTGCAACAGCGTCGCCCGTTCGGCCCGCAGGATGTCGTCAATGTCGCCACCCTCGGTGGACAGGAACAGCACGCCATAGATGGCGGTGAAACGCTGCACCGGCACCGCCACCGACAGCACCAGCCGGTTGCGGTCGTCCACCCGTTCGGCCGTGCCCACCGCGCCGGTCAGCGCGGTCTGGACCTCGTGATAGACGCGGCCATCCTCGCCCGCCTCGTAATAGGGCTGGAGCCGCGCAAAGGGGCGCACGCCCATCACCCCGTCATAGACGCGCTTGATCCCTTCCTGGAGGCGGGTGGAAGTGTCCAGCGCCGGAAGCTCGGAGGTCTGCACCACATTGCGCGCCAGAAGGTTGCGCGTGTCGATCGCCAGCCGCCCGGCGGGCGTGTAGAGCCGCCCGCGCAGGCGGGTGGGCGCGATCAGCTGGCGCAGCAGCGGCTCGGCCTCGTTGATCTTCAGGGCATGGCTGTCGGGATCGGTGGCGTATTCGGCCAGGGTACCCGCCACGATAGCGGCCTGTTCCTGGATGGAGTTGAGGCGTTCGGCCACCATGCCGCGCCCCGTCACCTGCACCAGGATGACGCCGCCCGTCAGCACGATCAGCGCCAGCGCATTGAAGGCCAGGATGCGCCAGGTGAGGGCGGAGAAGTGGGGCACCGTTACTCCCTGTAACGGTAGCCCACGCCATACAGCGTCTCGATGGCGTCGAAGTCGTCAGCCACCACCTTGAACTTCTTGCGAAGCCGCTTGATGTGGCTGTCTATGGTGCGGTCGTCCACATAGACCTGGTCGTCATAGGCTGCGTCCATCAGGCTGTCGCGGCTTTTCACGAAGCCGGGGCGCTGGGCCAATGCCTGCAGGATCAGGAACTCGGTGACGGTCAGGCGCACCGGCTTGCCGTCCCAGGTACACTCATGGCGCTGGGGGTCCAGCGCCAGCTTGCCGCGCACCAGCGCTTCCTTCTTGGCGTCGCCGCCATTGGCGGGCGCGGCCGCCGACTTGCCCTCGGCCCGGCGCAGCACGGCGCGCACCCGCTCCAGCAGCAGGCGCTGGGAGAAGGGCTTGCGGATATAGTCGTCGGCCCCGGCATTGAGGCCCATCAGCTCGTCGATCTCCTCGTCCTTGCTGGTCAGGAAGATCACCGGCAGGTCCGGGGTGCCCTGCTTGAGGCGGCGCAGCAGTTCGAGCCCGTCCATGCGCGGCATCTTGATGTCCAGCACAGCCAGGTCGGGCGGCGTGGTGATCAGGGCGGTCAGCGCCGCCGCAGGATCGGAAAAGGTGCGGACATGATAACCCTCCTGCTCCAGCAGCATGCTGACCGAAGCGAGAATGTTCTTGTCGTCGTCTACCAGCGCGATATTCGCCATATGGTCCGTTCGAAATGAGGGCTTCGCCAGGAAATCGCAGTATAAGCCCATGATGAACAATGCAAAGTCCAAAAGGTTCCGGCTTGAGCAGGCCCGCTGATACCGGCCTGTTCGCCGGAAATGTCGCTTTTTACGAGCGCTACCGGCTGGCCTATCCCGACCGACTGCTGCGGCGGGTAGCGGCGCTGGCGGGGCTGGCGCCGGGCGATGCGGTGCTGGACCTGGGCACCGGCACCGGCATGCTGGCGATTCCCTTCGCCCGCATGGGCATGGCCGTCACCGCCCTGGACCCGGAGCCCGCCATGCTGGCGGCGGCGCAGGATGGCGCGGCGGCGGCGGGCGTAACCGTGGATTTCCGCGCGGGCGCGTCCCACGACCTGACGGCGGACATGGGGCCATACCGGCTGGTGGCGATGGGGCGCAGTTTTCACTGGATGGACCGCGCCGCCACACTGGCGCTGCTGGACCGGATCGTGACGCCGGGCGGCGGGGTGGCGCTGTTCCATGACGCCCATCCGCCGGTGGAGGAAAACCGCTGGTTCAAGACGCTGTGCGATGTGGCCCGAAAATTCGGCCGCGACGAAAACGAACATGTGCGCGAGCGCGCGGGCGGCCATCGCCGCTATGAGCCGTACCTGTTCGCCTCGTCCTTCACCGAGCTGGACTGGCTGTCGGTCACCATCCGCCAGCCGCTGACGGTGGAGGATATCGTGGGCCGCGCCTTTTCTATGTCCACCTGCTCGCCCGACCGGCTGGGCGACAGGCGGGAAGACTTCGCCGCGCAGTTGCGCGCCGCCTTGCGCCCGCTGTCGCCGGATGGGACATTCACCGAGGTCGCGGAACTGGTGGCGCTGCTGGCGCGGCGGCCGCAATCCTAGAAAGTCATCCGGGGGGACGATGCTGAACCTGATCCTGACGGGGCAAGTGCCGCCCTTCACGCTGCTGGTCTGGGGCGTGGCGCTTTTCATCTTCTTCCTGCCCAGCGTGCTGGCCTTCCAGAAGGGCCATCGCCGCTTCTGGTGGATCCTGGCGCTGAACCTTGTGATCGCGCCGCTGCAACAGGCCATCCTGGTGTCGCTGTTTCCGGATTTCTTCGCCGTGGCGGGGGCCACGCCGGGCGAACTGGTGTGGAAGGGGCTGATCGCCAATCTGGGGGCGGGCTGGCTGGCGCTGCTGGCCTGGTCGCTGGCGCCGGTCGCCGGCCCCGACCCGCGCCTGATCGCGGCCCGCAATACCAAGCTCTATGACCTGGCGGCGGGCCTGCCGCTGGCCCTGTGGTTCGCCTATGGCGTGGTGCGCCTGCGCCCCAGCATCGTCGCCAATATCGAGATCATCGCGGCGGGCGCCGGTACGCTTTTCACCTGGGCGCAGCTTTTCTCGCTGGCCGGTTCGGCGCTGTTCAACCTGCTGCTGGTCTGGCTGCTGCTGGTGCGTGACAAGCCGGTGCTGAAGGCGCGCGGCGCGGTCCCGCGCATCGCCGCCTTTGCCGGGACCTTCCTGGGCGTCGCCATCCTCCAGCTTCCGGTCGCGCCGCTGTCCGCGCCGGTCCAGGTCGCCGCCGCCCTGCTGGTGGGCACGGGCAGCGTGCTGGCCGCCATCGTGCTGTCGCGGCTGGGCAAGTCCTTCTCGATCATGCCGGAGGCGCGCAGGCTGGTGACCGATGGTCCCTATGCGCTGGTGCGCCACCCGCTTTACGCGGTCGAACTGCTGATCATCGCCGGAATGGCGCTGCAATTCTCCCAGCCGCTGGCGGGGATACTGGGCGTGGCGGTGGTGGTACTGCTGGTGATCCGCGCCCTGTTCGAGGAGCGGGTGCTGGCCGAGGCCTATCCCGAATATGAAGCCTATCGGGCGCGCGTGAAGCGTTTCATCCCCGGCGTCATATAGGCGCTTGTCTTTTTGCGTCGTGGGTTCGTCGGCCCTGCTCACCTACGCTGGGTAGGCTCCGTGCGGCCTCCTGCCCACGCCACAAAATCCGGCGCGCCGGAAACTGTGCCTATTTGAATTCCACTTTCAGGATTTCGTAAGACCGCGCCCCGCCGGGCGCGGCGACCTCCACCGTGTCGCCCTTGCTCTTGCCGATCAGGGCGCGGGCGATGGGCGAGGACAGGGAAATCCGGCCGCTCTTGGCGTCGGATTCCACATCGCCCACGATCTGGTACTTGCGCTCCTCGTCGGTGTCCTCGTCCACCAGCGTGACGGTGGCGCCGAACTTGACGCTGCTGCCCGACAGCTTGGAGATGTCGATGACATCGGCGCGGCCGATCTGGTCTTCCAGTTCCATCACCCGGCCCTCGATGAAGCTCTGGCGCTCCTTGGCGGCGTGATACTCGGCATTCTCCGACAGGTCGCCATGCGCGCGCGCCTCGGCGATCGCCTTGATGACCTCATGGCGGTCCACATTCTTCAGGCGGTTCAGTTCGTCCTCCAGGCCCTTGAAGCCCGCGGCGGTCATCGGAATTTTTTCCATGTCTCTCTCGCACTGCCTTGTCGGCAAAAAAGCCCTCCCTCCGGCCGGTGGGCCGGATTGGGGAAGGCCTGATGACGCTAAATCCTTGTTCTGCCAGGGTATTTTTATGAGTGACCCGGCGATGTCCTATAAAGAGTAGGACTGGAGGGGGGCGACTTCAAGTGACCCCTCCCGCAGCGCCTGAATGGCCTGGGTCGCGGCGGCGGCCCCGGCCATGGTGGTGTAATAGGGCACCTTGAGGGTCAGCGCGGCCCGGCGGATCGAGGAGGAGTCGGCCAGCGCCTGCGCCCCGTCGGTGGTGTTGAAGACAAGCTGGATTTCGCCGTTCTTCAGCGCGTCCACCACATGCGGGCGGCCTTCCAGCACCTTGTTGATGACCGTCACCGGCAGGCCCTTGGCCTCCAGCGTGCGGGCGGTGCCGCGGGTGGCGATCAGGTCGAAACCCATCGCCAGGAGTTCGCGGGCAGGGGCCTCGATCAGGTCCTTGTCGCCTTCCTTGACCGAGATGAAGACGGTGCCGCCGGTGGGCAGCTTCACGCCCGCGCCGATCTGGCTCTTGGCGAAGGCGCGGCCGAAATTCGCGTCCAGGCCCATCACCTCGCCGGTGGAGCGCATTTCCGGTCCCAGGATGGTGTCCACGCCGGGGAAGCGGGCGAAGGGCAGCACCGCTTCCTTGACGCTGATATGCCTGGGCGCGGGCTTCTGAAGGTTCATGGACTTCAGCGTCTCGCCCGCCATCACGCGGCTGGCGATGGCCGCCACCGGCAGGCCGATGGCCTTGGCCACGAAAGGCACGGTGCGGCTGGCGCGCGGATTGACCTCCAGCACATAGATCTCGCCGCCCTGGATGGCGTACTGCACGTTCATCAGGCCCTGGACCTTCAGCGCCCTGGCCATGGCGACGGTCTGGCGCTCGATCTCGGCGATGACGGCGGGCGACAGCGAACGCGGCGGCAGCGAACAGGCGCTGTCGCCGGAATGTACGCCCGCTTCCTCGATATGCTCCATGATGCCGGCGATGAAGACATCGCCGTCACGGTCGCAGATGGCGTCCACATCCACCTCGGTGGCGCGGTTGAGGAAGCCGTCGATCAGTACCGGATTGTCGCCGGAGATGCGGAACAGCTCGCCGGATTCCACCTGCTTGCGGGCTTCGCCTTCATCGGCCACCACCACCATGCCGCGCCCGCCCAGAACGTAAGAGGGGCGCAGGATCACCGGATAGCCGATCTGGTTGGCGATGCGGATGGTTTCCTCCGCCGTCATGGCGGTGCCGTTGCGCGGCTGCTTGAGGCCCAGCTCGTCCAGCAGCGCCTGGAAGCGCTTGCGGTCCTCGGCCAGATCGATGGCGTCGGCCGAGGTGCCCAGGATGGGAACGCCCGCATCGCGCAGCCCGTTGGCCAGCTTGAGCGGGGTCTGGCCGCCGAACTGGACGATCACGCCCGCCAGCGTGCCCTTTTCCTGCTCCTTGGCGATGATCTCCAGCACATCTTCCAGGGTCAGCGGCTCGAAATAGAGCCGGTCGGAGGTGTCATAGTCGGTGGAGACGGTTTCGGGATTGCAGTTGACCATGATGGTCTCGTAGCCCGTATCGGACAGGCTGAAGGCCGCATGGCAGCAGCAATAGTCGAACTCGATGCCCTGGCCGATGCGGTTGGGACCGCCGCCCAGGATGATGATCTTCTTCGCATCGCTGGGATGGGATTCGCAGGCCGTGGCACCCCCCACCGGTGTTTCATAGGTGGAGTACATATAGGGCGTCAGCGCCTCGAATTCGGCGGCGCAGGTATCGATGCGCTTGTAGCAGGGATGCACATCCAGCGCCTGGCGGGCGGCGCGGATATCGGCTTCCTTGCGGCCGGTCAGCCTGGCGAGGCGGGCGTCGGAAAAGCCCATGCTCTTGAGGCCGCGCAGGCCCTTGGCGTCGGACGGCAGGCCGTCCCTGGCGATGCCTTCCTCGGTGCGGATGATGGTTTCGATCTCGCCCAGGAACCAGGGATCATAACCGGTCAGGCGCTGGATTTCGTCCAGCGGGAAATTGTACCGCATCGCCTGGGCCGTCAGGCGCAGCCGGTCCGGCGTGGCGCGGGCCAGCGCGGCGCGGATTTCGTTGGGATCGGTGTCCAGCGCGATCTCGTCAAAGCCGGTCAGGCCGGTTTCCAGGCTGCGCAGCGCCTTCTGCAGGGATTCCTGGAAGGTGCGGCCGATGGCCATGGCTTCGCCCACCGATTTCATGGCGGTGGTCAGCAGCGGCTCCGCGCCGGGGAACTTCTCGAAGGCGAAGCGCGGAATCTTGGTGACGACATAATCGATGGTCGGCTCGAAGCTGGCGGGCGTGACCTTGGTAATGTCGTTCTTGAGTTCATCCAGCGTATAGCCGATGGCCAGCTTGGCGGCGATCTTGGCGATGGGAAAGCCCGTGGCCTTGGAGGCCAGCGCCGAGGAGCGCGACACGCGCGGATTCATCTCGATCACCACCATGCGCCCGTCCTTCGGGTTCACGGCGAACTGCACGTTGGAGCCGCCGGTTTCCACACCGATCTCGCGCAGCACCGCGATGCTGGCGGACCGCATGCGCTGGTATTCCTTGTCGGTCAGGGTGAGGGCGGGGGCGATGGTGATGGAATCGCCGGTATGCACGCCCATCGCGTCGATATTCTCGATGGAGCAGATGATGATGGCGTTGTCGGCCTTGTCGCGCACCACCTCCATCTCATATTCCTTCCAGCCCAGCACCGACTCCTCGATCAGCACTTCGTCGGTGGGGCTGGCTTCCATGCCGCTTTCGACGATGGCGAAGAATTCCTCGCGGTTGTAGGCGATGCCGCCGCCGGTGCCGCCCATGGTGAAGCTGGGGCGGATCACGGTGGGCAGGCCGACCTCGTCCAGCAGCGACAGCGCCTTGGAGAAGGTGTCGGGCGACAGTTCCATCACCGGCGCATTGTTGCCGTCGAAGATCGGGTTGCCGGCGCTGTCCTTCTTCTGGCGCAGCGCGCCTTTCAGGGTATGGCCCTTGGGCGTTTCCAGCCCGATGGACGCCATGGCCTGCTTGAAACGCTCGCGGTCCTCGGCCTTGTCGATGGCGTCGGCGGTGGCGCCGATCAGTTCGACATTGTGGCGTTCCAGCGCGCCGATCTTGCGCAGCGACAAGGCGGTGTTCAGCGCCGTCTGGCCGCCCATGGTGGGCAGCAGGGCGAAGACCTTGCCGTCCGGCACGTTGGGCCGCTCGCGGGCGATGATCTTCTCCACGATTTCCGGCGTGATCGGCTCGATATAGGTGGCGTCCGCCATGCCGGGATCGGTCATGATGGTGGCGGGGTTGGAGTTCACCAGCACCACCCGGTAGCCTTCCTCGCGCAGCGCCTTGCAGGCCTGCACCCCGGAATAGTCGAACTCGCAGGCCTGGCCGATGACGATGGGGCCTGCGCCGATGATCAGGACGGTATGGATATCGGTGCGTTTCGGCATGGTGCTCTCTGTTGCCCGGACGGGCGCGCGCAGGGCCGGACCCACGCCTGTGGAGGGCGTTTCGGGGCAGGCCGGATTGTAGGTTAAGGGGACCGTTTAGTGCGCTGCGGCAGGCGGCGCAACCCCGGAATCAGGCCGATGCCTCAGCTTTTCCAGCGCAGCACCCGTTCGCGCACAGGATTGGCGAATTCCGTGCCGTTTTCGGCCGATTCCTGCCAGGCCTTCTTGACCCGGTGATACCAGATGGCGGGCTGGTCGCAGTCCTGGATCAGCATCAGATTCGGGTTGAACTTCAGCCCCTCGCGCTGCAACTCCACGATCTTGCGGTCGTCGGCGATGAAGGTCCGTCCCACCGCCCAGAACAGGGGATAGAGGATATTCAGCCAGCCCGGCCACCAGAATACCTGGATGATGTCGGTGTTCTCGCCGTCGCGCGGGGTGCAGACGGTCATGCCCACCAGCCGGAACGCCTTGCCCAGCAGGCGGCCGGTCACGATCTCGAAACGGGTGGAGGGCAGCTCGAAGGTGATCTCGGTCTCGACATCGCCCAGCAGGGAATAGGCGGGCTTGGACGGCTTGTGGCGCGTCATCACAAAGCCGGTGGGCAGCGGGGCGTAATGTTTTTCCTTGAGGCGCGGCGTGCGCTTCCACCACCAATGGTCATGGACATAAGCGGCATGCACCGGGTCCATCAGCCCGATCACCGCATGGTCGATGCCGCAGCGGAAGGTCTGGGTCTCGGTCCAGCGGGTGGGATGCGCAACGCCGGGGCGCGGCGGTTCGGTCTTCGGCGCAGCCCCCGCCTTGCCCGCCATATAGACCCAGATCAGCCCATCCTGCTCGCGCACCGGATAGCTGCGGACCCTGATCTTTTCGGGGTCGAAATCCTGGCCCGGCACCAGCGAGGGGATCGCCCCGCAGACGCCGTCCTGGCGGAAGCGCCAGCCGTGATAGGGGCATTCCACCGTCTGGTCGGATTTGATGCGCCCCGCCGACAGCGGCACGCCGCGATGGGGGCAGATGTCGCGCAGGGCGAAAAGCTGCCCCGCATGGTCGCGGCCCAGCAGCACCGGCTCGCCCAGCAGCATTTCGCGCCGCATCTGGCCCCGTTTCAGGCTGGAGGCCAGCGCCGGCATGTACCACAGGTCGCGGACGAACTGGTCCGGCGCCGGGGTCGGGGACATTGCAAGCGTTTCAGCCGCCATGACGGAACTGCTTAGAGAAATCGGCAAATCCCGGCAAGTACGGGAAATCCCGGTGCCCGCGGGGCCTTCCTGCGCTAGGCTTTGGCCATGACAAAACCGGAAAAATCCGCGCGGGGGCTTGTGGATACCCGCCTTCTCAGCCGCGCCCTGCTGGTGGGCGTGGTGCTCGAAATCCTGCTGGTGCTGGCGGGCCATTACCGGCCGCTGCTGCGGGTTCATTATGTGCTGTTCGGCTGCATGATGATCGCGGGCACGGCGGGCCTGCTCTATGCCCGCGAGCTGGCGCGGGGCTATGTCTCCGGCGCGCTGGGCGGGCTGGTGATCGGCGCGGCCTGCGGCCTCGCGGCGGTGGGCCTGTCCAACCTGCTGGGCGACGAGCCGGAACAGTATATTCCCTATGGCGTGATGATCTGCACGCTGGTCGGCGCCATCGGCGGCCTGTTCGGCCAGTATGCGGCGTGGATACGAGAGTTTATTGCAAGTTTGCGTTAGTTGAACCCCTCCGGTTTCAGCTTCCGCTCGGCTGCTCAGGCTCTCGCCTTCGCACATGCCTCGCTCGCTGAAACCACCTCCCCTTCCTGTGCGCTGCGCGCACGAAGGGGAGGATGACCTGTGCTGCTGCCTTCCCTGTCATTCCCGCGAAAGCGGGAATCCAGCTTTTTGCAAAGCTGGCCACAGACGATTTGGGGCGATTCGATTTTTTAGGGAGAGAACTGTCGGTTGGTCTGACTTCGACCCGGAAAGGGGCTGGGGGGCTTGTTAATCCGGGCCGATTCACAACCAACCGACAGGCACAGCTTCGACCCCGAAAGAGGCCTTGCCGTGGTTCAAGTATGACCATTTCGCGGCACGTCTCCTGTGACATTTTTGGGTTCCGTCCTGCGCATCAACCCTTGCGGCGCGTAAGGCACGGGATCATCATCACTTTCGGATGGTGGAAGAACCCATATCGCTGCACGGCGCGATTGCCGCGCGTGACATGTCTCCGGCGACACTGCCGCAGGTCGCTTTCGACCGTGCCGAATTGAACCGGATTCTCTCGCTCTATGGCCGCATGGTCGCCGCCGGGGAATGGCGCGACTATGCGCTGGATTTCCGGGAGGAGGAGGCCACCTTTTCCATTTTTCGCCGCAGCAGCGAGATGCCCCTCTACCGGATCGAGAAGCGCCCGAAGCTGCGCGCCCGCCAGGGCATGTACAGCGTGATCGCCACCGGCGGGGTGATCCTCAGGCGCGGCCATGAACTGGCGCAGGTGCTGAAGGTCTTCGACAGGAAGATACTGAAAGCGCTCTCCGACCGATAGGCGCGCGATCTCCTGCGATGCGCCGTCAAAAGAATAAGGCCCGGATCGCTCCGGGCCTTTTTTCCGATTGCTGCGACGGATGGGGGTTACTTCCTGTCTCCCATGAAGCGCAGCAGGAACAGGAAGATGTTGATGAAGTCCAGGTAGAGGGCCAGCGCGCCCATCACCGCCGCCTTGCCGGCCAGGGCGCCGTCATGGCCCACTTCGTAATAGGTGTTCTTGATCTTCTGGGTGTCCCAGGCGGTCAGGCCAGTGAAGATCAGCACGCCCAGCACGCTGACCACGAAGCTGACCATCGGCGACTGGAAGAACATGTTGGCCAGCGACGCGATCAGCAGGCCGATCAGGCCCATGAACAGGAACGAGCCGAAGGCGGTCAGGTCGCGCTTGGTGGTGTAGCCGTACAGGCTCATCGTGCCGAAGGTGGCGGCGGTGACGAAGAAGGTCAGCGCCACGCTGGCGCCGGTATAGATCAGCAGGATGGACGACAGCGAAGCGCCCATCAGGGCGGCATAGGCCCAGAAGGTCGCCTGGGCCGCGCCCTGGCTCATGTGATTGATGCGGAAGGACAGCAGCAGCACCATGCCGATGGGCGCGAACATCACCACCCAGCCCAGGATGGTGGGCTGAAGGCCCTGCGGCGTCATGTGATAGAGGGTGCCCAGCAGCGCCGGGGTGTTGGCGACCACATAGGCCACCACGCCGGTCAGCGCCAGCGCGGCGGTCATGTAGTTGTAGACCCGCAGCATGTGCGCGCGCAGGCCCATGTCCATGGTGTCGGCGGTGGTCGCCGCGCCACGCAAAAGTCGGTTGTCGTAGTCAGCCATTGGTCGGTTGCTCCTTTGACCCTTAGTATATCGTGATTTGTGGCCGCGGTATCAAGACGGCGTGCACAAAGCAAAGATCCAGCATTAACAAGAGTTAAGACGCGCGCAGTCGCCGGGCCGGGCGCACCGACAGGGCGCTTGCCGCGCCCAGCAGCCCGAACAGCAGCGTCGCCGCCCCGCCGCCCAGCACGGTGACCAGCGCCGCGCCCGCGTCGAACACGAACGGTACGTCCAGGATGCTCCAGGCGATCACCGCCGCCGCCAGCGTTCCGGCCAGCAGGGCGATGACGCCGGTGGCCGCGCCCAGCACGCCATATTCGATGACATAGACCAGCGCGATGCGGGCGCGGGTGGCGCCCAGCACCTTCAGGATGGTGGCGTCATACAGCCGGGCGCGGGCGCCCGCCGCGATGGCCCCCGCCAGCACCAGCAGCCCCGCCACGATGGTGACCAGGCTGGCGGCGCTGACGCCCTTGGCAAGCTGTTGCAGCATGCCCTGGACCTGCTGGATGGCGTCTTTCACCCGCACGGTGGAGATGTTGGGGAAGCGGCTGGTGACGGCCATGTACATGGCGTTCTCCTGCGCGTCCGTCACCCGCACGGTGGCCAGGAAGGCGTGCGGGGCCTTGTCGATCAGGCCGGGCGACAGCACCAGCACGAAGTTCTGGCCGCCATTGGTGAAGTCCACCTTGCGGAAGGAGGCGACACGGCCCTCGAAGGTGCGGCCCAGCACGTTCAGGGTCATGCTGTCGCCGATCTTCATGCCGGTGCCGTGGGCGATGGCCTGGTCCAGCGAGATCAGGGTGGGGCCGCGATAATCCGCCTCCCACCATTGGCCTTCGGTGATGACGGTGCCGTCGGGCGGGGTGGCGGCATAGGTGATGCCGCGGTCGCCGTTCAGCGCCCATTTGGCCTCCGGCGTCACGTTGACCTGTGCCGACGGCACGCCGTTGATGGAGGTGATGCGGCCCCGGATCATGGGGGTGCGCTTGAAATCGC
Organism: Rhizomicrobium sp.; assembly: GCA_035714165.1. Lineage (GTDB taxonomy): Bacteria > Pseudomonadota > Alphaproteobacteria > Micropepsales > Micropepsaceae > Rhizomicrobium. The sequence continues at coordinate 13,675 of DASTMN010000186.1, forward strand.
TGGCGCCGGAAAAACCCGTCACCACCCTGTCGAAAGCGGCGGCGTCGGCCTGCTGGATGTCCACGAAGAAGAAGCTGGGCGCGCGTTCCGGCAGCGCGTCCTTGACCTGCGCCCCGATGGTGGCGTTCAGCAAGGTCACCGTGGCCAGCAGCGTCAGGCCCAGCCCCAGCGCCGTGACCACGCCGCCGGTGGCCGCGCCCGGCCGCACCAGGTTGGAGAAAGCCAGCCGCACGATGGGTGACCGGGGCCGGGGCAGGGCGGCGATGGCCCGCCGCAACCCTTCCGCCAGTAGCCGCAACAGCCCCAGCGCCGCCACCGCGCCGATCAGGAACTGTGCCGCGAACAGCGGCGAAGGCGCCAGCACCAGCGTCAGCAGCGCCACGCCCAGCGCCGCCGCCAGCGCGATGGCGCGGTACAGATTCTGTCCCTGCGGATTGGCGGGGGTGATGGCGTCGCGGAACAGCCCGGCGGGCGGCACGGCGCGGGCGCGGCTCAGGGGCGGCACCGCGAAGGCCACCGCCGACAGCAGCCCGAAGGCCAGCGCCAGCAGGATGGGCAGGGGATAGAAGCCGAAAGTCGGCGGCACCGGCAGCAGGTCGCCATACAGCCACACCGCCGCGAAAGGCAGCGCCGCGCCGATCGCCGCGCCCAGCGCCGCCGCCACCGTGGCGACCAGCATCACCTGCAGGAAGAATGTGAGAAAAACAAAGCCGCCGCTGGCGCCCACCGCCTTGAGGATGGCGATGTCGCTGCGCTTGCGGTCCAGGAAGGCGGTGATGGACTGGCCCGCGCCCACCCCGCCCACGCCCAGCGCCACCAGCCCCACCAGGGTCAGGAACATGGTGAGCTGTTCGACAAAGCGGCGGATGCCCGGCGCGGCATCGGTGCGGTCGCGGATGTTCCAGCCCGCATCGGGAAAGGCCTTTTCGGCGGCGGCCTTGAAACCGGCAATGGTCAGGCCGGGGCGCAGGGCGATGCGGTAATTGTAGTTCACCAGACTTTCCGGCCCCGCCAGCCCGGTGGCGGGCAGGCCCTTGTCCGACATCAGCAGGCGCGGCCCCAGGTTGAAGCCGGTGGAGATGCGGTCCGGCTCCTTGTCCAGCGCCGCGATCACCCGGAAGGTGGCGTCGCCGATCCGCAGCAGGTCGCCGCGTTCCGCCTTCAGCCGGTCCAGCAGGCTCTGTTCCGCCGCCACGCCGCAGACACCGTCCTCCTCGCAGGCGATCACCTCGCTGAGACGGTCGGCGGGGCGCAGCACGGGTTCGCCGAACAGCGGCCAGCCCGCGTCCACCGCCTTGAGGTCCATCAACTGGCGCTCGCGCGGCTCGCCGTCGCGCAGGACATAGGCCATGGCGCGCATGGTGCGGGTCTGGGACACGCGGCCCTGCTTTTCCAGCCAGGCAAGCTGCTCCGGCGTGGCGGGACGATGCACCAGGCTGACCGAGACATCGCCGCCCAGCAGCACCTGGCCCTGGTCCTGGAGGCCGGTCAGGAAGGATTCACTGAGCGACTCCACCCCCGCGATGGAGGCGGTGCCCAGCGTCAGGCACAGGAAGAAGATGCGGAAACCCGCCAGCCCGCCGCGCAGTTCGCGCCGCGCGAAGGTGAGGGCGAGGCGGAGATTATGTATCGGAGGCAATCTTGCCATCCTTCATCCGCAGCACGCGCTGGCAGCGCGCCGCCAGGCTTTCCTCATGCGTGACCAGAAAAAGCGTCGCGCCGCGTTCGGCGTTCAGGCCGAAGATCAGGTCGGCGATGCCCGATCCGGTCGCGCCGTCCAGGTTGCCGGTCGGCTCGTCCGCGAACAGGATCAGCGGGCGCGGCGCCAGCGCGCGGGCCAGCGCCACGCGCTGCTGCTCGCCGCCCGAAAGCTGGCCGGGATAATGGTCGGTCCGCAGGATCAGCCCCACGGCGCGCAGTTCAGCCTCGGCGCGGTCGAAGGCATCCGCCACGCCCATCAGTTCCAGCGGCACCGCGACATTCTCCAGCGCGGTCATGGTGGGGATCAAGTGAAAGCTCTGGAACACGATGCCCACCCGGCCCAGCCGGAAACGCGCCAGCGCATCCTCGCCCATGCCGGTGATGTCGGTGCCCGAAATGGCCACCCGCCCGCTGCTGGGCTTTTCCAGCCCCGCCGCCACCATCAGCAGCGAGGATTTGCCCGATCCCGATGGCCCCACCAGCGCCACGGTCTGGCCGGACGGCACGGTGAGGGAGACGCCGCCCAGAATATCCACCGGCCCGGCAAGGCTTTTGAGCGTCAGGGTGACGTCCTGCAACGCGAGGGCTGGCAAATCCGGCGTCGGCGGGGGATTGTTCATGTAATCTGACTCACAGGATGACGATGCGCCGGTTCCGGGCACTCTTTAGCATAGTTCTGCCGTTGATTATGGCCGCGTCAGGGCAGGCGCTGGCCGC
>DASTMN010000187.1:0-22325 GCA_035714165.1 Rhizomicrobium sp.
CAGCGCCAAGCTGGTGGAAGCCAGCGCGCGCTTCCAGTCCGAGATTCATGTCATCAAGGACGGCAACAAGGTGAATGGCCGTTCCATCATGGGGCTGATGATGCTGGCCGCCTCGATCGGTTCGGAAGTGGAGATCACCGCCGAAGGCCCCGATGCCGCCGAGGCGCTGCGCGCCATCCTGGCCCTGGTCGAAGTGAAGTTTGGCGAAGAGTGACGCCGTCAGGCGTCTGCAAACATGCCAAGCGCCGGCTGACGCCAGCGCCATGCCGGCGCGCGGCAGGACCGCGATAAAGACCCCGTGACCCTTTCCATCGTCCTTCTCGTCCTGTTCGCCGCCCTGCTCCATGCCGGGTGGAACGCCCTGCTCAAGGGCGGGGGGGACCGTTTCTGGTCCATGACGGTGATGTGCGCCGCCATCGCGCTGGCCTGCATCGCGCCGCTGCCCTTCCTGCCGATTCCCCATGCCGCGAGCTGGCCCTACATCGCGGCGTCCGCCGTGCTGCATGTCGGCTACAACGCCTTTCTGATCCGCGCCTATCGCGGCGGCGATTTCGGCGGCGTCTATCCGGTGGCGCGGGGCGCCTCGCCGCTGCTGGTCACGCTGGGCGCGGCGCTGGCGGCGGGCGAGCGGCCGGGCACGGCCGCCATGCTGGGCATCCTGCTGGTAAGCCTGGGCATCCTGTCCCTGGCCTGGCGGGGCCGCCGCCTGCCGGAAACCGGCATCGCCGATGCGCTGGGCACCGGCGTCTTCATCGCCCTGTACAGCGTCACCGACGGGATCGGCGCGCGGCTTTCCGGTGACGCCGCCGCCTATACCGTGTGGATGTGCCTGGGCTGGTCGGTACTGGCGGTGCTGGGCTGGCTGGCCCTGCGCGGTCCCGCAACCCTGTGGCGCGGCGCGCGGACGACCGGGCTGGCGGCGCTGGGCGGGCTGGTCTCGCTGCTGGCCTATGGAATCGTCATCATCGCCATGGCCCATGCGCCGATGGGCATGGTGTCGGCGCTGCGCGAGACCAGCATCCTGTTCGCCATCCTGCTGGGCCGGATCGTCTTCGGCGAGGCGCTGACCCCGCGCCGTGTGCTGGCCGGGCTGATGATGGTGGCGGGTGTGCTATGCCTCGGTGCATGAGAGAGCGCATGAGAGGACACATGATGCCGGAACCGATCCGGAAAATCCTTGCGGGTATTCTGCTCCTTGTGCTGCTGGGCGCGGGACCCGCGCTGGCCGCGCCCGCGCTCTGGCATGTGACCGGCCCCAGGACCGGCGGCGACGCCTATCTGTTCGGTTCGGTGCATGTGCTGCCGCCCGATGTGGAATGGCGCGGCCCGCAGGTCGCCGCCGCCATGAAAAAGGCCGAGGTCTTCGTCTTCGAGGTGCCGCAGAGCGCCGGGGACATGGCCCGCCTGCAGGCGCTGATCCAGGCGCGCGGCTTTCTTCCCGCCGGGGAAAGCCTGCGCGCGTCCCTGCCGGAGGACAGCCGCGCCGATTACGACGCGGCGCTGGCGGCATCGGGGCTGGCGGCCGCGCAGGTGGACGGCATGCGCCCCTGGCTGGCGGCGTTGCAGATGCTGTTCCACCAGCTTGCCCAGCACAATTTCAGCGCCGATGACGGCGTGGACAACAAGGTGATGGCGCAGGTGGCGGGCCGCGAGCGCCGCTACCTGGAAACCATCGAGGAGCAGTTCGCCCTGCTGGCCCCGGATGACCGGCGGCTTGAGATGGACGAGTTCCGCGCCAGCCTGAAAGACCTGCGCGATGCCGCCGCCCAGATCCAGCCGCTGGTGGCAGCCTGGCAGGCGGGCGACCAGTCCAGACTGGATGACCTGATCAATGGCGGGCTGGCCGACCATCCGGCCGCCCGCAAGGCGCTGCTGGACGACCGCAATGGCCGCTGGCTGGTCCAGCTTCGCGCCCTGCTGCGGGAGAAGAAGACCTTTTTCATCACCGTCGGCGCGGGCCACCTGACCGGCCCCAAGGGGCTGCCCGCCCTGTTGCGAAAGGCCGGATTCCGGGTCACAGGCCCCTGAATCCGCGGATCGCCGCGCTCGCCCCGCCGAGCATATGCAAAAACCTTTATATCTTTATTGCCCCTGCCCCGCCCGGCTGCTATGAGCGCCCACGCAATTTGAGGAATCGTGATCATGGCCGAATTCACCGATTACATCGTCAAGGACATCTCTCTCGCCGAGTGGGGCCGCAAGGAACTCAACATCGCCGAGATCGAGATGCCGGGCCTGATGGCGACCCGCGCCGAATACGGCCCCAAGCAGCCGCTGAAGGGCGCGCGCATCGCCGGTTCGCTGCACATGACCATCCAGACCGCCGTGCTGATCGAAACGCTGAAGGCGCTGGGCGCCGACATCCGCTGGGTGTCGTGCAACATCTATTCGACCCAGGACCATGCCGCCGCCGCCATCGCCGCCGCGGGCATCCCGGTCTTCGCCGTCAAGGGCGAGAGCCTGAAGGATTACTGGGACTATACCGCCAAGCTGTTCGACTGGCATGGCGGCGGCTACCCCAACATGATCCTGGATGATGGCGGCGACGCCACCATGCTGGTCCATCACGGCCTGCGCGCCGAGAAGGGCGATGTCGCCTTCCTGGAAAAGCCGGAGAACGAGGAAGAGGAAGTCTTCTACGCCCTCATCAAGCGCCTGCTGAAGGAAAAGCCCAAGGGCTGGTTCGCCGAGATCGCCGCCTCCATCAAGGGCGTGTCGGAGGAAACCACCACCGGCGTGCATCGCCTCTACCTGATGGAAAAGGAAGGCAAGCTGCTGTTCCCCGCCATCAACGTGAACGACAGCGTCACCAAGTCCAAATTCGACAACCTGTATGGCTGCAAGGAATCGCTGGTGGACGGCATCCGCCGCGGCACCGACGTGATGATGGCCGGCAAGGTCGCCATGGTCGCGGGCTTCGGCGATGTGGGCAAGGGTTCGGCCGCCTCGCTGCGCAACGCGGGCTGCCGCGTGATGGTGTCGGAAATCGACCCGATCTGCGCCCTGCAGGCCGCGATGGAAGGCTATGAAGTGGTCACGATGGAAACGGCGGCTCCCAAGGCCGACATCTTCGTCACCGCCACCGGCAATGTGGACGTGATCACGCTGGAGCACATGCGCGCCATGAAGGACCGCGCCATCGTCTGCAACATCGGCCACTTCGACAGCGAGATCCAGATCGCCGCCACCAAGAACCTCAAGTGGCACAACATCAAGCCGCAGGTGGACGAGATCGAGTTCCCCGACGGCAAGCGCATCATCATGCTGTCGGAAGGCCGCCTGGTGAACCTGGGCAACGCGATGGGCCACCCGTCCTTCGTGATGTCGGCCAGCTTCACCAACCAGACGCTGGCGCAGATCGAACTGTTCTGCAATCCGGGCAAGTATGAGAAGAAGGTCTATGTGCTGCCCAAGGTGCTGGACGAGAAGGTCGCCCGCCTGCATCTGGGCAAGGTCGGCGCCGAGCTGACCGAACTCAGCAAGAAGCAGTCCGACTACATCACCATCCCGCAGGCCGGTCCGTATAAGCCGGACACGTATCGCTACTAAAAGCGGATTGGACGACGGAAACCGGGCGCGCTACGAACATCGTATGCGCGCCCTTTTTCTTTTGCTGCCCCTGATCCTCGCCCTCGCCGCCTGCCAGAGCGTGGGGCGAACCGGCCCGGACAGCTTCGGGGCCGGTCCCGGAGGGATCGAGGCCTATGAGCGCGACGGCGTGTCCTGCCGCATCGCGGCCCAGGCCCCGCTGGACAGCGATGTGCGGCTCCAGCAGGCCAGCAGCTATGCCCGCAACCGGGTCTATAACCGGCTGTTCGCCCGCTGCATGGCCGAACGGGGCCATCCGCCCCGCAGCTATTGGCAGAATGTGCTGCCCGGCGACTGACGCCCCGCGCCAATGGTTAACAGCCGTTAATACCTTGATCAGACTCGGAAATATCCACAGGCCGCAAAATCTGGCGGCGTGATCCGCATTTCGTTTTTAGGAAATTATTAACCACAAGCCCTAGTCGGACTCGGGCCTCGCGTCTATCTTGTTGATTCCACAGTGATTCGCCGCAAGGCGTGAGGGTTAACGGGGGCAGCCGGATGCGTCCCAATTCGGGACAGGACGGGACGCCAGGGATTCACAGGCGGCGGTGGCAGGGTTTCCTGCTGGCGGCCGCCCCGTGCGCCCTGACGCCCCTGCCTGCCCTGGCGGCCGTGGGCGATGCCACCCCGGACCTGCTGACCTTCCAGAACGGCAATATCGTGGTGCTGTCGGCGCTGGCCTGTGGCGGCGTGGCGCTGGCCATCGCCGCCGGGCTATGGGCGCTGGCCGAACAGCGCGCGGCGCGGCGGCTGCGGCGCTCGCTGCGCCTGGTGGGCGCCAAATCCAAGGCCGCCATCGGCGAGCGCGAGGCCCTGCTGGGCGCGGCGCGCGAAGCGCTGGTGGTCTGGGGCAAGGGCGGCGAAGGCCCCTTCTCCTATGGCGGCGGCGAGGAGCTGTTGCAGTCCTGCCTGAAAGGCCCCGACGCGCTGGCCCTGTCGGGGGCGCTGGACGGCCTGTCGGATCGCGGCGCGGCCTTCGCGCTGAAGGTGCAGGACCATCACGGCCGCGCGCTGACTGTGCGGGGCCGCGCGGTGGGCAGCATGGCGGCGGTATGGCTGGAGGAATCCGCCGCGGCCGAACAGGGCGCCGACTATCGCGCCATCCTGGATGCCCTGCCGATCCCGGTCTGGCTGCGCGACAAGGCGCTGGCGCTGAGCTGGGCCAACCATGCCTTCCTCAAGGGCGCGGGCGCACCCGACCTGGACACCGCCCGGCGCGAGCAGGCGGCGCTGGACAAGAGCGAGCGCGACCTCGCCGCCGCCGCGCGGGCCGAGAACGCGCCGCAGGAAGCCAAGCGTTTTTCGGTGGTGGGGGGACAGCGCCGCGCCTTGTCCTTTACCGAAATCCCGCTGGGCGATGCGGGCGTGATCGGCACGGCGGTGGACGTCACCGACATCACCGCCGCCGAAGCGCGGCTGCAGCAGCATGCCGACGCCCATGCCGCCACGCTGGACACGCTGGCGACGGCGGTGGCGATCTTCGGCGGCGACCAGAAGCTGAGTTTCTACAACCGCGCCTTTGCGAAGCTGTGGGGCCTGCCGGAAAGCTGGCTGGACAAGCACCCTTCCGAAAGCGAAATCCTGGACCGGCTGCGCGACCATCGCCGCCTGCCCGAACAGCGCGACTATCCCGCCTGGAAGCGCACGCGGCTGGCGCTCTATCAGGAAGGCCGCCGCGAACAGCCCAGCGAGGATGTCTGGCACCTGCCCGGCGGCCAGACCATCCGCGTCGCCAGCCAGCCGCATCCCTTTGGCGGCCTGACCCTGCTGTATGAAGACGTCACCGCGCGGCTGAACCTGGAAAGCGACTACAACACGCTGATGAAGGTGCAGTCCGCCACGCTGGACACGCTGAGCGAGGGCGTGGCGGTGTTCGGCACCGACGGCAAGCTCAAGCTGCACAATGCCGCCTTCGCCCGCATCTGGGAGATGGAGGCGGGCGACCTGGACGGCGAGCCGCATGTCCGCACCATCGCGGCGCTGAGCGAGGACAAGTTCGGCAAGTCGCCCATCTGGGACCAGTTGATCCAGGCCATCGCAGCGGGCATTCCCGCCGCGCGCGACATGGGCGATGTGGAACGCTCCGACCGCAGCATCCTGTCGCTGAACCTGTCGCCCCTTCCCGACGGCGCGCTGCTGGCGGCCTTTACCGATGTCACCGACCGTTTCCGCATCGAGAATGCGCTGCGCGACCGCAACGAAGGGCTGGAAGCCGCCGACCGCCTCAAGTCGGACTTCATCAAGCATGTCAGCTATGAACTGCGGACGCCGCTGAACACCATACTGGGCTTTTCCGAACATCTGGCCAGTGGCGCGCCAGGCAGCCTGAACCCGCAGCAGGAAGAATATATCCAGGCCATCCTGGCGGGCGGCAACACGCTCAAGAGCCTGGTCAACGACATTCTCGACCTGGCGCTGGTGGAATCCGGCGCGCTGCGGCTGGAGCTGGAGCGCATCGACCTGTTCGAGATCGTCACCGATGTCGCCGCTCATGCCCGCGAATGGGCCAGCAAGGTGGGCCTGACGCTGGAGGTGGATTGCGCGCCCGATGCGGGCCGCTTCCTGGCCGATGCGCGGCGGCTGCGCCAGATCATGTTCAACCTGTTGTCCAACGCCTTCAAGTTCACCCCGCGCGGCGGCGTGATCCTGCTGTCGGCGAAGATCGTGGGCGAGGATGTGCAGATCGCGGTGTCGGACAATGGCCCCGGCATTCCGGCCGAGGTGAAGGCCAGCGTGTTCGAGCGCTTCTCGGCCAAGGGCCAGGCCGGCAACCGCGCCGGGGCGGGGCTGGGTCTGGCGCTGGTCAACCGTTTCCTGGAACTGCATGACGGCTGGGTGGAAATCGAAAGCCGGAACGGTACGCTGGTGCGCTGCCACCTGCCCCGCCGCATCCATGACGACGAGCCGCATCCGGAAATGAGTACGGACCGAAAAACGGCTTACCTTTAGCAATCACAGCTTCTCGCAGAAGGCATGGGATGCAGCGACAAGTCCTTGTTCTCTTCGTCGCTTGCGCTCTATGCCTTAGGCCATCAATAGCCTTTGCGGCGCCAGCTCAGCAATCCGAGTGCGAAATCGAACATAATAGATACCGCGCCGCGCACCCTGACGGGTACCCCGGAGATGTATTTAAATCAGGAGTACTTTTCGGTTTGATGAAGGACACCTCACCAACCGCCACTTCCTCTCATAGAGATACAAAAAGCGGAATCGTTTTCTCGGTGGAGAATGATGGGCGACACATTTTAGCGCATAACACCGATGGAAATCTGCTTTGGCGCCGCAATCCGTTCGTGGAATGGAACTTGTGCCCATATAGATCAGCACATCCATACATCACCTGGATTGGTCCATCAGACGGAGATTTCGGAAGGCACTACACCTCTGCGCACATGCCGAAACCAGACGCAGATGCAAATACAGCCGTTTTCTCTTTTTTGACGAATAAGTTTCCGTTTTCAAAAGCACCAGTAAAGCCGCCTAGGAATGGGGACCAATTTATCGGACTCGCCTTTGATTCTTCCCAATTCGGCTATTTGAACATCCGTAACGGCGACTTTTATTACCTTGGGCAGAACTAACATCCCGCCGCTTAATCGCTCAGTGCTGGCTCTTGGGCAGGTGCAGCACGATGCCGTCCAGGTCCGCCGTCATGCGGATCTGGCAGGACAGGCGGCTGGTGGGTTTCACATCCGGCGCGAAGTCCAGCATGGTTTCCTCCATGTCCGACCTGGGCGGCAGCCTGTCGGCCCATTCCGGCGCGACATAGACCTGGCAGGTGGCGCAGGCGCAGGCCCCGCCGCAATCGGCGTCGATGCCAGGCACCAGATGCTTGACCGCGCCTTCCATCAAGGACCAGCCCTCCGCCACCTCGATGGTGTGGGGCTTGCCGTCCGCCTCGATATAGGTGACGCGGTATTTCGCCATTATGCACGACCCTCATGGTTCGACGGGCTCACCATGAGGAATGAGAATACGCGCCTCAAGAGACAAACCTCATCCTGAGCCTGTCGAAGGATGAGAGCATCAACCCAAGGTCTTCATGGGAATGGAGACATCGGCCAGCTTGGCCGCATCCACCGGCTTGCCCTCGGCGATCAGCTTCTTGCCGATCAGATATTCCGGCGCGGCATTCACCGCCTCCACCGCCGCCACCTTGCCGTCTCGCAGGTGGAAGACCGCGAACTTGCGCTGGCCCGGATCGCCGCGTTGCACCAGCGTATCACTTGGCTGGGCCAGGCCCGCGATCTGGAGCTTGAGGTCATACTGGTCCGACCAGAACCAGGGCACCTCGGAATAGGTTTTGGGCTTGCCGGTCATGGCCAGCGCCGCATGCTTGGCCTGGTCGATGGCGTTCTGCACGCATTCCAGCCGGATGGCATGGCCCTCGCGCCCGACATGGCGGGTGCAGTCGCCCGCCGACCAGATATGGGGATCGCCGGTGCGCGCATTCCGGTCCACCACGATGCCGTCCTCGCAGCCCAGCCCCGCATGGCGCGCCAGCTCGTCACAGGGGATCACGCCGATGCCGACCAGCACGATGTCGGCGGGATAGGTTTCGCCGCCCGCCTTAACCCATTCCACACGGCCGCCGCCACCAAAGGCTTCCACCCCGGTCCGCAGCTTGAGCCTGACGCCCGCCTTTTCATGCTTGGCCTGGTAGAAAGCCGAAATGCCGGGCGAGACGGCGCGCGCCATCAGCCGGTCCATCGCCTCGAACACCGTCACATCCAGCCCGCGCTTGGCGCCCACCGCCGCCACTTCCAGCCCGATATAGCCGCCGCCCACGATGGCGATGCGCTTGCCCGGCTGGAACACCGCCTGCAGCCCGTCCACATCGGCGATGGTCTTGAGGTAATGGATGCCCGGCAGGTCCGCGCCCGGACAGGCCAGCCGCCGCACCCGCGCGCCGGTGGCCAGCAGCAGCTTGTCATAGGGCAGCCTGCGGCCGTCGGCCAGCTCGACGCTGCGCTCGGCCCGGTGGATCGCCGTGGCGCTGGTGTTCAGCAGAAGTTCGCAGCCGGCCTCGGCATAGTAAGCGTCCGCCTTCAGGAACAGGCGCGGGCGCTCGAAGGTGCCCAGCAGGTAGGCCTTGGACAGCGGCGGGCGCTGATAGGGCGGATAGGCCTCGTCGCCCACCAGCGTGATGGGGCCGTCAAAGCCTTCGGCGCGCAGGGACTGGACAGCCTGGGCGGCCGCCTGGCCCGCACCAATGATGACGATTTTCTCGGACATGCTCGTGGAAGTGTGGTGATTTCGGGGGCGGGGTACCATGCCGGTGGATTGCTCACAACCGGCCCCTTCCGGCCATCCGCCGGGCGGGCTAGAACCGGGAAAATGGCTGAAAATACCGACACTTTCCGGGGCGCCATCGCCCTGCCCGACCTGGACGCCACCCTTCGGCTGGGCGGCGGCATCGCGGCCGGGCTGAAGCCGGGCGACGCGGTGGCGCTGTGGGGCGACCTGGGGGCGGGCAAGACCACGCTGGCCCGCGCCATCCTGCGGGCGCTGGGCGTGACCGGGGATGTGCCCAGCCCCACCTTCACGCTGGTGCAAGGCTATGACACGCCCGGCCTGCCGGTGAGCCATTACGACCTGTATCGCCTCAAAGAGGCGCGCGAGATCGACGAGCTGGGTTTCGACGATGCGCTGGCCGATGGCGCGGTGCTGGTGGAATGGCCCGAACGCGCGCCCGAAGCCCTGCCGACCGATGCGCTGCATGTGCGGCTGTCGCTGGTGGATGGCATGCGGCAGGCGCGGCTGACCGGACCGGCGCGCTGGGAAAGCCTGATGCATGTCTGACCGCCCCATGTCTGACCGCTCCATGTCTGACCGCCAGTCGCAGATGCGGGATTTTCTGGACCGCGCCGGATGGGGCGCGGCCGCCATCGCGCCGCTGCCGGGCGACGCCTCCACCCGCCGCTATGCGCGGCTGGCGCTGAACGGGCGCAAGGCCATGCTGATGGACCAGCCGCAGGGCGCGGAAACGCCCGCCGCCCCGCCGGATGCCAGCGCCGCGGAACGCGCCGCGCTGGGGTACAACGCGGTGGCGCGGCTGGCGGGCGCCGATTGCGCCCGCTTCGCGGCGGTGGCTGATCATCTGCGCGGCAACGGCCTTTCCGCGCCGGAAATCCTGGCCGCCGATCACGCCAACGGCTTTGTGCTGCTCGAAGACCTGGGCGACGACCTGTTCGCCGATGTGCTGGCGGCGGGCGGCGATGAAGAGGCGCTCTATCGCGCCGCCGTCGAAGTGCTGGCGCGGCTGCACCGCCAGGATGCGCCGTCTCATTTACCCCTTCCGGTTTCAGATTCCGCGCGGTCCGCTGCGCGCCCCTCGCACGCGGAGCCGCGCTTTCCGCTCTTCGCCTATGACGACACCGCGCTGCTGGCCGAGACGGACCTGCTGACGGAATGGTTCCTGCCGCTGGCGCTGGGCCGCGCCGCCACGCCGGATGAAGCCGCGGATCATCGCGCGCTGTGGACGGCGGCGCTGCAGGATATCGGTGGCGGTCGGCGCGTTCTGGTGCACCGCGACTATCATGCCCAGAACCTGCTCTGGCTGCCGCAGCGCGCGGGCGTCGCCCGCGTCGGGCTGATCGATTTTCAGGACGCGGTGGCGGGCAGCCCCGCCTATGACCTGGTCTCGCTGATCGAGGATGCGCGGCGCGATGTCAGCCCCGCCATCGCCGAAGCGGCCACGGCGCATTACCTGTCCGCGATGGCCGCGCAGGGCACGCCGCTGGACGAAACCGCCTTCCGCCACGAGATGGCGGTGATGGCGGCCCAGCGCAACGCCAAGATCGTGGGCATCTTCGCCCGGCTTTCCCTGCGCGACGGCAAGCCTCGCTATCTGGACCTGCTGCCGCGCGTCTGGGGCCATCTGGAACGCGACCTGTCGCACCCGGCGCTGGCGGACCTGCGGGCCTGGTATGACCGCGTGATTCCGGCCGTCAGGCGGACAGGAAAGACAGCATGAGCGTCACGGCCGCGATGATCATGGGGGCCGGGCTGGGCACGCGGATGCGGCCGCTGACCGACGACCGGCCCAAGCCGATGATCCCGGTGCTGGGCAAACCGCTGATCGACCATGCGATCGACCGGCTGGTGGCGGCGGGCATCACCCGCATCGTGGTCAACCTGCACTACAAGGCCGAGATGCTGCGCGCCCACCTGTCCGGGCGGCGCGATGCGGAGATCGTCTTTTCCGACGAGAGCGAAAGGTTGCTGGACACCGGCGGCGGTGTGGTGAAGGCGATGCCGCTGTTCGGCGATGCGCCTTTCTTCATCCTCAATTCCGATTCCCTCTGGACCGAGAATGGCCCGCCGGTTCTGACTGCCCTGCGGAAGGCCTGGGACCCGGCGCGCATGGACGGGTTGCTGCTGCTGGCCGAGATGGCGACCGCGCTCGGCTATGAAGGGCACGGCGATTTCGCGCTGGACGGCGATGGCCGCATCGCCCGCGCCCGCGATGCCGCCCATGATGCAAAGCCCTTCGCCTATCCCGGTGTGCAGATCGTGCATCCGCGCCTGTTCGCGGATGCCCCGCCGGGCGCCTTTTCCACCAACCTGATGTGGGACCGCGCCATCGCGGCGCGGCGACTGTCGGGGCTGGTGCTGGACGGCGTCTGGCTGCATGTCGGAACGCCCCAGGCGCGCGACGCGGCCGAAGCTTTCCTGGCGGCGCACCCGGCATGAAACATCCGGCCGTCTTCACCATCGCCGCCAGCGCGCCCTTCGCGGAGACGCTGGCGCGAGGGTTGATCGCGCGCACCGGCTCCGATCCGCTGGCCCTGGCCGCGGCCATCATCTACCTGCCGACACGGCGCGCCGCGCGCGGCTTTGGCGAGGCCTTCGCCCGCGTGCTGGGCGGGGCGGCGCTGCTGCCGCAATTCCGCGCCCTGGGGGACAGCGAGGAAGACGAGCTGCTGTTCGATGCGGCGGCGGACGAACTGGAGCTGCCGCCCGCCATCAACCCGCTGCGGCGGCAACTGCTGCTGGCGCAACTGATCCAGCGCTTCGACCGCACGGCGCGTGACGGCCAGCTGTCCTTCGCCCAGGCGGCGGCGCTGGCCGAAAGCCTGGCGGGGGTGATGGACGAAGTGGAGACGCAAGGCGCGGACCTGTCCAAGCTGAAAGACCTTGCCCCCGCCGCGCTGGCCGAGCATTGGGAAAGCGTCACCCGCTTCCTGGATGTGCTGCACACCGCATGGCCGCAGGTTCTGGCCGACGAAGGCGCAATCAACCCGGCGGCGCGGCGCGCGCTGGCGACACAGGCGCTTGCGCGGCGGCTACAATCACATCCGCCACAGGGGCTGGTGATCGCCGCAGGCTCCACCGGCTCCATTCCCGCCACCGCCGAACTTCTGGGCGTGATCGCCCGGCTGCCGCAGGGCGCGGTGGTGCTGCCGGGACTGGATCAAGGGCTGGATGCGGAAAGCTGGGAACGGCTCGATCCCGGCCATCCGCAATATGGCCTGAAGCAGTTGCTGCACCGTCTGGGCGCGGAACGCGCCGATGTCGCCGGCTGGCAGGATGCGCCGGTCAATGCCGCGCGCGAAACTCTGCTGTCGGAAACCCTGCGACCCGCGCCGACCACCGATGCCTGGCGCGCGCTGGCGCAATCGGGTGGCGGCGCGATCACGGAGGGTTTGAGAAACCTGTCGCTGGCGACCGCCGCCGATCCGGCGCAGGAAGCCCTGACCATTGCGCTGGCGTTGCGCGAGGCGTTGGAAACACCCGGCCGCACCGCCGCGCTGGTGACGCCCGACCGCAACCTGGCGCGGCGCGTGGCGGCGGAAATGACCCGCTGGGGCGTGCGGATAGACGATTCCGCCGGACGCCCGCTGGCCCATGCCAGCGCGGGCAGCTTCCTGTGCCTGCTGGCGGAAGCCGCCCAGGCGCGTTTCGCACCCGTGCCGCTGCTGGCGCTGCTCAAGCACCCCTTCGCCACGCGCGGGCAGGACAGCGCAGGCTTTCGCGCCCGCGCCCGCGAACTGGACCGCTGGTGCCTGCGCGGTCCGCGCCCCGATCCGGGGCTGGCGGGCGTGACCCGCGCCATCGCCAGGGCCCATGCCGCCTATCGTCCGCCGCCTGCCGAAGCGCTGGAACGACTGGCGCAATGGTGGGCCGATATCGCCGGCGTGCTGGCGCCGCTGGAAAATATCTTCGCGCATAAAGACGCCCCGCTGGATGCGCTGGTCGCCGTGCATGTCGCGGCGGCGGAGCAACTGACCTGTGCCGACGCCAAAGACTGCCGCCTGTATGAAGGCCCGGACGGCAACACCGCCCAGGCGCTGATCGCCGCGCTGCTGGACTCGGTAAAGGGCCTGCCGCCCATCGAACCGGCGTCCTGGCCGCCGCTGTTCCGCACCCTCGCCCTGAAGACGCCGGTGCGCGCCGCCTTCGGCCAGCATCCGCGCCTGTTCATCCTGGGTCCGCTGGAAGCGCGGATGCAGCGCTTCGACCTGACCGTTCTGGGCGGGCTGAACGAAGGCACATGGCCGCGCGGGCCGGGCGCCGATCCCTGGTTCTCACGCCAGATGCGCGCGGCGCTGGGGCTGGAACAGCCGGAGCGCGGCATCGGCCTGTCGGCGCATGATTTCGCCATGCTGGCCTGTGGCCCCCGTGTGCTGATGACACGCGCGCAGAAGGCCGATGGCGCGCCCGCCATTCCCTCGCGCTGGCTGCAACGCATGGAACAGTTGACCCGGGGGCTGGGGCTGGATGGCGCGCTGGCGGCGGATCGCGATCCCGCCGCGATGGCGGCGCGTCTTCTGGCCGTGCCGCAAGGCCCCCGCCTGCCCCGCCCCGCGCCCACCCCGCCGGTGGAGGCGCGGCCGCGCAAGCTGTCAGTGACCGAGATCGAAACCTGGCTGCGCGATCCCTATGCCATCTATGCCAGGCATGTCCTGAAGCTGCGCCCGCTGGATGCGCTGGACGAAACCATAGGCCCGCTGGAACGCGGCACCGCCCTGCACAAGGCGCTGGAACTGTTCGTGGCGAAATATCCCGCCGCCCTGCCCGACGATGCGGTGGAACAGCTGGCGACCATCGCCGATGCCGTCTTTGCCGAGGCGGGCGTGCCCAAGGCGGCGCTGGCGGTGTGGCGGCCGCGCTTCCAGGCGGCGGCGCAGGGCTTTGTGGAAATCGAGCGCGACCGGCGCGCCGCGCTGGCGGCCCCGCATCTGGAAAAGCGCGGCACGCTGACCATCGCCGCGCGCGGCGGCGATTTCACCTTGTCCGGCGTGGCCGACCGCATCGACATCCTGACGGACGGCAGCGCCCAGATCGTGGACTATAAGAGCGGCACCCCGCCCAGCCGCAAGCAGGTGGAGCAGCTGCTGTCGCCGCAACTGCCGCTGGAAGCGGCGATCCTGGCGGCGGGCGGCTTTCCCGGCATCGGCGCGCGCACCACCCGCGACATGCTCTATCTCAGCCTGGCGGACGGCCGGAAGGCGCGCAAGCCGGTGGTGATCGGCGATGCGGATGCGCTGGCGCAGGAAGCCGTCACACAACTCACGCGGCTGGTGGACCTGTTCGATCACGCCGCCACGCCCTATCTGCCGCGTGTCCAGCCTTTCAGCACCGACAGCGAAGGCGATTACGACCATCTGGCGCGGGTGCGCGAATGGTCTGCATCGGGCGGGGACCCGGCATGACGCGCGATCCCTCCATGATCGCCTCCGACCCGGAAGTATCGGCCTGGGTCGCCGCCAATGCGGGCGCGGGCAAGACCTATACCCTGGCCAACCGGGTGGCGCGGCTGCTGCTGGCGGGCGCGCAGCCGGAAAAAATCCTCTGCCTGACCTTCACCAAAGCGGCGGCGGCGGAAATGCAGGACCGCCTGTTCCGCCAGCTTGGCGAATGGGCCATGCTGCCCGATGACGACCTGCGGGCGAAGATCGCGGGCATCGGCAGCGACGCGCATGGCCCGCTGCCCAAGGCGCGGCGGCTGTTCGCCAGCGCACTGGAAACGCCGGGCGGGCTGAAAGTCCTGACGCTGCACGCCTTCTGCCAGGTGGTGCTGTCGCGTTTTCCCATCGAGGCGGGAATACCGCCCGCCTTCGAGGTACTGGACGACGGATCGGCGCGCGAGATGGTGGGGGAGGCGCGCCAGCGCATGCTGGAACGCGCCGGGTCGGGCGATCCCACCCTGTCCACCGCCGTGGCGCTGCTGGTGACCGAAACCAGCGAAAGCACGTTGACCAAAATCCTGGACTCCGCGCTGGGCGGCGACCGCCGCCGCCTGGACCGCTTCTTCAGCGATGTGACCGACATGCCCGGCGCGGTGCGCGCGGCGCACGGCCTTGCGCCGGGCGAAACCGCACACGGCATCGCACGGGATTTCTGCGGCGCGCTGGCACGCGACATCGAAACCCTGCGCCAGGCGGCGGCCTGGCTGGGCGGCGGATCGGCCAATGACCTGAAGGCGCTGGAGCGGCTGAAGCCCGTTCTGGCGATGCAGGCCGCGCCGGACAGCTTTGCCGCGCTGGGCCATTTCCTGCTCACCGACGGCGAACCGCGCAAAGCCCTGGCCACGGCGGCGCTGAAGAAGGCGCGGCCCGACCTGATCGCATGGCTGGAAGATTTGCAGGCGCGCTATTGCGCCGCCGCCGAGCGCCGCCGCCAGGCCCGCGCCGCCGAACTGGCCGAGGCGGCGCTGACCGTGATCTGGGCGATGCGCGCCGATTACCGCGATGCCAAGCGGCTGCGCGGCGTGCTGGATTATGACGACCTGATCGTGGAGACGCGCAACCTGCTGCACCGGCGCGGCGCGGCGCAATGGGTGCTCTACAAGCTGGATGGCGGCATAGACCATGTGCTGATCGACGAGGCGCAGGACACCAGCCCGGAACAATGGGACATCGTGCGGGCGCTGACGGCGGAGTTCTTCGCGGGCGAAGGCCGCGGTTCCGGCATCCGCACCGTCTTCGCGGTGGGCGACGAGAAACAGTCCATCTTCAGCTTTCAGGGCGCAGACCCGGCCCAGTTCGGCCGCAACCGCCAGCATTTCGCGGAGCTGGCGCGGGGCGTGGGCCATCCGCTGATCGACCAGCCGCTGATCACCTCGCGCCGCTCCGCGCCCGACATCCTGGCCTTTGTGGATGCGGTGTTCGCCCCGGAAGCGGCGCGCGCGGGCCTGACCTTCAGCGGCGGTGAAATCCGCCACGAAGCCCATCGCAGGGAGGCCAGGGGCGGCATCGAGTTCTGGCCCACCCTGAAACCGCTGCCGCAGGACGAGCGCGACTATTACCAGCCGGTGGATGCGGTGGCGGCTGAAAGCCCGGTGGCGCGGCTGGCGGCACAGATGGCGGGCCGTATCCGCCACTGGCTGGATCACGGCGCGCGCCTGCCCGGCCATGCCGATCCCATCCGGCCGCGCGATATCATGATCCTTCTGCCGCGCCGCGAACCTTTCGGCAGCGAGGTGATCCGCCAGCTCAAGCAGCGCGGCGTGCCGGTGGCGGGGGCCGACCGGGTGCGGCTGACCAGCCAGATCGCGGTGATGGACCTGATCGCGCTGGGCCGTTTCGTGTTGCAGCGCGAGGACGAGCTGACGCTGGCGGCGCTGCTGCGCTCGCCCCTGTGCGGGCTGGAAGAGGCCGACCTTTACGACCTGGCGCGCGGCCGCAAGGCCGACCTGTGGAGCGCATTGGCCGCGCAGCGCACCCGCTTTGCCCAGGCGCATGACTTTCTGGCGCGGATGCTGGAGCGGGCCGACTATGCGCCACCCTTTGAGTTCTATTCCCACGCCCTAACGGCGCTGGGGGGCCGCGAAAAACTGCTGGCGCGGCTGGGCCAGGAGTCGGCGGACGCGATCGAGGAATTCCTGGGGCTTACCCTGGCGCATGAGCGCGGCCATTCCCCGTCGCTGGAAGGTTTCCTGGACTGGGTGGAGCGCGGCGGCACCGAGATCAAGCGCGACATGGAACGCGGCCGCGACGAGGTGCGGGTGATGACCGTGCATGGCGCCAAGGGGCTGGAGGCGGACATCGTGATCCTGCCCGACACCACCTCGCTGCCCGGCGGGCTGAACCGCAGCGACGGGCTGATCTATGGCGCGGAGGGTGTGCTGTTTCCGCTGCCCAAGGCGGATGCGCCGCAGGTGGTGCGCGACGCCCGCGCCGCCGCCGACGAAGACCTGATGCGCGAGCATCGCCGCCTGTTCTATGTCGCGCTCACCCGCGCCCGCGACCGGCTTTGCATCTGCGGCTTTGAAGGCAAGACCGGCGTGCGGCCCGGCTCCTGGTACGAACTGGCCGAGGCCGCCGCCCGGCAGATGGACCTGAACCTGTCGCGCGGCGCGGATGAAATCCGCATCATCGGCACGGTGGAGGAAGAACAGACCGGCAGGCCCGCGGCGGCGGCGCAGCCGGACGCCCTGCCCGATTGGGTGGCGCGGCCCGCGCCGCCCGAACCGGCGATCCCCGATCCCATCCGGCCGTCCGACATCACCGGCACGCCCGCCGCTTTTTCGCCGCTGGGGGGCGGCGCGCAGCGTTTCCTGCGCGGCAACATCGTGCATGCGCTGCTGGCCCGCCTGCCCGACATCGCGCCCGCCGACCGCCGCCGCATCGCGCTGGGTTTCGCCCGTGCCCACAAGCTCGCCGCGCCGGAGTGCGAGGCGCTGGTGGATGAGACGCTGGCGGTGCTGGACGATCCCCGCTTCGCGGATGCCTTCGGCCCGGACAGCCGTGCGGAAGCGGCGCTGCATGCCCGCCGCCCCGACCTGGGACTGGCGGCGCCCATCATGGGGCGGCTGGACCGGCTGGCGGTGCTGGCGGACCGCGTGCTGATCGTGGATTTCAAGACCAACCGCCCCGCCCCCGCCAGCGAGGCGGAGGTGCCGGATGCCTACCTGACCCAGATGGCGCTCTATCGCGCGGGCGCCCAGGCCGTGTTCCCCGGGCGGCGAGTCGTGTGCGGGCTGGTCTTCACCGACGGCCCGCGCCTTCTACACCTGTCCGATGTGGTTCTGGATGCCCGGATTGCGGGCATTTCCGGCCGGCTGGCGCCTCACCTTGACCATGACCGGGGCCGTTCCTAGATATGGGACCGCGATAGTTTTTGGGATCCGATCATGCCGCTGAAAGTCTCCGACGCCTCGTTCCAGGCCGATGTTCTGGATTCCAAGAAGCCCGTCCTGGTGGACTTCTGGGCGGAATGGTGCGGCCCCTGCCGCATGATTGCCCCGGCGCTGGATGAACTGTCCACCGAGCTGGGCGACAAGGTCGTCATCGCCAAGCTGAACATCGACGAGAACCCGCATGTGCCGACCAAGTATGGCGTGCGCGGCATTCCCACCATGATGATCTTCCAGCAGGGCCAGGTCGCCGCCACAAAGGTCGGCGCGCTGCCCAAGTCCAAAATCAAGGAATGGATCGAGTCGTCCATTTAACGGCTGTCACCACCGTCGAAGCTGAATTGTCATTCCCGCGAAAGCGGGAATCCAGCTTTTACTGTGGTATGAAACTGGATGGCCCGCACGAAGCGGGCCATGACGTTTTGGGGCATACCTGCGCGAAAAGAACCGCGCGCTATCCGTTATCTCTCAGAACCACGCCCGCCAGATACAGCGACCCGCAGATCAGGATGCGCGGCGGCGTTTCCTCGCCGTCCAGCCGCGACCAGGCCAGCACCTGCAACATGGCGTCTTCCAGATCCTCGGCGGGAGCGGCATCCAGCCCCGCGCGGCGCGCCACGTCATAGAGCGCGCCCGCGCCCATGCTGGCCGCCTCGCCCGGAATGGCGACCGTCACCACATGCCGCGCCAGCCCTTCAAAGCTGCCTAGATAGCCCGCCGCATCCTTGTTCGCCAGCATGCCGCAGATGAGATAGAGCGGACGCTCGCCGCGCTCCTCCAGATCGGCGATGGCGCGCGACACCGCCGCCGCGCCATGCGGATTGTGGCCGCCATCTAGCCAGACCTCGGCCCCGCGCGGCGCGACATCCAGCAGCGGGCCGTGATGCAGGCGTTGCAGCCGTCCCGGCCATTCCACCGTGGCCAGACCCTTTTCCACCGCCTCGTCCGTACCCCAGTTTCGCGTTCCATTCGGAATGCGGGCATGGCGCAGCGCGGCGATGGCCACGCCCGCATTCTCCACCTGATGACGGCCGATCAATCTGGGCAGCGGCAGGTCCAGCAACCCGTCACCGTCCTCATAGACCATGCGGTTGTGTTCCTGGCGGCTGGCGAAATCCTGCCCGAAGGCAAAGACCGGCACGCCCAGCCGGTCGGCCTGGGACAGGATCACATCGCGGGCGATGTCGGTCTGCGGGCCGATCACCAGCGGCGCGCCCTTCTTGATGATGCCCGCTTTTTCCGCCGCGATCCCGGCCAGGTCGCCGCCCAGGAACTCCACATGGTCCAGTCCCACCGGCTGGATCACGGTCATCGCCGGATGCGGCACGACATTGGTCGCGTCATAGGTGCCGCCCAGCCCCACTTCCAGGATGCAGGCATCGGCGGGATGGCGCGAAAAGGCCAGGAACATGGCGGCGGCGGTGATCTCGAAGAAGGTGATCTCGCGCCCGCGATTGACCTCTTCCACCTCTTCCAGCAGCGAGACCAGCGCTTCCTCGCCGATCAGCTTTCCGGCGATGCGGATGCGCTCGTGGAAGCGGACCAGATGCGGCGAGATATGGACGTGCACCTTCATGCCCTGCGCTTCCAGCATGGCGCGGGCAAAGGCGCAGACGCTGCCCTTGCCGTTGGTGCCCGCCACATGGATGACCGGCGGCAGTTTCTTCTGCGGATCGCCAAGCTCCGACAGCAGGCGCAGGATACGGTCCAGCACCAGGTCTATCTTCTTGGGATGCAGGCCCAGCAGCCGCCTGAGGACGGCGTCGCTGCGCGTGGTGCTGGCCGGCGGTGTCACGCGCTGGCGGCCGCCCCGCCATTGCCGTTGCGCCGGGCCGCGGGCGCGGACCGGGTCTTGGCGGTGGGCCGGGGCTGCTGCATCAGCAGGTGCAGCACACGCGACAGGGTGGCGCGCAGTTC
The DNA here is from genome assembly GCA_035714165.1 of Rhizomicrobium sp. Lineage (GTDB taxonomy): Bacteria > Pseudomonadota > Alphaproteobacteria > Micropepsales > Micropepsaceae > Rhizomicrobium. The sequence continues at coordinate 19,592 of DASTMN010000187.1, forward strand.
CTTGCGCGGCGTCACCATGTCCAGCATGCCGTGATCCAACAGGTATTCCGCCCGCTGGAAGCCTTCGGGCAGCTTTTCGCGGATGGTCTGGGCGATGACGCGCGCGCCGGTGAAACCGATCTGGGCGCCCGGTTCGGCGATCTGGACATCGCCCAGCATGGCATAGGAGGCCGAAACGCCGCCAAAGGTGGGATCGGTCAGCACCACGATATAGGGCAGCCCCGCCTCGCGCAGCATGTCCACGCAGATGGTGGCGCGCGGCATCTGCATCAGCGACAGGATGCCTTCCTGCATCCGCGCGCCGCCGGAGGCGACGAACAGCACATAGGGGCGCTTTTCCTTCACCGCCGCCAGCATCGATTCCACCAGCGCCTCGCCCACGCCCAGTCCCAGGCTGCCGCCCAGAAAGTCGAAGGGCTGCACGCCGATCATCACCGCCAGGCCGTCAATGGTGCCGCGCGCGGCGGTAAAGGCTTCGGGCCGCCCGGTCTTGGCGCGGGCCGCCTTCACCTCATCGGAATATTTCTTGTCGCCCTTGAAGCGCAGCGGGTCGGCCGGGACCGTGGGCGGCACCAGCTCGGTGAAGCTGCCCGCATCAAAAGTATAGGCAAAGCGTTCCGCCGGGCCGATCCGCATGTGATGGCTGCATTGCGGGCAGACATTCAGGTTCGCCACCAGGTCGCGGTGAAAAATCATCTCGCCGCAGGACGGGCACTTCTTCCAGAGATTTTCCGGCGTGTCGCCGCCGCCCTGCTTGCCGCCCATCAATCCCTTGATGCGCGGGCGGACGATATTGGTGATCCAGTTCATGCGTTCGCCTTTTCCGAAGACACCTTATCACGGCGGGCGGCATGCGTGGAACCCGCCAGGGCGCGGGTCAGTTCCAGCACATCCGCCACGATCCTGTCGCGTCCCGCCTCCAGGTTGGCGGCGACGCGGCCCACAATGGCCGATCCCACCACCACGCCGTCGGCAATGGCGCCGATGGCGGCGGCCTGTTCGGGGGTGCGGATGCCGAAGCCCACCGTGCAGGGCAGATCGGTGGCGGCCTTCACCCGCGTCATCGCGGCGCGTACCTCGTCTTCGGGCACCGCCTTGGTGCCGGTGACGCCCGCGACCGAGACATAATAGAGATAGCCGCCCGCGCCATCGAGCACGCGCGTCAGCCGTTCGTCGTCGGTGGTGGGGGTGATGAAGCGCACCAGGTCCACGCCCTGGGCCGCGGCGGGCACGCGCAGCACCTCGTCCTCCTCGACCGGCAGGTCCACCACGATCAGCCCGTCCACGCCCGCCGCCGCGACATCGCGCGCGAACCGCGCGGTGCCATAGGCATGGATGGGATTGTAATAGCCCATCAGCACGATCGGCGTGGTCTTGTTCGTCTTGCGGAAGCGCTCGACCATCTTGAGCACCTTGACGGTGGTGGCCCCGGCCGCCAGCGCCCGCACCGACGATGCCTGCACCGCCGGGCCGTCGGCCATCGGATCGGTGAAGGGCAGCCCCAGCTCGATCACATCTGCGCCCGCCGCCGGAAGCTGCTCCAGAATGGCGAAGCTGGTCTCCATGTCGGGATCGCCCGCCGTGATGAAGGGCACGAAGGCGGCGCGGCCTTCCTTTTTCAGGCGTGAAAATGTTTCCGCAAGACGGCTCACAGTTTTTCTCCCAGCGCGTTGGCGACCGAGAAGACATCCTTGTCGCCCCTGCCCGACAGGCAGACGGCGACCAGCCTGTCCGTGTCCATCTGCGGCGCGACACGCGCGACATGGGCGATGGCATGCGCCGATTCCAGCGCCGGAATGATGCCTTCCAGCTTGGACAGTAGCATGAAGGCGTCCAGCGCCTCCCTGTCGGTGACGGAATGGTACTTCACCCGGCCGATATCCTTCAGCCAGCTATGCTCCGGCCCCACGCCCGGATAGTCCAGCCCGGCGGAAATGGAATGGGCCTCGATGATCTGGCCGTCCTGGTCCTGCAGCAGATAGCTGCGCGCGCCATGCAGCACGCCGGGCGCGCCCTTGGAGAGGGTGGCGGCATGACGGGGCGTATCCACGCCGTCGCCCGCTGCCTCGACGCCGTGGATTTCCACGCCCGCATCGTCCACGAAGGGATGGAACATGCCGATGGCGTTGGAACCGCCGCCGACACAGGCCACCACCAGATCGGGCAGGCGCTGTTCGCGCTCCAGCATCTGGCTGCGGGTCTCGTTGCCGATCACGGTCTGGAAATCGCGCACCATCGCCGGATAGGGATGCGGCCCCGCCGCCGAGCCGATGATGTAGAAGGTGTCGTGGATATTGGCGACCCAGTCGCGCAGCGCCTCGTTCATCGCGTCCTTGAGGGTGCGCGAGCCGGACGAAACGCCCTTCACCTCGGCGCCGAGCAGGCGCATGCGGAAGACATTGGGCTTCTGCCGCTCCATGTCCACCTCGCCCATATAGATGGTGCAGGGCAGTCCGAAGCGGGCGGCGACCGTGGCGGTGGCGACGCCGTGCTGACCCGCGCCGGTCTCGGCGATGATGCGGGTCTTGCCCATGCGCTTGGCCAGCAGAATCTGGCCCAGGCAATTGTTGATCTTGTGCGCGCCGGTGTGATTGAGGTCTTCGCGCTTGAGATAGATTTTCGCGCCGCCCAGATGCGCGGTCAGGCGCTCGGCGAAATAGAGCGGGCTTTCGCGGCCCACATAATGCTTCAGCAGCCCGCCCAGCTCGGCCTGGAAGGACGGATCGTTTTTCGC
>DASTMN010000188.1:0-17506 GCA_035714165.1 Rhizomicrobium sp.
CTGGCGGTCGGCGGCATCGAACGTCACGAAGCTGGGATAGATGGCCGTTCGCTTTATGTAGGTATAGATGGCGCGGCGATAACGGTCCGGCCCGGTGGCATTGACCCAGCGGGCGGGATTGTTGGCGTCCACGTTCCACACGCCCTCCGGCTGCGGCGGCATTACGGGCGGCCCGCCCATGCGTGGATTGAGCAGGCCCGCCGCCTGGAGTGCCTGGTCGCGCACCATCTCGGCGGTCAGGCGCTGCTGCGGCCCGCGCGCCAGAAGGCGGTTGCGCGGATCCTTTTCCAGCAGGGCGGGCGTGGTGGCGGCCTGCTGGCGATAGGCGGCGCTGGTGACGAGTTCGCGCAACAGCGCCTTGCTGTTCCAGTGCAGGTCATTCTGGAAATGCAGCGACAGCCAGTCCAGCAGTTCAGGATGGCTGGGCCTCTCGCCCGCGCTGCCGAAATCCTCCATCGTCTCGACCAGCCCGGTGCCGAACAGCTGCTCCCAGGCGCGGTTGACCGCCACCCGCGCCGTCAGCGGCTGGCCGGGCGAAAAGAACCACTTGGCCAGGGTCAGCCGGTTGCGCGGCGCATCGGCGGGCATTCGGGGAAAGACAGAGGGCACGTCGGCGGGCAACGGCGGCCCCACCTGCGTCAGGAAGCTGCCGCGATCGAACTGCAGGGTGGGCCGGCGCTCATGGACGGACTGCTCCACCATCACCGGCAACGGCACGCCCGGGATGGCCCGCAAGGCGCGCTCCAACTCTTCCAGGCGCGCCATGTCGCGCCCGGGTGCATAGGCCGTCCAGCGTGCCTCGTTGCTGGCCAGGACACGCAGGCGTGGTGGCGGCGAGGATTCCGCGTTGATCGGCTCGGTCTGGGTCAGGCGCAGCTTCAACGTCGACCCCTTTGGGATATCCAGTGGCGTCTCCGGCACCGCCACCACCCAGCGGGTGCGAAAGAGGCTTGGGTTGGCCATGAAGCCGCCATGCGCGACATAGCGCGTCATGGCTTGGTCCGGCGCGCCGCCGCCCGGCAGGTTGCGGACCATGCGCGCCATGTTGCCGTACAGCGTCTCGACCGCGTCGGGCGCCAGCGCCCGCAGAGGTATCGACTGCTCCGTGCCGTCGGCAAGCACCAGCCAGGCCTGGATATGGCTGGTCACGAAACCTTTTTCCGGCGAATGGACCGCCTTGGCCGGATCGGCGGGCGGCACTTCGATCCGTATCGCCGTCAGGCGCGGCACGGTGGTCCGCAAGGCAAGATCATAGGCCGAATTCATCGGCACGGTGCCGGTCTTCTCCGCCATGCCGTCTTTCAGGCGGAAACCCGCCACGGGTGGCTGCTTGCGCGCCGGGCCCAATCGCTTTTGCAGTTCGCCGACCTGCCGGTCGCGGCCCGCGCTGGCGGGACGCAGCTTCAGTTCCGCGATCGCGTGTTCCAGGCCCAACGCCTCGCTGACCGTGCCGCCGGTGACGGGCAGCAAGGTCCAGTCCCGTGTCGCCTCGACGGTGGCGCGGCTGCCGGCCACCAGCCGGGCGCGCAACTCCGCGATGCCGCGCTGCAGGCGGTCGGCTTCGCCATAGCGGCTGGTATCGGTCGGCACGGACAGGACCGGCCAGTCTTCGTCCAGCGTGCGGTCGAAAGCGATATCGGCATCGCGCGTCGTGTTGAAGAAGGCGAGGAACTTGTAATATTCCCCGTGCCGGATCGGATCGTAAGGGTGCGCGTGGCACTGTACGCAGTTGAAACTGACGCCGTTCAGCACCGACCAGGTGGTGGCGGCGCGGTCCATCACCGCCGCCAGCCGGAACTCCTCATTGTCGGTCCCTCCTTCGTCATTGGCGGGAGTCATGCGGTGGAAAGCCGTGGCAATGCGGTCGCTGAAACGCGCGCCGGGCATCAGGTCGCCCGCGACCTGCCGCGTGACGAACTGGTCATAGGGCATGTTGCGATTCAGCGCCGCGATCACCCAGTCGCGATAGGTCCAGGCGCCGGGCCGGGCACGGTCCTTCTCAAACCCCTTGGTGTCGCCATAACGCGCCAGGTCCAGCCACAGCGACGCCCACCGCTCGCCATAGCGTGGCGAGGCCAGCAGCCGGTCCACCTGTTTTTCATAGGCATCCGGCGCGGCATCGGCCAGGAAGGCCGCGCGTTCCTCCGGCGTGGGCGGCAGGCCGGTCAGGTCCAGCGACACCCGGCGCAGCAGCGCCGACTTGTCCGCTTCCGGTGACGGCCGCAGCTTTTCCTGTTCCAGCCGCGCCAGAACGAAACGGTCCACAGGTCCCCGCGCCCAGCCCGCCTGCTGCACCGCGGGCACGGGTTGCGGAACCGGCGCGACAAAGGCCCAGTAATCCTGCCAGGGCGCGCCCTCCTCGATCCATTGCCGCAGCAGCGCGACCTGCTCGGCTTTCAGCGGCGCGGCATGCAGCGGCATGCGGGTTTCGGGATTGCCGGTGGTGATGCGCGCCATCAGTTCGGACTGGCGCGGGCTGCCCGGCACCACGGTGGGCCGCCCGGACTTGCCCTTGCCCAGCGCCTGTTCGCGGTAGGAAAAGGACACGCCGCCCGCCTGCTTCACGCCACCATGACAGCCAATGCACTGGCTGTTGAGGATGGGACGGATATCGCGGTTGAAATCCACGGTGGCGGCTTTACCCGCCTTCGGGCGCAGTACCAGCCCGCCTGCCACGGCACAGCCCACGGCCAGAACGGCCGCGGCGATTACCAGCGCGGACCCGCCTGTTTTCACCGTCGTCTCCCCGGTGGCCCGCCCCTGTCTTTATATATGTCTCCGGATCGCTCCGGGCTGTGGCGTGACCTTGTGAATCCAGACTGTAGTCAGGTGACAGCCGTTGGCAACGGACAAGCAGGGTTGCGGCGCAGCATGGGAACTTCGGCTAGCCCTCGTCGCCCAGCCCCCAGATGCGGTGCGAGTCGATCATCAGTTGCAGGATGGCGGAATGGGCGGCGGCACGGGCGCGCGCCTCGTTGCGGCGGACATCGTAATCCTGCCGCCGCGCGATCAGCAGTTCCGTCAGCCCCTGGTCGCCCAGTTCATACGCACGCTGCATCCGCGCCGTCATCGCCGCGCTGGCTTTGGCGGCAATACTGGCCTGCCGCCAGGCTTCCAGCCCCTGCTGCGCCTGGATCACATCGCGGTCGGCCACGATCTCCACATCCCGCTGCACCTTGCGGGCCGCGACCGTTGCCGCCGCCGCTTCCGCCGCCGTCTGGTCGGCGGTGGCCGAGCGCAGCGCGCCGCCGATGGGCATGGAAAAGCCGACGCCGAAGCCGGTCTCATGGCCGCTGCGCTCCTGAAAGGTGCGAAGATCCAGCGTCGGATCGGCGAAACGGTCCAGGCGGGCACGCCGCGCCAGCCATTCGCGCCGTTCCGCCTCGCTGCGCGCCATCTTGATCTCGTGATTGTCCTCCAGCACCGCCTCGCGCCATTCGTCCCAGCTTCCCGGCGGCGCTTGCGGCTCCGGCATGGCGGGCGGCGACACCGGCAAAGTCAGCGCCGGGAAACTGCGCTGCAGGGTCATGCGGGCATCCAGCCGCGCCTGCACGGCCTGCGCCGCCAACAGGCGGGCCTGTGCCAGCGCCGCCTCCACCTGTTCCACCTGCAAGGTCGCGGATTGACCAAGCTGCCGCGCGCGCTGGGTGGCGGACAATTGCCGCTCATGCGCGGCGGCCTCGGCCTGCGCCTGCACCGCATCGCCCTCGGCCACCAGCCAGGCGATCCACAGGGTCTTGAGCGTAATGGCGGCCTGATGCCGGGCATCGCCGAATCCGTTTTCCGCCACCGCAATGCCGGATGCGCCGATCTTGGAATCCGCCTCGGCCTTGCCCGGCAGGCGGATGCCGCGGCTGACACCCGCCACCCACTCGTCCAGCCGTCCCTCCAGGTTGGTGGCGCGGGAGACATATTCGCCATGCAGGGTGAATTCATGCGGCCCCGCCTCGCGCCCGCGCGCTTCGGCCTGGGCGGCGGTGAGCATCGCACTCGCACGGCGCACGCCGGGATCCTGCGCCAGCAGGTCCACCACCTGCCCTTCCGGCGGCAGGAAGGTCAGGCTGGGCGAGGTGACGGGCGGGTGCGCCCAGGCGGGCGTGGCGGCCAGCAGCAGCAACGGCAGCAGCTTTCTCATGCGAAATCTCCGAAACCAAGGACCGGCTCGGTCCACCAGACAAGATGCGGATTGCGGAAGCGGGCGCGCAGCGCGTCCAGCAGCGCCGTCGCATTCCCCGCAGGCAGGATCGCCACCACTGTCAGCGACTGCACCCGTCCGCGCACCTTTTCGCGCAGCGAGGCATTGGCGAAATCGCGGCCGTGCCCCTGTGTGGCCAAGGTCGTGAATCCGCCGTCAAGCCATTCGCTTTCCAGCAGGTATTCCACCAGTTGCTCGCCCAGGATGGCGGGGCAGACCAGGCTGAGTTTCACCATGCCATGTTCCGGTTGCGTCATGCGATATCCCTTTGCGCGCGGGCCACGCCGAAGCGTTCGTAGAGAATAGGCAGCAGGAACAGCGTCAGCACGGTGGAGCTGATCAGTCCGCCGATCACCACGATCGCCAGCGGCTTCTGGATTTCCGATCCGGGGCCGGTGGCGAACAGCAGCGGCACAAGCCCCAGCGCCGCGATGCTGGCGGTCATCAGCACGGGCCGCAGCCGCCGCCGCGAGCCTTCATAGACCACGGCGCGCAGCTCCAGGCCCTGCTCGCGCAACTGGTTGAAATATACGATCAGCACCAGCCCGTTCAGCACCGCGATGCCCAGAAGCGCGATGAAACCCACCGAGGCCGGCACCGACAGATACTCGCCCGACAGAAACAGCAGCAGCATGCCGCCGATCAGCGCCAGCGGAATATTGGCGAGGATCAGCAGTGACTGGCGCACCGATCCCAGAGTGGCGAACAGCACCAGGAAAATCAGCCCCAGCGCCAGCGGCACCACCACCATCAGGCGGGCGGCGGCACGGCGCTGGTTCTGGAACTCACCGCTCCATTCCAGCCGGTAGCCGGTGGGCAACGTGACCTTCTGGGCCACCGCGCCCTGCGCTGCCTCCACGAAGCTGACAAGGTCGCGGCCCGCGACATTGGCCTGGATGGTGGCGAAGCGCGAGGCATTCTCGCGCTGGATGCGCACCGGCCCTTCCGGCTGGCTGACCTTCGCCACGTCCGCGACATGCACCGCGCCGCCATCGCCAGTGGCGATGGCGACATCGCCGAACAGCTCGGGACGGTTCCGCAGGTCCTCGGCGCCCTTGATGATGATCGGCGTGCGCCGCGCCGCGCTGGTGACAGTGCCCGCCCCCAGCCCTTCCAGCCGCGCCCGCATCTCCTCCTGCAAGGCCTGGGCGGGAACGCCCGCCGCGCCCGCCGCCATGCGGTCTATGTCGATCTGCAGATAGCGCACGGAATCGTCGGCCACCGTGAAAACTTCCGAAGCACCCGGCACCGCCTGCACGGCGGCGCGGATCGCCTCGGACAGGTGGCCCAGCACCGCCAGGTCCGGCCCGAACACCTTGATGGCCAGATCGCCGCGGCTGCCGGTCAGCATCTCGGAAGTCCGCATCTCGATGGGCTGGGTGAAGCTGTAGTCCAGGCCGGGAAAATCCTTCATGACCGTGCGCACCGCCTCGACGATGTCGTCCTTGCTACCGCTGCGCCATTCGCTGCGCGGCTTCAGCATCAGGAACAGGTCGGTCTCGTTCAGGCCCATCGGGTCCAGCCCGATCTCGTCGCTCCCGGTGCGGGCGACGGCATCCACCACCTCCGGCACCTGTTCCAGGATCGCCTTCTGCACCGCCCGGTCCACCGCGATGCTGCGGTCCAGGTTGATGGAGGGCAGCTTGGCGTACTGCATCACGATGGCACCTTCATCCATCGCGGGCATGAAGGTCTTGCCCACCGCGAAATAGGCGATGGCCGCGGCGGCGAAGGCCGCGCCCACGCCGATGAACAGCCGCCGGGGCCGTGCCAGCACCGCTGCCAGCGCGCCGGAATATCGCGGCATGATCTGGCGCATCAGCCAGGGTTCGCCATGCGCGCCCGGCTTCAGCAGCAGCGAGGCGATCACCGGGATCAGGGTGAGCGACAGCAGCAGCGATCCCGACAGCGCGAAGATGATGGTCAGGGCCACCGGCGCGAACAGCTTGCCTTCCAGCCCCTGCAGCGACAGCAGCGGCAGGAACACCAGGCAGATGATGACGATGCCGGACGCCACCGGCACCGCCACGTCCGACACCGCGCGATAGACCAGATGCAGTTGCGGCACACGGCTGCCCTCGCGGTGATGCGAAAGCTGTTCCACCGTGTTCTCCACCACCACCACGGCGGCATCCACCAGCATGCCGATGGCGATGGCCAGCCCCCCCAGGCTCATCAGGTTGGCGGTCAGCCCGAACAGCGACATCATCAGGAAGGTGACGATGGCGGCGAATGGCAGGGTCAGCGACACCACGATGGCCGCCCGCAGGTTGCCCAGGAACAGCAGCAGCAGGATCACGATCAGCACCGTGGCCTCGATCAGCGCATGCTTGACGGTGGCCACCGCCTTGTCGATCAGGTCGGCGCGGTCATAGAAGACATGCACCGTGGTTCCCTTGGGCAGGTTGGACTGGATTTCCGCCAGCTTGGCGCGCACGCCCGCCACCACCGCGCCGGTATCAGCGCCGCGTAGGCCCAGTACCAGCCCCTGCACCGTTTCCCGGCCATCGCCCACCACCGCGCCATAGCGGGTCAGCGCCCCGGTGCGGATCTGGGCGACATCGCCCAGCCGCACCGACGCGCCGGAGCGCCCCGTCACCATCACCTCGCGCAGGTCGTCCAGCGTGCGGATGGCGCCCACGGCGCGCACGATCAGCGCCTCCTCGCCCTCATTGACGCGGCCCGCGCCGTCATTGCGGTTGGCCGCCTCGATGGCCGCTTTCAGGTCGGCGACGCGCAGCCCTGCCGACAGCATCGCGGCATCGTCCGGCACCACTTCAAAGCTGCTGACGAAGCCGCCCAGCGCGTTCACATCCGCCACGCCCGGAATGGTCCGCAGCGCCGGGCGGATCACCCAGTCCAGCAGGAAGCGGCGCTCGGCCAGGCTCAGCCCGCCGCCCTCGATGGTGAACATGAAGACTTCCGACAGCGGCGTGGCGATCGGCGCCAGCCCGCCAGACACCGTGTCGGGCAGCGAATCCATCGCCTCCGACAGGCGTTCGCCCACCTGCTGGCGCGCCCAATAGACGTCGGTGCTGTCGGTGAAATCGATGGTGATGTCGGCGATGGCATACTTGGCCATCGAACGCAGGATCACCTGGTTGGGAATGCCCAGCAGTTCCAGCTCCAGCGGCGCGATCACCCGCTGCTCGACTTCCTCCGGCGTCATGCCGGGGGCTTTCAGGATCAGCTTGACCTGGGTGGTGGAAATGTCGGGATAGGCATCGATCGGCAGGCGCGAAAAGGCATAGCCGCCCGCGCCCATCAGCAACGCCGCCAGCACCATCACCAGCATGCGCTGGCTGAGGGCGAATTCGATCATCCGGCGCAGCATGGCTATTCCTTGCCCGCCCCGGGGCCCGCCTCGGCAGCGTTCAGCACTTTCAGCTCGCTGACCCCGGACTGCGCCACCCGGTCACCCGCGCGCAGCCGCCCGGTCACGGTGGCCTCCTGCGCGCCGCGTGCCAGGACCTGCACCGGCACCACCTCGAAGCCGCCCGCCCGCGCCACGAACACCGCCATGCCCGACGCCAGTTGCACGACCGCGTTGCGCGGAATGTTGAAGCTGCCGCCCTGCGCCTTGCGGAAGATGGACATGCGCACCGTCTGGCCGGTCACCAGCCCCGCCGGATCGGTCAGCCGCGCCCGCACCGTGGCGGAACGCGTTTTCGGGTCGATGCTGGTGCCCGCCGCCGCGACCACGCCCGTGGCCGGGCCGCCTTCCACCTTGACGCCGTCACCTGCCGCGACACGGCCGATCATGCTTGCGGGCAAGGCGGCCTCGACCCAGACACCGTCGCCGGTGTCCATCACCAGCACCGGCTGCATCGCCGTCACCTGGTCGCCCGCCGAAACGGAAATGGCCGCCACCCGGCCATCCACCGGCGCCAGCAGCCGGTATTCGCCGCCTGCCGCGCCGGAGGCCCGCGCCGTGGCGCTTTGCAGCGCCGCCAGTTCGGCGGATGCGGCCGCGGCATCCGCCTCGGCTTCCTCGGCGCGGCTGGCCGGCGCGATGCCTTCAGCCACCAGCGCCCTGGCGCGATCCGCCGCGGCCTTGGCCGAACGGGCATGCGCCGCCTGTCCGCGCAGCTTGGCCTGGGCGGCATGCATGTCGGCGCTGACGATCACCGCCAGCACCGCGCCTTTCCTGACCTGCGTTCCTTCCAACCCCACCAGGCTGCGCACCGTCCCCGCAAAGGGCGCCGAAACCGGCACGCGCGCATCGGGCGCGGGCGTCACGCGGCCCAGCACCGAAACACCGGCCTGATGGGCGGCGGGCTGGACCGGCGCGGTGCGGATTCCCAGCCGCTGAACCTGCTGGGGCGTGACCGGCAGCAGCCGCGCCGCCACAGGCATGGGAAACAGCGCTCCAAACAGGATCGCCAAAGCCGGAATGACGCGCGCAGGAACGCGCGCGCGAAAAAGGACAGACATGATGAAGCCTCACGGCCAGACGTGAAAGATTCCGCGCCTTGCGGCGCGGCGCTCGATTGCGCGCAGCGTCAGGCTCGGGGAGGGCGTTCGGGCAGTGACAGCCGGATGCTGGCCCGGACATGGTCGCGGGCCAGCTTGTGGCGGTCGCCGGTGGCCATCGGCATGGCGACGCCGGTGGCGGTCATGGCCGCCATGCCGGTGCTGATATCGCCGTGGTGATGATGATGCGAACCGGAATCGCCGGAATGCAGGTCGGAATGGTTGTCGTCATCGTCCAGCGAGATGTTGCTGAACAGCACATGGTCGTGCACGCCCGGATCGCCGTTCATGTGCTGCACGGCATTGATCGTGCTGGCCGCCGCGGCCCCCAGAAAAACGAGCGTCAGGGCGACGCACAGCGTCGCGCAGGCCCGTTTGAGGATCGCCAGTCGCAGCATGGCCGGACGTTAGCCCGGCGGCGCGGGCCAAGGCAACGCTTTCGGAAATTGCACGGAAATCGGGGGAAAACCGCACCTGGATGGACCCGCGCGCCGCCATGTTGCCATTGGCCGCCATTGCATCCGCCCGGCCCCGGCGCGCCGTGACGCCCGAAGGCACCACGGCGCCAGCCGGTACGTCTTACTGCGGCAGGACTTCCAGCGTCGCGATATAGGTGTCGCGGCGGGTGGCGTTCGGCACGCTGCTCGTGCCCTGGGCGCTGGCTTCCAGCCAGTACATGCCGGGGTTTGGGAAAGTAACCGAGAAAGCACCATTGGCGTCGGTCTTCAGCTTCATGTCGCCCAGCGCGTCGCGATAGCGGTTGCCGCCCGGCACCAGTTCGATCTCCAGGTTGGCGGCGGGCTTGCCGTCGATATGGAAGCGGAAGTCGGCCTTCTCGCCCGCCACCAGATTGTTGGGATGGGTGACGGGGATCAGTTCCAGGCCCTTGCCGATCGGCTTGATCTCGCTGGGCTTGCCGTTGGTGACGAAGGTTTCGTTGCGGCCCGACATTTCGGTCAGGCGCACTTCGGTCGCGCCGGCGGGAATGGCGGTCTTGATCTCCTCGGCCTTCAGGCGGGCGCGCTTGCGCTCGCCGTTCAGCATATAGCTGGCGGAGAGGCCTTCATTCTTCACGCCCATGCGCCAGGTGCCGGGCTGGGTCAGCTCGACATCGAAGGTGCTGCGATAGCGTCCCGTGGCGCTGTTCTGCGCCTTGCCGGCGGTGCCGTCGGGCTGGGTGATGAACAGGCCGTTCAGCTGCAGCGGGAAATGCTCGAAATAGAACAGGTCGTTGGAGACGGCGGCATCCAACGTCACCCACTGGCCCTGGCCGGAGACGATGGTGGCGCTGGGCAGAACCCAGGCGCGATGGGCGGCGGCGGGCGTCGCCAGCGCGGCGGACAGGGCGAGAAGGGCAAGCAGCTTCTTCATGGTGTTTTTCTCCAATAATTTCCGGGTTACTTGAGGGAAAGCTTGACCGCACCCAGCTCGCTGGAACCCTTGGCGTCGGCGGTGATCGGACCCTTGGCGGCGGGCCACTGGAACGGCAGGCTGACCAGCTCACGGCCGCCGACTTCGCGGGCCGCTTCCACCACCAGCTTGTAGTTGCCGGGCGCCAGCGCCTTCAGCGGCGAGGCCGCGCCGTCGAAACGCACCTGGTGCGTGCCGGGCGCGCGGGTGGGCGAGGACAGGCCATCCACCGGCATCGCCAGTTCGCGGCCGGACTTGCGCCACCACTGGCGCATGTCCTTCAGCCACTTCTCGCCTTCCTTCTTGGCGTTGTTGACGTTGTACCAGACCGCCAGGTTGGTGACCTTGCCGGCGCTGTCTTCCAGCCAGATGGCGACATAGGGGCGATGGTATTCTGCGACATTGATCTTGGGCACCTCCACGCTGACCGTCAGTTCGGCGGCATTGGCGATGGTGGCGCTGCCGGTCACGGCAGTCGCCACGGCGGCGGTAAGCAGGAAACGCATGGACAACCTCACATATGGATGAAGAGAACGGCGATCAGCAGGGGAATCACCAGGCCCGCGCTCACCACCGGCCAGGTGAATTTGCGCTGCTCGGCCATCAGTTGCAGCAGCACCAGGCCGGTAATGCAGAAGACAAGACAGGCCACGGCGAAGACGTCTATGAACCAGAACCACACATCGCCGGTGTTGCGGCCCTTGTGCAGGTCGTTGAGATAGGAAATCCAGCCGCGGTCGGTCAGCTCATAGGCGACCGCGCCATTGCTGCGGTCGATGGTGAGAAAGGCGTCGCCGCCCGGACGGGGCAGCGCCGCATAGATTTCGTCGTCGGACCATTCATTGCCCGCATCGCGCAGCGTGACGCCCATATTGGCCTTGATCCAGGCGCGCACCGCATCCGGCGCAGGCGCCTTGGCATCGGCGGGCGTGGCCTTCAGCGCCGCGATCAGCGAAGGCGGCAGGGTGCCGGACCGGGCCGTGACCTGCGGATCGGCGGAAATCGCGGCGGCATGATTGAGCGTCAGCCCGGTGATGGCGAAGAGGAACATGCCGACCAGGCAGATGGCCGAACTGATCCAGTGCCATTGCCGGAACTGGCGCAAGAGCCAGGACCGCTGGCGCTGATTGATGAGTTTACGCACGTCAGAATCCCCCGGGAGAACCGCCCCGCGCGGCGTGTCTAGCCCAGCAAAACCGGGATGGCAATAATATTGAATATTAGGATCATTCTAAACATATCGTCATACCTGTTCCTTGAAAACCGTGGCTCAGCGCCTGTTCAGGGTGAACTCGATCGGCACCACCGCATCCAGCGTCCGGGTGGGAAAATCGGCGGGCAGCGGCGGCAGAGGCTGGGCGCGCTGGATCAGATCCAGCGCTTCCTGATCCAGCGCGGCACGGCCGGAGCTTTTGGCGATCTCATAGGACAGCACCCTGCCCTGCGCATCCATCACGAAATGCAGCATCACCACGCCGGTAACGCGGGCGGCGCGGGCCGCCTGCGGATAGCGCTTGTAGCGGTTGAGCTGGGCCAGCAGGCGGCCGAAATAGCTGTCCCGCCCTTCGGCGACACCCTTGCTGGCGGGCGCGGGCATGGCGACCGGCGCGGCGCGCGGCTGCAAAACCTGGGCGGTGATGGGCGGCGGCGTCACGCTCTGGATGGTGATCTCCGGCATCGGCACCGTGACGATGGTGGGCTGGGCCAGCACCGGCTTGGGCACCTGGTCCGGCAGCGGCTCCACCTTCTGCTCCTCGGCGATCTGCACGGTGAGAACCTTGGGCACCTTCACCGTCTGGACATGCACGGCGGTCAGCGCGCCCGCCGCGATCACCGCATGGACCGCAACGGTGATGCCGATGCTGATCAGCTTTTCGCGGTTGAAACGCCGCGGCGGCTTTCTGTGCAGCGACAGCGCGTCGTCAAAAGCATCCAGCGGAAAGGGGACAGTCATCACACGGCCTCCGGCGGCACCACTTCGTCCGTCATCCGGGACATGGGCAGGCGACGCTGGCGTTTCTTCCACCACATGATGACACCCGTGACCACGAACAGGGTCGGCACCAGGCCCGACAGGAACACCAGGAACTCCCACACCGGGCCCAGGCCCTGGCCGTCATGCATCGGGCGCTGCAACGCCATGAAGCTGTCGGCGCCGCCGCCATTGGCGGGGTCGCGCACCGCGATCACCGCGGCGGTATAGGGATTGATGAAGACCGTGGCCGTGGTGCCGAAGCGCGAGGCCAGCGCCACGCTATAGGCCTGGGCCGGGCGCGCCGGAATCGTGACACTGCGGACCACGCCGCCCGGCACTTCGTTCTGCGCGATCAGCAGGGCCGCATCGGGGGCGATGCGCTTGGCATCCGCCATCGGCTCCACACGCGGCCCTTCGCGCAGGTTGAAACCGGGACGCGGCGCCTCGCCGCCGCCCACCAGTGCCCGCACGGTCTGGGGGAAGGTTATGGCGACGCCCGAAAAGCTCACCGCCATGAAGACCACGAAAATCCAGATGCCCGCCGCCGCATGCAGCTCGCGGTGGAAGCGCAACCCCTTGGCCGTGGACCGCACCAGGAAGGCGTATTTCCACTGGCCGCGCTTGGGCCACCACAGCACCAGTCCGCTCACGCCCAACGCCAGCATGGCGACGCCCAGCCAGCCGACAAAGGGACGGCCGAAATCGCGGCCCAGCGTGAAGCTGCCGTGAATCTGGTGCAGCAGGGCGAACACCGGCGGCAATCCGGCGCGGCGGGTGCCCAGTACCTGGCCGGAAACCGGATCGAGATAGATCTGGATGCCGCCGCCACGGGCGGGGGGCGGCGCGGCGCCTTCGCGGCGCGCTCCCGGTGCGCCGTCGCCGCGGGCACGGGGAGCGCCGTCACGAGCGCCATCACGGGCGCCCTCGCGGGCCGGGGCGCGCATGAAGCGCACGATGGCGGCATCGCCAACCTCTTCGGGCAGCACGACAGTGGCCTGGCCGGAAAAGCCCCGCGCCTCGGCCACGCCGCGCGCCGAAGCCGCCAGCATGGATATGGGCAGGCGCTGGCCCGCCGTGACCGCCTTGGGCGGCGCATTGAACAGGTCGGCGATCTTGTCGTCATAAACCAGGATCGCGCCCGACAGGGTCAGCACAATCAGGAACAGGCCCAGCACAAGGCCCACCCACATGTGAATCTGGAACAGCGCGCGGCGGATCGTGGCGAACTTCATGGCGTCATCCTCATGCGTCCGCCCAGCGGCGGAGAAGATTGTGATACAGGCCGGTCAGGATGATGAGTTCGTCGCTGTCGCCGTTCCTGCCGCGCAGGGACTGGATGGCGGTGTCCAGGTCGAACAGCATGGTGCGGGCGCGCTCGTCACGGACCATGCTCTGTATCCAGAAAAAAGAGGAGATGCGGGCACCGCGCGTCACCGGCGTGACATTGTGACGGCTGGTCGCCGAATAAAGCACCATGTCCCCCGCCGCCAGCTTGACGCTGTGCTCGCCATAGGTGTCCTCCACCACAAGCTCGCCGCCGTCATAATCGGCCGGATCGGTGAGGAAAACCGTGGCCGACAGGTCAGTGCGGACCCGCACCGGCGTGCCGGGCACGAAACGCACCGAATTGTCGATATGGGTGCCGAAGGTCATGCCGCCTTCATAGCGGTTAAACAGCGGCGGATAAATCTTGAGCGGCAATGCGCCGGAGAAGAAACGCCCATTCTTCTCCAGCGCCGCCATGATCAGGTCGCCCGCCTGGCGCGCCGCCGCCGATTTCTCGGGCAGTTGCATGTTGCGCTTGGCCTGGGCGGCCTGCCGTCCGGACGTGACGTTGCCGTCCGTCCATTCGGCGGAGTCAATGATGCCGCGGATCACGGCGACGCCGGAGGCGTCAAGAAGTCCCGGAATCCGCAGCATCATCGCTTTGTCATCCTTAGAACCTGTAGCTGCCGGTGACGGTGAAGCTACGGCCATCGCCGGGGGTGGCCCAGCCATTGTTGCGGATACGGATGAAATAGGTTTCATCCAGCAGGTTGTTGATGTTGCCCTGAAGCGTGAAGTTGTCGGTCACGTCATAGGCGATCATCACGCGGTTATTGACGAAGCTGCCGGTCTTGAACAGCGGCGCCGCGCCGTTGTTCAGGTAGTAGTCACCCTGATAGGTGATGCCGTAACCGACATTCAGCTCCGGCAGGATGCGATAAGTGGTCCACAGGCTGACGCCGTGGTCCGGTGTGTTGGTCAGCGGATTGCCCGCCAGCGGCGTGTTGGCGGCAAAGCAGCCCGCCGCGCCCGGATTGGCGACGCAGTAGTTGGACACGCCCTGGATCACTTCGCTGTCCAGATAGGTGTAGCTGGCGAACACGTCCCAGCCCTCGGTGATGGTGCCGGTGGCGCTCAGGGTGAGGCCATCGACCCGCGAGGAACCGTCCAGCACCTGGTCTGGGATGGCCGGGTCGTTCGAGGCCACCTTGTAGTTGGTGCGCTCATTGCGGAACAGCGCCGCCGTCAGCGACAGACCCTGGAACGGGTCCCACTTGGCGCCGATCTCATAGCTGACAGCCTTTTCCGGCGACACGTTGCAGGTCGCCACGTTGCAGGCGCCGTTGACGGCGGACTGCGACGGGGTGCGCGAATTGGAGTAGGCGGCATAGATGGTCGCCTCTTCCACCGGCTTGAAGACCAGGCCGACGCGATAGGACAGCAGGTCGTCCTGGTTGCGGAAGGTGGCGTTCGGCGTGGCCGCGCCGCTGGGCACCGCGAAGGTGGTCGAGCTGTTCTTGCCTTCGTTATGGTCGTAACGGATGCCGGCATTGATCGAGAACTGCTCGCTGAGCTTGATGTCGTCGAACAGATAGACGGCCTGCGCATTGCGCTCGCCGTCCTGCGTCTGGGTCAGGAAGTAGTTGACCGGACCCGCATAGA
The DNA here is from genome assembly GCA_035714165.1 of Rhizomicrobium sp. Lineage (GTDB taxonomy): Bacteria > Pseudomonadota > Alphaproteobacteria > Micropepsales > Micropepsaceae > Rhizomicrobium. Next base: position 14,982 of record DASTMN010000188.1, read on the forward strand.
CATTGTTCGGGTTGACGATGTTCTTGACCGGATAGGCAGGCGCGACACCGGCGGCGGTGCGCTGCGAATTGCCGGTCGACAGCTCGAAGGTCTCGCTGAGGAACGAGGCGCCCAGCACGACCGTGTGCTGCAGGCCGCCCAGCGTGCCGTTCCAGCGCAGGTCGGTCTGGTTGTAGACGGTGGTGTTCAGCGTGTCGCGCTCGTTGCCCGCCGGACCGCCGGGCGCGAAGGTGCCCACGGCGGCGCAGGCCGCGCCGGTGGACGGATTGATGCCGCTGAGCAGGCAGACCGTGCCCTGGGGCGGGTTCACGCGGGTGAACTGCGTGACGCGCGCATAGCGGGACAGGTTGCGGATCGAGAGCGAATCCGAGAACTGATGGCTCAGGATGCCGGTCACCATGTGAGTGGTGATCTTCTGGCGGTCGCGGTTGCTGTAGCCGAAATAGGTGCTGCGATCCACGCCCGGCAGCGCGCCGCTATTGTACTGGTTGAAGAAGAAGGGCTGGCCGTACTGCGGCACGTTATCGTCGTGCTGGTACAGATAGGACAGGGTGAAAGTGGTGGGCGAACCCAGGCCGACCGACAGCGACGGCGCGAAGCCGAAGCGGGTGAACTTCTCCACGTCGCGGCCCGGGGCGCGGTTGTTGTGCAGCATGCCGTTCAGGCGCAGCGAAACGCCGTCGTCCAGGGCGCGCTCGGCGTCCACGGTCAGGCGGCCGTAATCGTCGGTACCCGCACCGGCGGAGACGATGCCGAAATCGGTGCCGGTGGGGGTCTTGGAGATCAGGTTGATGCCGCCGCCCACCGCGCCGCCGCCGCTAAAGACGGAGTTGGCGCCGTTGGTGACTTCGATCTGCTCGATGTTGAACTGGTCGGTGCGGGTATACTGGGCGCTGTCGCGCACGCCGTCCACGGTGATGTCGCTGGTGGCGGTATAGCCGCGCAGGTTGATGCCGTCGCCATAGCCGCCACCGCCTTCACCGGCAGCGAAGGTGATGCCCGGCACGGTGTTGATCAGCACGTCGCGCAGGTTCATCAGGTTCTGATCGGCGATCAGCTTGCTGGTGATGACGGTGACCGTCTGGGGCGTGTCGCGCAGCGGCGCGGTGCGGCGCGGATCGGCGCTTTCAGCCTTATAGCTGTTCGCCTGGTCCTGGACCGAGACGGGGCCAAGCTGGACCGGCTGCGCCACGGCGGGCGCGGCCAGCAGCAGCGCGCCCAGCACGCCGAGCGAAGCGCCCGACAGGGCGCGAATCTTGTGACGGTTGGAAATGGAAATCATGGAAAAAGCCCCTTCAAGGTTCAGCATCTGTTTCACTTGGACCTGGCTGGCTTCCTTTGCGCCGTAACATGCGGCAGGGGCTGGCTTGGCAACGCAACGCAGTGACGGCCCTGTCCTATTTGGTGAGGATCAGCTTGCCGTTGCTCGTGAGGCGAAGGCGGTACTCGATACCGTCATGCAGCAGAACCGCTTCACGCCCGCCGCCCATCAGCTCGCCAATGGCGATCCGCCGGACCGGTGGAACGGACCGGGCGGATCGTTTCGGCGCCTGTTGCGCGTCGCCCGATGCGGCCATGCTGTCCCCTCACTTGCGGGGGGACTTGAACCATGCCCCCCTCCTATTTGCAAGTGACTTGCAACAACAGTCGCAAGATAATGTTGCAGTCATGCTAATATCCTTTGTATTCAGAGTGTTACATAAGGACCGCAAGCTGTGGAAAGGGCCGCTATACGGGAGTCGACACACCGCTACGCTGCACCTGCACACAAAAACGGGCGGCGCTTTGCGAAGCCGGCCAGCAATCGCCCGGCAATCATGTGGCGGTTTATTCACAGTGCGCGTGGATTTCCGGCCTGATACTCCAGCCGAATCGTCCGCCCTGAACGGTTGACGCTTCCCGCCTGGGATGACCTTTTATCAGGCACCAAGACGGAAAGGCGGTCATGCGATTTGCGTTCGTATCCCTGGCGGTGCTGCTGATGGCGGCAAGCGCCTCCGCCCAGCCTCTCTCCGCGCCCGGGTCCCAGATTCCCACGCGCATTCTCAAATATGCGCTGTCGCCCCGCCCCGATCCCCTGACCGCCTGGCATGCGCCCAACCGGCCGCACTGGAAACTGTCCGAGGTGCTGGCGGCCCATGCGGGCCAGCCGAGCTGGTCGCAGACCGTGGTGCGCGACGAACATTATCTCGCCCGCTTCATACAGATGGCGCCGGGCGAAAAGACCAGGACGCTGTTCTATGCCGACACCGAAATGTTCTGGATCGTGCAGTCGGGCCGGATGCGGGTCAGCATCGAAGGGCTTGAGCCTTTTGAAGCCGGCAAGAGCATGATCGTGCAGGTGCCCGCCCGCACCCCCTTCCACATGGAGACGCTGGGCGATACGCCGGTGCTGCGTTTTGAAGTCACCCATGCGGGAGCGCTGCCCGTCTATGCGGCGGACGAGACGCCCGTGCCGGTGGAAGGACAGGAGTATGTCCGCATCGCCTATGCCGCGCCCGCCGCCACGCGGCTCGATCCCGCCA